>CALILP010000143.1 GCA_938016515.1 uncultured Paracoccaceae bacterium
CCGTAAGAGTTGAACTCGCGTACCGGCACCTGACGTTCGACCAGATAGCGGCCAGCCGGTGTGCTGTCTTTGAATGACCCGGCGGGCGAGATGTGGTCGGTGGTGACCATATCTCCCAACATGGCCAGCACTTTTGCGCCCGACAGGTTGCTGATCTTGCCTGCGTCTTTGCCCATGCCCTGGAAGTAGGGTGGGTTCTGGATGTAAGTGGATGCGGCTGGCCAGTCATACGTCTCGGAGTCTGGCGTCTGCACCGCCTGCCACTTCTCGTCGCCTTTGAAGACATCCGCGTATTTCTTCTGGAACGCTTCGCGGGTGACGGTCTTTTCGACCAGTGCGTTGATCTCGGCGGACGTCGGCCAGATGTCTTTCAGGAAGACGTCGTTGCCATCCTTGTCCTGACCCAGCGGATCAGAAGACAGGTCAATGTCCATTGTCCCTGCAAGTGCGTAAGCCACGACCAGCGGCGGTGAGGCCAGATAGTTCGCCCGCACGTCTGGTGAAATACGCCCTTCAAAGTTTCGGTTGCCTGACAGGACCGATGTGGCCACCAGATCGCCCTCTGCAATCGCATCTGACAGTTCTTTTTGGATCGGGCCAGAGTTGCCGATGCAGGTCGTGCAGCCATAACCCACAAGGTTGAACCCGATCTTGTCGAGGTCTTCTTGCAAGCCCGCTGCTTCCAGATATTCGGATACAACCTGTGATCCGGGCGCCAGCGATGTCTTGACCCAAGGTTTCCGGTCCATACCCAGTGCGGCGGCTTTGCGTGCCACAAGGCCCGCGCCGATCATCACGTAAGGGTTGGATGTGTTGGTGCAGGACGTGATCGAAGCGATCACAACTTTGCCTGATGACAATGTGTAGTCTTCACCAGCCACGGCGACTTCTTTATTCATTGGCCGCTTAAATGTCTCTTCCATCTCGCGCGCAAAGGCCGTTTTGGCATCAGTCAAGGCGACGTAGTCCTGCGGGCGCTTTGGTCCGGAAATCGCAGGCACGATAGTGCCCATGTCGAGCGATAGCGTGGCTGTATAAACCGGTGCATAGTCGTCACCACGCCAAAACCCGTTTTCTTTGGCGTAAGCTTCGACCAAAGCAATCCGGTCTTCGTCGCGGCCTGTGTTGCGCAGGTAGCGCAGGGTTTCGCCGTCGATGGGGAAGAAGCCACATGTGGCCCCATATTCAGGCGCCATGTTCGCGATGGTCGCGCGGTCGGCCAGCGGCAGACGGTCCAGACCTTCGCCGTAGAATTCAACAAACTTGCCGACAACGCCCATTTCGCGGAGCATCTCGACAACCTTTAGCACGAGGTCAGTCCCGGTTGTGCCTTCCATCATCTCGCCTGTCAGCTCAAAGCCAACAACTTCGGGGATCAGCATCGACACTGGCTGGCCGAGCATCGCAGCTTCGGCTTCAATCCCGCCAACGCCCCAGCCAAGAACGGCCAAGCCGTTGACCATAGTGGTGTGGCTGTCTGTGCCGACCAGCGTATCGGGATAAGCAATCTCAACCCCGTTCTGGTCTTTGTCGGTCCAGACGGTTTGGGCCAGATATTCAAGGTTCACCTGGTGGCAGATGCCGGTGCCCGGTGGCACCACGCGAAAGTTGTTGAACGCCTTCTGGCCCCACTTCAGGAATGTGTAGCGTTCCATGTTCCGCTCATACTCGCGGTCCACGTTCATCTGGAAGGCACGCGGGTTGCCGAACTCGTCGATCATGACAGAGTGGTCGATGACCAGATCAACCGGGTTCAGCGGGTTGATCTGTTGGGCGTCGCCGCCCAAGGCCACGATCCCGTCGCGCATCGCAGCAAGGTCAACAACTGCCGGTACACCGGTGAAATCCTGCATCAGGACGCGGGCAGGGCGGTAGGCGATCTCAATCGGGTTCTTGCCACCTTTGACGGCCCAGTCGGAAAACGCCTTGATGTCATCCACAGAGACCGAGAAACCGCCGTCTTCAAAGCGCAGCATGTTTTCCAGCACGACCTTCAACGCGGCAGGCAGTTTCGAGAAATCACCGAGGCCAGCAGCTTCGGCAGCAGGAATGGAATAGTAATCGACAGAGCTACCGCCGACGGTCAAAGTCTTGCGGGTTTTCGCGGTATCAGTACCAACGGTCACAGTCATGGCTGTCCCTTTCGGATATGGAAGAAATGGCTTTGGGGTGCTGATGCCTCATGGGCATCACGATATCAAGACAAAAACTGTATACCATTGCACACAATTCAGTTCAAACCCCTGTGACACTGCACCACAGCGTTGCGGAATTGCCGCCTGACGCTGGATTGCAATGTTCCTCGCAATTCCTTGATTGGCTAGTGACGACCTTATTCCCTAGATGTGTATCCAGCCAATGAATCCGGGACCCGAAATGCGAAATTTGCTGCAATCAGCTGCTTTGATCACCACCTGCCTCGCCGCGCCGGCCGTGGCTGAGAACAGTATCGTCGTCGTGGAGCTATATACCTCGCAGGGGTGTTCATCTTGTCCGCCGGCGGATGCCATGCTGAAAGAGCTGTCGGCCCGTGACGACGTGATCGCGATGGCCCTGCATGTTGACTACTGGGATTACATCGGCTGGGTTGATGAATTTGCGAACCCTGACCACACACGGCGCCAACAAAGCTATGCCCGTGCTGCAGGTCAGACGACAGTCTATACCCCCCAGTTTGTGGTCGGCGGCCAGGATCTGGTGATCGGGGCCAGAGGTATGCAGTTGGCCGACGCCATTCAGGCCCATACGGAAGTGACCTTGCCTGTGGCTGTGTCGTTGAAACGTGACGGCGCCAGCCTGACGATCTCGGCTGAACTGGACGATACGACCGCAACTGGTCCGTTTGTGATCCAACTGGTGCGGATGTTGTCGGAACAGACCGTATCTATCAGCCGCGGCGAGAACGCTGGCCAGACCATCAGCTACTCCAATGTCGTCAGCGGTTTTGACATTCTGCAACAATGGGACGGGACCAGCCCTGTCGAGCTGCAGGCGGATGTCGGTGAAGCGGAGCAGATTGCCGTCGTTATTCAGCGCGGTGCGGACGGACCTGTGGTCGGAGCAGCAAAACTCAACTAGCTCTTGGGATGACGCGGTTGTTTCCAGCGGCGGTGTACCCAGAACCACTGTTCCGGTGATGCTTCGATGCGGGCTTCAAGACGGCGTGTCATTTCACCCATCATCTCTTGCGGTGTGCCGGGCGTGATCGGGTTTTCGACGTGGATGTCAAATGACAGCCCATCTGGCTGACGCACGCCAAAGTAGGGGATCACGACAGCATCCAGTCGGTTTGCCAAATCGGCGGCTGATGTTGCTGTGCGGGCCGGATGGCCTAAGAATGGGATGTTGATCCCCCCAGCATTTGCAACATCAAACAACAGCGTCGCCATCCCACCAGATTTCAGGTGCTTGGCAAATCCAATCGTACCGGCACGCCCTTGGGCAAAAACAGGACCGCCCCACGACGACATCGTCTTGGCATAGTGATCATTGAAGAACGGATTGGACATAGGGCGATAAAGCCCGCCAATCGTCAGGCCCATTTGCGTCAGCACATGTCGCGGTGCTTCGTGGTTGCCATAGTGGCCGGTGACAAAAATAACGGGTTTGCCATCTTCTTCAGCCTGCAAAAGCGCGTCTATGCCGGGACCCTGAGGCTCTGTTTGTGCAAGATGCGCCCCAAATGCCTTCCAGGAATAGTTTTCAATCAACGTGCGACCAAAATTGTTGCAGACGGCAGTTGCAAGACGCGCGCGGGCGCCTGCCGGCATCGTGGGGTACACCATTTCAAGATGCCGCGCTGCACGCCGTTTATACCCCGTGACGGGTCCGATTACCCGCGCGACGATCCAGCCCATCAGTGGGACACGGCGGCGATAAGGGACCAACATCACAAGGCCTAGCAAACCGCGCAATAGACGGTCGGTGATCCAGTCTGCCTTGCTGCCTGACAGGGGGGCGTCGTCAGTCATATCGCTAGGGCCGCAAGGATCGGGCCAGACCGGTGCCGATCATGGAATCACGTGTGACTAGGTTGGCCAGTGCTGCCTCATCCAAGCCTTCGGTACCAGCAGGGCGAGCCGGGATAACAACGTAACGCATATCAGCCGTACTATCGTGCACGCGCACTTCGACGGTGTCGGGCAGCGTGACGCCAAACTCGGCCAAGACAGATCGCGGCTCGCGGACCGTGCGGGACCGGTAGGCCCGCGACTTGTACCAATCCGGAGGCAAACCCAGCAGATTGCGTGGGTAGCAAGAGCACAGGGTGCAAACGACAACATTGTGCAAAGTTTCTGTGTTTTCAACGGCAATCAGTTTCATCGGGCCGATATCAAAGCCCATCTCGCGGGTAGCAGCAGACCCATCTGCGCGCAACCGTTCGAGAAAGGCAGGATCGGTCCAGGCACGCGCCACGACAGCTGCGCCATCTGCAGGGCTGCGCGCGTCCATGTCAGCAATTTGACCTGCGATCTGGGCGGCAGTGACGATCTGCTTTTCAATCAGCAGTTCACGGATCGCGATTTCCATCTGCTGCCAATAGGTCAGGACGGTATCATTGTCGGGCCTGTAAGGATGACCGCTGGGGGACAGGTGGTCGTGGTGGTCATGTGGCATCGTCAGGTCACCGTTTCCAGCCAATGTGCATAAATCTCGGCCTCGATTGTGTCGTTGGGGCGTTCAGCGGCGTGTCCCCAAACCTCTTGCATGGCAAATCGGACGCGCAGCAGCTGCAAAGGTTGGGCCGGAACGCCATAGGCCAGATCTTCTGGGTTGGGGAACGGGCCCAAAGTGCGTTCAATGACGCCAGTTTTGCCGCGCAGATAATAAGGTGTGCGGACGTGTCCGGGTGGGATATCGGTGCGGACGCGAACGGTTTGGGATGACACAAATTCAGCCACCTGTTGCATCCCCATAGGTGTCACCACGCGCTGCGACTTCCGACATTTTCGCGGCGAGCTCAGCTGTGGAATAGACGCCTCCCTCGATCAGGTTTTGATTGATAGAGACGATCCAGCGTTCATAATAGCTCATCGTGTCGTAGTTTTCAGCTGGCATGTCTTCCAGAACGCGGCGCAGGCCGTCGACTGTGAAATGGCCCCTTTCGGCGCAAAGCACCATGAGCGCATCAACCCGCTTTTCCCAGATTGCAAAATCATGGCTGGCATCTGGAATGGGGCCTGCGGCATCGCCGCCCATATCGTGCCACCGACGGCCGATTTGAGTTTTGGAAGTGTCATTCATGGGCCAGATCGTAAGGCTGTCAGCAATGGCTGTCCATGATGGAAAAGGCGGGGCCCTAGAGTGCCTCTTCTTCTGGTTCACGGTATGTGATCAGGCCGTCGCCTTCCATGTCGCGGATGACAGTCGTGATGGCGTTCATAGCGCGTTCGCCAGCCTCGCGGTTCACAGTGCCCAAATCTGCGGCGGCTTCGCGCAGCTGATCGGCCATACGTTGTGACATGTTCGCCAGGATGAATTCTGCGCCACGGACTTCGCCGTCTCCACCACCTAGTGCTGCTGCAACAGCAATATTCAGATCGTCGTTGTCGACGTTGCGCAGGCAAGTCGGCACGTCCACCGGTTTCAGGCGGGTCGCGATGTCAGCGAAGGTGAAGATTCTGCGGCGCACATCATCAGCAAACTCTGGGTCCTCATCGTTGAGGCCGGTCAGAACGTCTTCACGGGTTGCCGCAGGACTTGTGTTCAGGATCGCGCCCAAACGCGAGTCTGGCCCTTTCTGGAAGGCAATCGCAGGCTTCTGGCAATGATCTTCGACCAGCGCTTTGCCGATCCGCAGCACCGCGTCGGGCGAGATATCTGCGGTTTGCGACATCCCAAAGGTAATCCGTCTGGCCCTTTCGCCCGGAACCTTGGCTAGAACAGCTGCGGCCTTCGCGACCTCAAGTTTTGACAGGACAACGCCACCGACTTGCAGGCTTTGCGTATTCAGGACGGTCACCAACTCGTCTTCGGAAAGTGCGATGATCAAAGGCCACGGGTCACCACTGCGGGCCGCAAGGATTTCGGCGCGCAACCGTTGTGCCAACTCAGGGTCTATTTTGTCGCCCAATGCATCAAGGGCTTTGATGGTATCGCCATCCGCAGCAAGGCCAATGGCGTCAAGCTCTGAAACGAATTCTTCTGCAACGGCGGACACAGTGTCTTTGTCGACCAGCTTTATCGCGCCCATTTCATGCGCAAGGGCCGCCTGCAGCTTTTGGGGCATCCGGTTGAGTGGGATACCGTCACCGTCCTTAAACAACAGCTGAACAATCATCGCGGCCTTGCGACGACGTGTCAGTGTGGCAGGTGAGGGTGAAGCGTCAGACAGAGAACCAAGCATTTGCATGGGGTTGAGCGTAGCGTAAGAGCCTCAAGAAACAGTAAAGTTTCTTGTCGGCTTACCACGCTTTTCCAGCCCCTTAGTGTGGGTGCGTATACTCGATCGAGAGTTTGCGCAGCGCTTCTGCGGTCTCAGGTGACAGGACCTTCAGATTGTCCGTCAGGGCATGCAAATCAGCAAGGTGCTGCCCAAGTTCCTGGGCCTCGTCTGGATTGAAAGCCCGATCACCACGCGCAAAACTACCGATGCTTGGGCGTGATTCGTCGCCAAAGGAACATGTCATGCCAAATTTCAGGCCATAGTTGGCAGCCTCTGTCATGACGCCCTGCGTATCGCTTTCTGCAAGGTCTGCCCAATCAACGGCACCGCGGTTTTCAAAACCCCAGTGCACCGTCGGGTCCGTCATCACGAGCCCTTTTTTTGAATAGTATTCCAGCCATTCCCGATCATAGGTCTGAAACAGAAAAGTAGGGGCGGTAAAGTGAACGTGCAGTGCAACCGCGTAACCCGCAGGTGCAAGATTTTTTAACGCGACAAGCTTGTCCTGAATTACATCTTGGCCGGTCATATTGTGCAGCACTCGCTTTTAGGTTGCTAGTTACGATTTTCTTTGGATATTACATCCGGACAGATGAAGAAACATAACCTTTAGGCTATATCGTAAATGTTTGTGGTGCGTTAAGGTGGTTAGGCAGACTTCGTTGCTGCGATGAAGGTAGTGAATGGATCGCTTACTCGGCCCGGAAGATTTAAAAGAGCTCGCCCCCGCCGGCTTTCATATCGCATTGCGCATTGGCTTCGCATTCCCGCTTGAAGAGGAGAATGCGTTCCCAGAGGCGTGGATCACGCATTATTCCCAGCAGCGGTTCATGCTTTATGATCCTGTTATTCGCTGGGTCTACCAAAATACTGGGTATATTCGCTGGAGCGAGATCGCGATGGACGATCCGCGTCGGATTGTCGCGCAGGCCCAGACCTTTGGCTTACGTTACGGCGCCGCAATTTCCTATGTTGGGGACGGGGCGCAAAGTTTGCGGTCTTTCGGGTCTTTTGCACGTAATGATCGCGATTTCACGGATCTTGAAATGCGGCTTCTCAGTGCGTTTATTTCGCGCCGACATGCCGAAACCGCGCCTCCCTCAAACCTGACAAGCGCCGAGTTGGAAGTGCTGGTGATGATCAAGGATGGCAAGCGAATCAAGCAGATCGCGCACGAGCTTGAAGTCAGCGAAGGCGCAATCAAGCAGAGGTTGAAGAACGCAAAGTTGAAGCTAAGCGCAAAAACCGGGCCCCAGGCAGCCGCACTTGCCAGCCAATTTGGCCTGATCTAGCCAAGTTTGACAGGACTACGGCGACTTTACGTCAGTGTTTCTGGCTAAGAAAGAAAATGCCGGTTTCCCAATAATTAACTATGTTTCTCTGTATAATTTCCGACAGGATGCTATTTGTAACCCCTCATTAACCAAGAGGGCACAATGGAAAATATCACGTTCACACTCGCGGATATGCACCGTCATGGCACTGCATTTTACGATTACCTAGGGTTACGTAAGCGCTTCTTCGTCGACAATCTGGGGTGGAATATCCCGCATGACGATGTTGTCGAAATGGATCAATACGACAATCCAAAGGCGAGCTACTCACTCGTCATCAAGGATGGCCAGGTCGTGGGCGGGGCACGTATCATGCCAACAACGGCGTCTTGGGGCACGCACACTTACATGCTGCGGGATGCTGTCCAGGGGAAACTTATCGACATTCCACCAAGCGTTTTGGGACGTGACATCGTGGATGAAGACATGTGGGAATGCACCCGTCTGGTCATTGATGACGACGTCAAAACACACGCTGACCGCAGTACCTGTCTGTCGTTGATCGTTGATGGGTTGATCGATTTGGCTGCTGACGCAGGTGCATCGCGCCTGATGTCGCTGTCGCCATTGGCTTTGATGCGTGCACTGCGCCAGCTTGGCTACGATGCAGAGCGGGTGGGAGAGCCCTATCTGAATGAAGGTGACGGCCGTCGCTATGCTGTTCTTTCGATGTCAGCAGGTCGTCGTCGTGCATTCGTTCCGAAGGCAACACATCACCCGACACCGCAGCCATTGCACGCGCCGTCAAAAGTCTAATGGTCAGTGCTGCGTATATGTGAGGCGCTTTTGGGACATCGCCTCACATAAATACGTTAGCCGGTAACATCCGCCACGCAGGTGTTCTGATCTGCGTCATAAGTCATGCCTTCTGCGCATGACATTGATGCCTGCTGTGTGGCGTCATGTGCAGCACCGCTACAGCCATATGCAAAGGCGGCAGCGGGTGACAGCATCAGGATAAAGGCGGCAATAGTTGCTTTCGTCTTCATTGGTCTCTCCTGTTCATCAAAGCTGGGCGCACAGTAGCATTGTTTCCAAATAAGGTCACCTCACCAGATATGGGGCAGGCGGAAGTTCACCCAAAGACGCGTTTGAAAATCGTCTCAACGTGTTTGGTGTGGTAGCCTAAGTCGAACTTTTCCTTGATCTCATCTTCGGAAAGGGCTGCAAGAACGTCAGCATCCGCCAGAAGTTCGGTTTGAAAGTCCTTGCCTTCTTCCCAGACCTTCATCGCGTTGCGCTGCACCAGTTTATAGCTGTCTTCGCGGCTGACCCCGGCTTGGGTCAGGGCCAGCAGAACACGCTGCGACATAACAAGGCCGCGGAATTTGTTCATGTTGGCCAGCATATTGTCAGGGTAGATGACCAGCTTTTCAATGACGCCGGCCAAGCGGTGCAATGCGAAGTCGAGCGTGACTGTGGTGTCCGGCCCAATGGCCCGCTCGACGGAAGAATGCGAGATGTCCCGCTCGTGCCACAGGGTGACGTTCTCCATAGCGGGGACAACAGACATGCGGACAAGACGAGCCAGACCAGTCAGGTTTTCGGTCAGGACAGGATTACGCTTGTGGGGCATCGCGGAGGAGCCTTTTTGCCCTTTGGAAAAGAACTCTTCGGCTTCGAGCACTTCGGTGCGCTGCATGTGGCGTACCTCTGTGGCGATGTTTTCGATGGAAGATGCGATCACGCCAAGGGTGGCAAAGAACATGGCGTGGCGGTCGCGGGGGATGACCTGGGTGCTGATGGGTTCTGGTGACAGGCCCATCTGGGCGCAGACATGCTCTTCCACGGAAGGATCGATATTGGCGAATGTGCCGACGGCGCCAGAGACCGCACCCGTTGCGATTTCCTCGCGGGCAGCAACCAGGCGGGCGCGGCCACGGTCCATCTCTGCGTAGAAGCGGGCGAAGGTCAGGCCCATTGTCGTGGGTTCCGCATGGATGCCGTGGGAGCGGCCGATGCGGACGTCCATCTTATGCTCATGCGCGCGGGTTTTGAGGGCGGCCAGCACGCGGTCCATACCAGCCAGCAGCAGATCAGCTGCGCGCACGAGTTGCACGTTCAGGGTCGTGTCCAGCACGTCAGATGATGTCATGCCCTGATGCACAAAACGCGCTTCGTCGTTGCCGATGATATCCGCAAGATGGGTCAGGAAAGCGATGACGTCGTGTTTGGTCACAGCCTCGATGGCGTCGATGGCGGCTACGTCAAATTCAACGTCTTTAGCTTTCCAGACGGCTTCTGCGTTTTCCTTGGGGATCACACCGATAGCGGCTTGCGCATCGCAGGCGTGGGCTTCGATCTCGTACCAGATACGGAACTTGGTCTCGGGCGACCAGATAGCTGTCATTTCAGGACGAGAATAGCGCGGGATCATGTGGATCAACCTTATCAATGGTGGGCAGCAGTGTTCGGCTGCGTCATAAGACGGTGCAGAGGCAGGCTCAAGTGCCGCAGCGGAAGGAATAGGACAGAATGCGCAGGATTATGGTGCTACTGGTGGCAATATGGCCGGGGTTTGCGGTAGCCCAAAGTTGGGAGCAGGTCTTTGGGGACGGGATTGTGACCATCTTGTCTGGCGCAGAGGTGACCTATATCGGGGCGCGCCAGACGTTTGATGCGGACGGATCGACCTTTTACGAGGACGGGCGTCCGTCATTGGGCCGTTGGCGGGTCACGGGGGATCAATATTGCAGCCAGTGGCCGCCGTCGGATTTGTGGGCCTGCTATGATGTAACCGTGAAAGGGGCGGGTATTCGGTTTATTGCAAGCGATCAAAGCGTGACGGAAGGGACGTTGCATAAGTGATGCTGACGCGTGAGGATTTTGCAGGGGACTGGCGGCTGGAGCGTGTGTTGAGCGACCGGCTTGGTGCGATGAACGGGGTATTGGCTGGAACGGCAACGCTGACACGCGACGGGGGGGCAGGGCTGATCTACGACGAGGTCGGCGCGTTGACACTTTCAAGTGGGGCAGCCCTGCGCGCAGAGCGGCGATATCTTTGGGATTGTATGAAAGACCAAATTGCCGTTTGCTTTGCAGACGGTGCGCCGTTTCATACGTTTACGCCGCATGGCCTGAGTTCTGGGACAGCGCATCTGTGTGGTGCTGATCTATACAATGTGACGTATGATTTTCGGAACTGGCCGCGCTGGCAGGCAAGTTGGGACGTGCGGGGGCCAAAGAAAGACTATGCCTCTGTATCGCGCTATGCGCCGGCCTGATGGCGCAAACGTTCTTGCAAGTGCAGCATGGCTGAGGCACTTAAGTGTAAAGAAATATGAACAAGGAGGGCATCATGTCGACTGCTTCAACAAATATGGTCCTAAGCGACCGCCTTTGGGATGCCCAAGGGACCGGGATCTGGCTTAAGCGGGCGGTCCTGCTGGTGGCTGGTGTCATGGCGCTGATTGCGTCATCAAAGTTGCAGATTTCGACCGTTCCGGTGCCTGTGACCCTGCAGATGCTGGTGATCATGGTCATCGGTGCGGCCTACGGCCCGGTTCTGGGGGCTGCGACGGTTGCATCGTGGGTCGCGCTGGGACTGCGCGGTGTGCCTGTGTTTGCAGGTGACGTCGCCGGCCCGACCTATGTGCTGGGTGCAACGGGCGGCTATATCCTTGGGTTCATGCTGGCAGCTTTCGTGGTTGGCCGGCTGGCGTCTGCCGGTTGGGATCGGTCCCCTGTTAAGATGGCCTTTGCGATGGCTGTCGGGATCCTGTGCGTCTACATCCCCGGTGTCGCATGGCTAAGTGCCGGTGCAGCCCTGCTGGGGACAGCTGGTGTTGAGATGGTATCCGGCCTTGTCGGTGGCGATGCCTTTGCAGGTTATGGCTGGGCAAATTGGTACGCTTACGGAGTGAAGACCTTCATCTGGGTCGATGCGCTGAAACTGGTAGCAGCCGTCATCGCATTCCCGCTGATCTGGAAGCTGGTCGGAGACGCCCGCACCTAAACCACGCTGCCGGGATTGAAACGATTGAAAGGCGCAGCCCGAGGGCTGCGCCTTATTTTGTTTCTGGCGTCCAGTGTGCAGCGCGCGGGAATAACGGGACCGGTGGGTTTGGTGCAGGTTCTGCAGCCTCCGGCGGGGATATAGAGAAAAACAAAGAAGCCTTTGCGGTGTGGCCTTAGGCGAGCGTGGTCTTGATGTCGTTCGTGCGTTCCAGCGTTTTGTGGACCGGGCATTTGTCGGCGATTTCAAGCAGGCGGGCACGTTGGTCCGCGTCGAGATCACCTGACAGGTGTATTTTGCGGGTGAAACAGTCGATCTTGCCCCCGCCTTGACTGTCTTCCATATGGCACTTGCCATGTTCCACGTCGACAGAAACGCTCGTAAGCGGCCACCCCTTGCGCCGCGCATACATGCGGATTGTCATCGATGTACACGTGCCCAAGCCCGCTGATACAAGCCCGTAAGGGGTGAGGCCTGTATCGGTCCCGCCGAAGGATTTGGGCTCGTCTGCTGTCAGTGTGTGTGTGCCTAGCGTGACGCTTTGTGCAAATCCGTTGGGATCTGTCTCTGTGACCCGCAGCACGTCTTCGGGTTGCGATGAGGTGGCTGCTGCAGGGGCTTGTGTCATGGGAATGTAGCGTTGCGACCATGCGGTGATGACCTCGGCTGCGTAATCGCTGTCCTTGGAGCGGCTGAGCAGGTGGTCTGCATCGTCGAGTGTCACAAAGCTTTTGGGGTGTTTTGCCCCAAGGAAAATCTCGCCTGCGTTTTCGATCCCGACGATTTGGTCCAATGGCGCATGAAGCACCAGCAAGGCCGCGTCGAGATTTGCCAGCGCCGGTTTCAGGCTTTCCGCAGCAACGTCCTCGAGGAAGTCTTTCCCGATCCGCAACGGACGCCCGCCAAGCTGTACCTCGGCCACGCCGTTCTGGGTGATGTCTGCAATGGCTGCACCAAAGTTGTGGGTAACGTGGCCCGGATCGGCCGGGGCCCCGATCGTGACGACGCCCTTAATCGTGGCCATTTGCGGTGCCGCGCGCAGCACTGCAGCACCGCCAAGCGAGTGACCGATGAGCAAGGAAGGTGCCATGTCCCGCTTTGCCAACTCATCTGCCGCTGCATAAAGGTCGGCGACGTTGGAGGAAAAAGTAGTAGTCTCAAACGCCCCATTTGAATGTCCAAGCCCGGTGAAATCAAAGCGCAGGACGGCAATGCCATTGTCAGCCAGACGGGCTGCTAGTCGCCGCGCCGCTGCGATGTCTTTGGAACATGTGAAGCAATGGGCAAAAAGGGCCACGGTTTTGGGTGTCCCATCGGGCAAGTCCAGACGGGCTGCAAGCATCTCGCCAGAATGGCCGGGGAAGGTGATTTTTTCAGAACGCATGGCGCATGCCCTTTCGTAGTGTTGAGAGTGAAGTGGCCTGCATCTGGCGACAAAGCAATTGTTCTTGCGATCTGTCACGCGATGGTGACGTTTGTGACGACGCAGGATTTATGGGTCCTGACCTTAGGTTTTCAACGAGCGGCTTGCCTGAAAATGCAAGCAAACCGAACCTTGTTGCGAAAACTGTCACAAAGAACACAAGCACATCTTGGTTATGCGCCTATCCCACCTGAAAGCGAAAATTCAGTATGATCGGAGCAATGATGTCCTTTCCAGATAGCGGTGCAACACGCCTACAAACGACTGCCGATCAGCCGATACAGACCCCTCCGGCGGTGCAAAATGATGCTGGTGCGACCCCGACTGCGGAGATTGCAGAGCAGCGATTTGAGGCAAGGCAGGAGGGTCAACGACCGGCCACCGTTCAAGACAAAATTGCCAAGAAAATGAAAGTCGCGTTCGGGAAGCTCCACGACGCGACAGTCGGGACGTATCGCAAACACCGGGCCGAGGTGTCGGAAAGACGTATGGCCAAAATATCTGTGGAAATGCCAAAGCACACTGAAGGTCTTGAAGGCCAGGGGAAAGATCAGCTGATCCACCGGCACAGGTACCAAGGCGTTCTGAAAGACCATATCAATCAATACCTTTTCGAACCCGTCGTCGTTGGTGGAAAGACAGTGCATGATGCCGGGGAAAGTGTGCACAGAGCGAAGTGTGAAGAAACCTTCGTTTTGATGTTTGGAAAGGAAAGTGGAAAGCAATCACATCTTTTGCTGACTGACGTCCTTGCAAACGACAGGGTCGCCGACAAACTTGATACGTTCTTAAGTGAGTTCGGCTCTTTCAAGGCTGTCGACAACGTTGATCGCGATCATTTTGCATTCAATCCCGAAACGCGCGTTGTCGAGATTTCCTCTGCGGTCATTAACGATGCGGACAGCGACATGTTGATCGCACTGCTGGATGCGAATTTGGAAAGCAGTTGGCTCGTGAGGCACCAAAGTGCGACCAAATATGTGCAAGGCCGGCATGCGAACGAGGTGCGTAAATTCGCTCAACATACCGATTATAAAGCAAAAGAAGTCGATTTGTTGAACGTGGCTATGTTTGGCCTTCGGACGCCTGTGCATTCTTCCGATCTTGAACCCATCATGAAAGATCCTGCGCTGAAAGCTGCCGTTCTCGCGTTTGTTGCGAAAGGCGGTGAGTTCAATGTGACTGAGGATCATCCGACACTGGGTCCGTCTTTTGACATCGAAGATGGGTGGATGGACATTCCACTTGCGGCGACATTCGCCGATGCACAGCTTCAAGCGAATGTGACAGATTGGTAAGATGTGCTGCGCTACTTCCTTGACTTACCTAGCTCTTTTCTCTGTGAGACTGAGCAAGCGTCGCCGGACGAAGTTGATAAGGTATCCCATGATGTTGACGGCACAACGATTGCGTCAGATCAATCTGAGGTATTGGACACGAGCGCTGGGACAGCCGTTAACGAGGATGTCACAGGTGTGACTGAAGCGGTTGAAGAAGGGGAGGCAGAACAGCCTCAACCCGTGAATGTTCAGGACCTCGCCAAATTGGTAAGAAACGACGAGCAGGCAATGGCTACGGAATGGGATCTGCTCACTTTTGTCCAGCGGCAAATCAAGATTATTGACGCAAGAGAGGCCGCACACAAAGCGGGCAATTGAACTGCCCGACGTTCATGAGACCTGACACTGTCGATCAAACTATTGTTTTGCATCGATTTTTGAGGTCGTCTACAGTATCACTGAAACCAAAAGTAACGCCTGGCAGGCAGGTCTATGCAGGCGGCGAGCGTCTTGCCAGGGTGGCCTGGGAAGGTGAATTTTTCGGTATGCATTGCGTCGGCCTTTCGCGTGTGGTCGCCCCGAAGTGGGCGTAAGGCGAGTGCGAAGCAATCCGTGTCAGCATGTGTCGCGCGAAGGTGACGATTGTAACGGTGCTGCGGTTGCCGTTGAAAGGGCCAAGCGTCAGTTGGCTGTTGGTATGGCGTCCAAAGCGGCAGTCTTGTCGGGGGTCAAGCAACGTCCCGGAGGGGACGGCGCCGGTCTAGGGCGAAACGCGGTTAATGCCCTTAATTTGCAGCGTGAAGCCTGTGCACCGCCTGTACACCGCGTGTACACCGCGCGTACACCGGACATGTGCGATCCGGCATCTTAACGCAGCGCGCGGTCGCAAGTGCTAACGACGGGTAAATGTCAGATTGGGACCCACAGGGTGCATCCCTTCGTCCTGCTTTGAGTCTCGGCTGCGAGTGAACAGCTCATTCATGAAGGCGCGTTAACGGTCATGCGCAATATGGTCGTCATCGTGAGGGTTTGGCCGCAGCTGGCTTTTTCATATGAAAAGACCGACCCAACAAAAAAGCAAAGGGCCTTGGGCAAAAGGGTCTTAAAAAACACAACGCCCTTACTTTGACCGCGCTATTCAGATTCCAAACCAGCGCATTGGAGTATGAAAGTGAGCGTCCCCAGCACAAACCCGTCTTTGACAACAGGATTAACACAAACCCCACCAACAACCCCGGTCGCTCCGAACAATGGCGATAGTGGTGGCGCCCGCAACACCTTAAATTTTCGTCCTGCTGAAAGTGCCGCTCCTGCCTCACCGACGCGGACAAGAGGTCTCTTTGCAGAAGGATCTGCGAGAAATGCGCCTAGCCGTCAGCCAGAAGGCGCAAAAGGATTTGAGGACTTCAGTGCTCAACAGCGAAAGCCTATTTCGTCTCCTCTGTTGCGCGTTGACACATCAGGTTCTCCGACTTTGGAGCGTGCCAGAAATGCACAATCCGGCGATGAGCCGTCGGGCCTGCTAACACGGACGCAATCCGCCAATTCTAGAGACAGTATATTCAGCTTTTTCAGTGTGGAGATTGACAATTCTGACAACACAGATGCCAGACCACTGCGTGTTCAGAGCCCGAGGTCACA
>CALILP010000144.1 GCA_938016515.1 uncultured Paracoccaceae bacterium
AACAGAACGCCCACAATGGCCGTCATCACCCCGCCCATGATCACGCTGAAAAAGATGTTGAACTCGGGCAATCGAAACAGCAGTTCACCGCCCCACCAGATGTCGACTCCGGTCATGAACTTGTAACAGGCATAGGCCCCCACAGCCATGAAACCGCCGGTCCCAAGGCTCACCTGCCCGCAATACCCCACCAGAATGTTCAACCCAATCGCCGCAATCGCATAGATCAGGAAGGGCAGCAGCAGGGAGTTCACCCAATAGTCGTTCACCACAAAGGGCACGATCACAATGGCAATGAACAACACCGCATAATAGCGCCAGCGATCAAACTTGATCGGAAAGGTCTGCTGGTCCTGGGCATAGGTTGACGAAAAGTCGCCTGCTTCACGGTAGAACATTTAGGTGAACCTCCTGCGGTGCGCAGTAAATGCGCACCCTACGTAGGGTGCGTGCTTGCCACGCACCACATGACCGAAAAGACAAATGGCCGTCCCGGATATGGGGCGGCCATTTGTTTGTTTGGTGTATTGTGCACAATACTGAGGCATTCGAAATCTAAAGTTGTATCTTTTCCTGCTCACTCTCCCACCTGAAGGGATACCCCATGCCCGTTCCATTCCCACCACCTGACACACTTCACCCCGTCAAGTTAGCCTCCGCGAAAGACCACAAGGGCACAGTGTTTCTGGCCCCTGCCGTGGCCCACCATCCCCAATTCCACGCAGGCGACTACACCTACGCGAGCGCCCACACGCCACCAGAAGATTGGGCTTTCCACCTCGCACCCTACCTCTACTCGTTTTCGCCAGAGACGCTCACCATTGGCAAGTTTTGCCAGATCGCTGATGGCGTGACCTTCATCACCTCCTCGGCCAATCACCGCTACGATGGGTTCTCCAGCTACCCGTTTGGCATTTTTGCTGGGGGCCTTCTCGATACCCCCGCAATGCCTGACCCCGGACCTGACACGACCATCGGTCATGACGTCTGGATCGGGCAGGGGGCCAAAATCATGCCCGGTGCCAAAGTGGGAAGCGGTGTGATTGTCGCAGCCGGGGCCGTTGTTACCGGCACAGTCCCCGATTACGCTGTCATCGGTGGAAACCCGGCAAAGGTCGTGAGGATGCGTTTCGATGCGCAGACAATTGCGGCCCTTTTGGACATCAAGTGGTGGGATTGGCCCATCGACGTGATCCGGGCCCACGAGGCTGAAATTGTGGGCGGTGATCTTGATGCCTTGCGTGCGGCTGCCCCTATCTGATCATATCGTCCGCCTGTGTCGTGACCGCGTTTAACCCGTTCTGCATCGCCTCTCGTGCCGTTTCGATCTGCAGGTCCGTTGCTTTGCGCGGAATGTCCAGATTGATCCGTTGAAACACATACGCCCCACGACTGAACGGCAGGGGGACCATCATTCGGTCCCATGTTTTCAGTAAGCGGTGCCGCTTGGTCGCAAAGGCATAGCCATAGACGGGACGCTGGATTGTGCGGGCCCACTCGAGTGGTGCGTCCTTAACACCATATCCTGGTCCGGTTGGCCCGTCCGCTGTTATCCCAATACTGATCCCGGCTTTCGCCCGTTTCATCACATCGCGCGATGTCGCAATGTTTGACCGACGGGCCGACATCTCAAAGGGATCAAGGCCAAAGTGGGTTTGCAAGGCCCCCGCCGCACGTCCAACAGGTGCGGTATCGTGCAGGCACGACAGGGTGCCTGCCTCGCGCGGCCAATGGGGTGCGATCATCAGCAGCCGACCATGCCACAACACGCAAAGCACTGGTCCTTCGGCCAGATCCGCTTTTAAGGCTTCCAAACCGGATGTCTCCCACCGGCTGGTGGCAATGCACAGCCGCAGATACCAGCCGACCGGCGTGGCGATCAGCTTGGCCAGCGTGGCAGAGGTCTCGATACGTTTGCGAAGTGCGCGCATAGGGGTCCTGAAAATGGCTGCCCTGCCGTGATGCGATATTTTCTGAACCAATGGCAAGGCGAGGTCTTGATTTGGGAGGACGTTCGGGGTACGCGATGCACCGGCCTTAGGGGTATAGCTCAGTTGGTAGAGCGACGGTCTCCAAAACCGTAGGTCTGGAGTTCGAGTCTCCATGCCCCTGCCAGGCCACCTTTGACGATTTCCGCAAAGGGGCCGGTTTTCATGACAACCTTGCCAAAGACGATTGTGTTGCATCTTGGGGCGCACAAAACCGCAAGCACGCATCTGCAACGTTCGCTTGCCGGCGCGAAACCTGATGACGTCGCGCTGTTTGGCCCACCGCAATTGCGCGACAGTGGTGATAGCCTTGCAGAACGCTTTGGATTTCCGCTTGATCCAACGACAGGGGCGGTGTCCTTGATGTCTGGTCGCGAGGTGCTGATCGAGATGGCGGGCGGGGCACACCGGCTTGTTTTGTCGGACGAGAACTTTGCAGGCAGGATTCAGACGGGGTGGGGAAAGATCCCGACACCATTGTATTTCACGGCGTCAAAGCGGATCGCCGCATTGTCCCAAGCCGTCATCGCGGCAGGAGGACCGAAAGTGGACCTGTGTCTCGCGATCCGTGATCCGGCAGGGTATCTGACGTCTTGCTATAGTCAGATTTTGCATGGCGGTCGTGTGGTGCAACCTGCTAAATTCATGGCAAAAAATGCGCTCGAAGCCATTGATTGGGTGGACTACGTCCGCCGTTTGCGGGCCATCCCCAATATTTCAAGCGTGACGGTTTGGCGGTATGAAGACTATGCCACGATTTTCGGGCAAATCTGCAAAGCAGTCGTCGGCACAACAGCAGTGCCCCCCCTTGAGACGCGCGCACAGGTGCGGTTATCGCGTGCCGCACTTGATGCTGTGCTGATCGCGAAAGCAAACAAAAGCGAAAACAACGTTGCTGCCGCCGCTGCCATCTTTCCCGTCTCGGAAACGTCGCCGCCATTTACCCTTTACGATGATGCGTCGCAGGCCGCTTCTGATACGATGTATGCTGCCCAATGGCACCAGCTTGTCAGGATGGATGGCGTCACATGTCTTCAAGCGCGGTAACGCTTGAAATGCAGCGCTGAGATGCGTATGTCAGCGCAAACCTCAAGAGGATGCCCAGATGGCCAACCCTGTTCAGTTCATCAATGAAACCCGCGCCGAGATTGCGAAGGTTGTCTGGCCGACCCGGCGTGAAGTTGTGATGACAACGATCATGGTTTTCATCATGGCCACGCTGACAGCGATCTTCTTCTTTTTGGTCGACTTGCTGATCCGCACGGGTTTGCAGGGTGTTCTGTCGTACTTCGGCAGCTAGGGCGCACGACCCACAACTTCATTTCGCCAAAACACCTCCCGCCGGAGGCTCCTTGACTGTCGTCTGGTTGATGGCGTCGGTGATCATATGACCGCGTATTTCTGGGTAACACCCCCTTGAAAACAGACGGTCGGGGCGGTATTCCGCACAAACTTTCCGAGAATGGCGTGCGGCGAATCAAGTTGCGCGCCGCTTTTTTATTCTCGGGCGGGCAGGTGACTGTCCAAGACAACTGGAATTTGACGGGTGACCCCTACAGGCACCCCGACATCGGCAAAGGTGCCCGGACACATGGCGAAACGTTGGTATTCTGTAAGCGTCCTCTCGAACTTCGAGAAAAAGATCGCAGAGACAATCCGTCAGAAGGTGGAAGAGCAGGGTCTGGATGAACAGATCGACGAAGTGCTGGTCCCCACCGAAGAGGTGATCGAGGTCCGCCGGAACAAGAAAGTGACCGCCGAGCGTCGCTTTATGCCGGGCTACGTTTTGGTGCACATGGAAATGTCCGACGAGGGCTATCACCTGATCAACTCGATCAATCGCGTCACTGGTTTTCTTGGCCCGCAAGGCCGCCCGATGCCAATGCGCGATGCCGAAGTTCAGTCGATCCTTGGCCGTGTTGAAGAAGGTCAGGAAGCGCCACGCACGCTCATCAGCTTTGAAGTCGGTGAGAAGGTCAAAGTATCCGACGGTCCGTTCGAAGACTTCGACGGCATGGTCGAAGAGGTGGATGAAGAGAACCAGCGCCTCAAGGTCACCGTTTCCATCTTTGGCCGGGCCACCCCGGTCGAGCTGGAATACACGCAGGTCATCAAACAATAAGTTTTGCGGCGCCCAATAGGGCGCCGCTTTTCATTTAGGCAATCGCAACAGTCACTTGGTCGCCGTTGGCTGTCAGCGTGTAGTCTGGGATCGACAGGAATTCGTCTTCTGATGCGCCTGCAATGCCAAACCCAACACTATTGTAAATTGACCCATGCCGACCCCTGCGATCCGTGCAGGCGAATGGGGCATCTGGATTGCCGGTGATCCCAATCGCCTTGCCGCGGTGCGAGCACAGCAAGTTCACAACAAAGAAGCGCGGATCTTGCACGGTCCCTTCACGATCGTTTTCTGCACCAAACGCAATTTGATCATCGGTTCGGCGCAAGACCGCAATGTATTGGATCATTCCGGTGGCTGCGTACTCCTCGTCATCGGTTGGGCGGGCGATAACGGCGACTTCACCAGCTTGCAGCGCTGATACGTCAACCTCTGCGGGGCCTGCCGCTACTTCCACCAATTGGGTTTCCCCCAGCGGTTTGTCGTAGGGGACCTCTCCCCAATCTGGTTCGGGGACAGTTTGTGCGTTGAGCACCGCCGGGCAAAGCACAACTGAACTACTGGCTATCGTCGCAATCACATGGCGACGCGTCACTACTATGGTCATAAGGGTGTCCTTTTCGAGTGATAGGTCATGTTTGAGAGGGTATTATCTTTGTCCCAGATGGCATGTTTCAGCGCACCTGCGATGTGAAGCAGCAGCAGGGCCAGCAAAACCCACTTGGCCATGTAGTGCGCCTCTAGCATCAGTTCGCCCATGTCGGATCGGGCGAAGGCCAGACTGACAGGGGCGATCAGAACGTTATCGGTCTCGGCAGAGGCCGAGACGTAGCCCGTGACGACAAAGGCAATCATGCAAAGGTAAAGACCAGCCTGCACGATCCGCGCGAGCATGTCTTCCCACGCGCTGTGTGGCGTGTGGTGTACAGGCGCGTTGCGGGACAAGCGCACAAGGATGCGTACGACAAGCACCGCGATGAGGCCTTGGCCAGCCCATTGATGAACCGTCATTGCGCCCGCGTCCGCAAGTTCATAGCTGTAGGCCAAACCTGTGCCAAGCATGACAAATATCAGTGCTGCTGACAGCCAATGATACGTTATCTGGGCATTGGAATACTTCATTTGACCGGACTTTCGATTGACCTCAATTGGCAGGCTGGCGTTCTTGCGGGCGATGCTTCGCTGTTTATCTAACGCGACGTCAGTGGATTTCCGGCGTTAGCCATCAAATATTTGTGTGCACAGGCGGAAGTCCCTGTTCAGAAAGGCTTGCAAAACGATCCGCTGTAGATTACCCGCTGCCAATCGTCCGCTTAGGGCGATGTTTTTCGTGGGAGGTTTGGCGCGCGCGCGTGACCAGCCGGACCACACAACGCAAAGCCCTGCGGTCGCGACCAAGGGGCGTTGGAAAAGGAGAGGCCACATGGCCAAGAAAGTCGTTGGTACGCTGAAGCTGCAGGTTCCTGCAGGCGCAGCCAACCCATCCCCCCCTGTAGGCCCAGCATTGGGTCAGCGCGGGATCAACATCATGGAATTCTGTAAGGCGTTCAACGCCAAGACACAGGAAATGGAAAACGGTGCGCCGTGCCCAACCGTGATCACATATTATGCAGACAAATCCTTCTCGATGGAAATCAAGACGCCACCTGCGTCCTACTACATCAAGAAGGCTGCCAAGCTGAAGTCAGGCTCGACTGCACCCGGCCGTACTGTTGCAGGGTCCATCACTGGTAAGCAGGTCCGTGAGATCGCTGAAGCCAAGATGAAAGACCTGAATGCAACGTCTATCGAAGGCGCAATGCTGATCATCGCGGGCTCTGCTCGCTCTATGGGCATCGAGGTGAAGTAATGGCAAAATTCGGTAAGCGCACAACAGCCGCCCGCGAAGCATTCGCAGGCAAAGCTGACGTTACAGTTGAAGAAGCTGTCGCACTCGTCAAAGGCAATGCAAAAGCCAAGTTCGACGAGACTGTCGAAATCGCACTGCACTTGGGTGTTGACCCACGTCACGCAGACCAGATGGTCCGCGGTACGGTTGCTTTGCCAAACGGCACAGGCAAAACCGTTCGCGTTGCTGTCTTTGCACGCGGCGAAAAAGCTGACGAAGCAAAAGCTGCTGGTGCAGACATCGTTGGTGCAGAAGACCTGATGGAAACCGTTCAGGGCGGCACCATCGACTTTGATCGCTGCATCGCCACACCCGACATGATGGCTGTTGTTGGCCGGCTGGGTAAGGTTCTGGGTCCACGTAACCTGATGCCAAACCCACGCGTTGGTACAGTGACCATGGACGTCAAACAGGCCGTTGAAGATGCCAAAGGTGGTCAGGTACAGTTCAAGGCTGAAAAGGCCGGTGTTGTGCATGCTGGTATCGGCAAGGCCTCCTTCAGCGCAGAGCAGATTGCAGACAACATGAAGGCCTTTGTCGAGGCCGTCAGCAAAGCCAAGCCAACCGGCGCCAAAGGCACCTATATGAAGAAGATCGCAGTGTCTTCGACAATGGGCCCGGGCGTCACGCTGTCTGTTGCATCGGCAACCGGCAACTAAGCGGCGATAGCCTTTTAAATAGTTGAAGCGGCAGGCCCCCGGGCCTGCCGTTTTGCGTTGAGGATGTGGGC
>CALILP010000145.1 GCA_938016515.1 uncultured Paracoccaceae bacterium
GTCCGGCGCAGGCCGTATCAGGTGGTTCTGTTTGACGAGGTCGAAAAGGCCCACCCTGATGTGTTCAACGTGTTGTTGCAGGTTCTGGACGATGGCGTGCTGACCGATGGTCAGGGCCGGACAGTAGACTTCAAGCAAACGCTGATCATTCTGACGTCGAACCTTGGGTCGCAGGCGCTTTCGCAACTGCCCGAAGGTGCAGATGCGTCAGATGCCAAACGTGACGTGAACGACGCTGTCCGCGCGCACTTCCGGCCAGAGTTCCTGAACCGTCTAGATGAGACGATCATCTTTGATCGGCTCGCGCGGGATGACATGGCGGGGATTGTCGAGATCCAGTTGCGGCGTCTGACCAAGCGGTTGGCGTCTCGGAACATTACGCTTGATCTGGATGATGGTGCCATGAAGTGGCTGGCTGACGAAGGATACGATC
Source organism: uncultured Paracoccaceae bacterium (assembly GCA_938016515.1). Lineage (GTDB taxonomy): Bacteria > Pseudomonadota > Alphaproteobacteria > Rhodobacterales > Rhodobacteraceae > Yoonia. The sequence continues at coordinate 434 of CALILP010000145.1, forward strand.
CTGTGTTCGGGGCACGGCCGCTCAAGCGGGTGATCCAGCGTGCGTTGCAGGATCAACTGGCCGAGATGATTTTGGCGGGCGATGTCATGGATGGTGCCGAGGTGTCTGTAAGTGCGGGTGCCGATGGCCTGATCATCGGGGATCGCGTCTCGGGGTCTGAACGGCCCCGCCCGGATGACGCCGTAGTTCACTAAGTTATCGGCGGAGGGCGGCGCATGTCGCCCTTTGCCTATTTTCGGTCTGTTCAACAGCGCCTGCTTTGATAGCTCTGGGGTATGCATATTTTGAACAGACGTCTTTTTATATCCGTACTCGCGAGTTCCGCGCTTGCCGCCTGCAATGGACGTGCGCAATCGAGCAGCCCTTCCGTGAATGGCACGACCGGCTTACCGCCCGATTTGCAGCCTGTCCCGAATGCATCGTTTGACGCGTGGGTTGCGGCCTTCAAGCCCCGCGCCTTGAACCGTGGGATATCATCGGCAACCTTTGATGCCGCCTTTGCCGGGGCAGGGTTCCTGCCCGGCGTTGTGACCCGTGATGGATCCCAAATCCAAACGCGACGCACGTTGGAGGAATACCTGTCCATTGCGACCTCGGACGAGCGTGTCTCCAAGGGCCGCGCTGCCTTTAGCCGCTTGTCATCCACGTTCTCTGCCGTGGAGGCCAAGTATGGTGTGGATGCCAAGATAATTGCTGCGGTTTGGGGGATGGAAAGCCAGTATGGCGAAAAGCGCGGCCAAATCCCGGTCGTGTCCAGCACAGCGACGCTGGCCTTTGACGGGCGGCGCGGGGATTTCTACGAAAGCCAGTTAATCGCGGCCCTGCGTATCTTGGAACGGGGCGATACGACCCCCGCGAACCTGACCGGCAGTTGGGCTGGTGCGATGGGTCATACCCAGTTCATTCCAACATCTTATCAAGAGTTCGCCGTTGATTTCACCGGCGACGGCCGCCGCGATATCTGGAGCGATGATCCCTCTGATGCTTTGGCCTCTGCTGCGTCCTATTTGGCGCGCAGCGGTTGGCGGACCGGGTTGAAGTGGGGCGCAGAGGCTGGGACGGGTGGCCCGCAAGGTCGTACCATTCAGCCGCAACGGGGTGGCGTGCAGTTCACCGTGACCCGCAATTTTGACGTCATAAAGCGCTACAACAACTCGGATTTCTATGCGCTCGCTATTGGCCATCTGTCGGATCGGATCGGCGGAGCAGGACCCTTGCAGGGCAGCTTTCCAGCGGATGCCAATGGCTTGACCAAAGCTGACAGGATCGCGATCCAGCGCGGGCTGACTGATCTGGGGTATGATGTGGGGACGATTGACGGGGTGATTGGGCCGATGTCAGAGGCCGCGATCCGTGATCTGCAAACCCGGCGCGGTGTTCCGGTGACAGGTACTGCGACCCGTGCGGTGCTTGATCTGTTCTAAGGCGTTACGGAAAAAGGCCGGGATTGCTCCCGGCCTTTCTGACTTAGCTTAGCTTACTGTGGTGGCAAAATCACAGCGTCCAGCACGTGGATCACGCCGTTTGACGCTTCGATGTCCGCTGCGACCACGTTGGCCTCGTTCACGGTGACGCCGCCTTCGGTGCCAATGGTGATGTCAGCGCCGTTCACGGTCGCCGCTGTCATGCCGTCGGACAGATCGCCCGACATCACTTTACCTGCAACAACGTGATACGTCAGGATACCTGCGAGAGCCTCTGGATCAGCCAGCAGAGCCTCGACTGTACCTTCTGGCAATGCTGCAAAGGCCTCGTCTGTTGGTGCAAATACGGTGAACGGGCCTTCGCCCTTCAATGTCTCAACCAGACCAGCAGCTTCAACTGCTGCCACCAGCGTTGTGAATGAGCCATTTGCAACAGCTGTATCCACGATATCCATGGTTTCAGCATAAGACGCAGTTGCCAGTGTCGTTGCAATTGCAGAGGCGATAAAAGTTCTACGAAGCATTGGTAGTCTCCCAAGTTTAGATGATGCCGTTGTTGGCATTGCGTTTACTACTGACCGAAGACCGGATTGGTTCACTTGGGGATTGCCGCCTATCGTCTTGATCCATTTCAGATGCGGGCTAAGCTGGCGACGTGTGTAATTTCCACTCACTTTGATGTGAAAAAAATGAAATGAAACGGCCTATTTAGCCAAATATTTCAAAACTTGGCAGCATCGTGACGCTTATCGCCTTCTGTTGGCCCTATATACCCCTCAAGACAGAACAAACGATTGATTGGAGTCGCCAATGGCTTTTCGCTGGACCAACACACTGACACAGGCTGATGTCACGCCAAAGTCAGCCTATCTGAACCGCCGTCAAATTCTTGCTGCAACAGCAGGCCTCGGCGCGATTGGTCTGACCGGGACGTCAGCGATGGCGCAGGATGCCGACGCGCTCGAGCCGAATACTCTCGAAGAAATTACGAGCTACAACAACTTTTATGAGTTCGGGACTGGCAAAGACGACCCTAAGAACAACGCCCACCAGCTTGATACCGCGGACTGGAAGATCACCATCGACGGGATGGTTGATAAGCCTGGTGAATACGCGTTGGTTGATCTGATGGACGGCCTGACCGTCGAAGAACGGATCTACCGCTTTCGCTGTGTCGAAGCGTGGTCGATGGTCATCCCATGGAATGGCGTTGAACTGGCGGACTTGCTGAACCAAGCGGGTGTGCAGACAGATGCCAAGTATGTTGCCTTTGAAACGGTCGTTCAGCCCGAGAATATGATCGGGGTCCAGCGCGGTGTTCTGGACTTTCCCTATGTGGAAGGCCTGCGCCTTGACGAGGCCATGCATCCGCTAACCATTATGGCGACGGGCATCTATGGAGAGCCGATTGCAAACCAGAACGGCGCCCCGATCCGATTGGTGGTCCCTTGGAAGTATGGCTTTAAGTCGATCAAATCCATCGTGCGGATGACCCTTACCGATCAGGAACCGCCCACCAGCTGGAATAAGGCCAATGCCAGCGAATACGGCTTCTTTAGTAATGTGAACCCCAAGGTGAGCCATCCACGCTGGTCGCAAGCCTCAGAGCGTCGTGTCGGCGGCGGGCTGTTTGCCCCCCGGATCGATACATTGATGTTCAACGGATACGAAGAAGAAGTCGCCGGCCTTTACGAAGGCATGGACCTGACTGTGAAAATCTAGGCGACACGTTTTCATGATCGATACTCTCAACAGCACTCTGCGACGTATCCCTGCCTGGACGATATATATCGTCGGGGCAGCCTGGGCTGGTTGGCTCTTCTATCTGGGCCTGACCGGTGGTCTGGGCGTCGAGCCGATCAATGCACTGGAACGTGAGTACGGCGAGATTGGCCTGAAGTTGCTGGTCGCGGGCCTCGCAATCACGCCGCTTCGGAAATACGCGGGTCTGAACCTACTCAAGTTCCGACGAGCGCTGGGTGTGACGACCTTCTTTTATATTCTGGCACATTTCCTCGTATGGGCTGTTTTGGACGTGCAGTCGCTTTCGCGTGTTTGGGAAGAGATCGTGAAACGGCCCTATGTCACGGTTGGGATGCTGTCTTTCGTGCTGATGATCCCTCTGGCTGTGACGTCGAACAACTTGTCGCTGCGCAAGTTGGGTGCTGCGAGTTGGCGCAAACTGCACAAGCTGACCTATCCAATCGCCGTGTTGGGGGCGGTTCACTACCTTTGGCTCGTGAAGGGGTTCCAGCTAGAGCCGATCGTCTACCTTGGGATCATCCTGGGGCTGCTGGCAACGCGTATGACATGGCAAAAGCGCGCCCGAGTTGCTGCCTAAGTCGAAAATATCCGGTTGAGTCGGCTTCCAAAGTGATAAATTTGGTCTCAATCCACGCCAGACCGTGCGCGCATTGACGTTTTGGTCATGCCGTCCCCAACATATAGTATGTTCCGTTTTCATTCCGCCTAACAATCTTGCACTGTTACGCGACGTCGACAGATGAAAATGTCGCTAAGGGTCAGAAAAAACGGAAAAAATGGACGGTGCCACAAAAAATGCAAAAAGGTTCAAAAAAGGGGTTGCGGGTTTGGTGTACTCCTTCTAGAACCCCCTTCACCGGCGGCGCTGATGGCGCGGTTGGTTCGGTTGACGGGTTGAAGTGGAGACGCTGAGGTCTGGTAGGCTGGAAGAATTCTGGAGATTTGATTGCGGGGCGCGCCGTGAGTATTTGGCGCATCTCGTGTTTTAT
>CALILP010000146.1 GCA_938016515.1 uncultured Paracoccaceae bacterium
GTGGCTGCGCACACCTTATCCAGAACGGCTGTTCCGCGTCGCTGACGGTGCGTTGATCCTGACAGCCCGCGAAGGGCTGGGCAGTTGGTTTGAGCAAAGCCTTGTCGCGCGGCGGCAAGAGGATTTCTGCTATCGGGCGGAAACATCTTTATCATTCGACCCAGACACTTACCAGCAAGCGGCGGGTCTCACGACCTACTATGATCGGCATCGTTTCTATGCGGCTGTCGTGACGCAGCAGGGCGATAAACGGGTGCTTTATATCATAGCAGCGCAGTCGAACTTTGAGACGGAACGCCTCAGCTATCCGTTAGCTGATCCCGTTGTTCTTGCGGATGGTGCGGTCGATATCGCGGTTGATGTGAACCGGGACCGCCAGCAGTTCTACTGGCGACAAAGCGGAGATTGGCAACCGCTTGGGGATGATCTGCCCTCTCACTACATCTCGGACGAAGGTGGGCGCGGGCCAGAGCATTCGTCGTTCACCGGGGCGTTTGTCGGCATGGTGGCGTTTGATACGACAGGCCGCGGGAAAGAGGCGCGGTTCAGCCGTTTCGCCTATCAGCCTAATTCCACGTAACTTGTTACGAAACGACATTTAGGATTGTCGCCGCTTTCCCCTTATGTAATCGTTTACGTAACGATTGAAGCGCCGCGCCTTGCGCCCGGCAGAGGGAGAATAATCATGAAGACTATCAAAGGTCCCGGCCTGTTTCTGGCCCAATTTGCAGGTGATGAAGCTCCGTTCAATACATGGGACGGGATCACGAAATGGGCGGCTGATTGTGGCTACAAAGGTGTGCAATTGCCCAGTTGGGATGGGCGGTTTTTCGATCTGGCAAAAGCGGCTGGGTCCAAAGACTACTGTGACGAGATCGCGGGGCAGGCGCGTGCAAACGGCGTTGAGATCACGGAACTTTCGACGCATCTGCAAGGCCAATTGGTTGCCGTGCACCCCGCTTACGATGCGGCTTTCGACGGATTTGCTGCTGAAAGCGTGCAGGGTGATCCGGCAGCACGGCAGGTCTGGGCGGTTGATCAGGTCATGAAGGCGATCACCGCGTCAAAGCACCTTGGGCTGACCGAGATGGCAACATTCTCTGGCGCCTTGGCATGGCCCTACGTCTATCCGTGGCCGCAGCGGCCCGCAGGCTTGGTGGAACAGGCGTTTGATGAATTGGCGAAACGCTGGCTGCCGATCCTGAACCATGCCGAGGAAAATGGCGTGGATGTCTGCTATGAAATCCACCCGGGCGAAGACCTGCATGACGGGATCACTTACGAGATGTTCCTGGAGCGTGTGGGCAACCATGCGCGGGCGAACATGCTTTATGATCCGTCTCACTATGTCCTGCAATGCCTTGATTACTTGGACAATATCGACATCTACAAGGATCGCATCAAGATGTTTCATGTCAAAGACGCCGAGTTCAATCCGACGGGCCGTCAGGGCGTCTATGGTGGGTTTCAGTCTTGGGTGGATCGGGCTGGGCGGTTCCGCTCCCTCGGTGATGGTCAGGTCGATTTTGCAGCGATTTTCGCGAAAATGGCGGCGAATGATTTTGCCGGTTGGGCCGTTGTTGAATGGGAATGTGCGTTGAAACATCCCGAGGATGGTGCCCGTGAGGGCGCGCAGTTTGTGAAGGATCACATCATTCGCGTGACCGAGCGGGCGTTTGATGACTTTGCCGATGGCGGTGCGGATGCCGCGTTGAACGCAAAGATGATGGGTATTTCTTAATAACTTCTTGCAGGACCGGGGCGCTGCCCCGGACCCCGGAGGTGTTTTGGCGAAATGAAGATGAGGGTTGCGCATGAGCAAGATACGTTTGGGGATGGTTGGCGGCGGGAATGACGCTTTTATCGGCGCTGTTCACCGGATCGCGGCGCGGTTGGATGATCGCTATGAATTGGTGGCAGGCGCGTTATCATCGACGGCTGAAAAATCGAAGGCATCTGGCGCAGCTTTGGGCATGGATGCGGATCGCTGTTATGGCGATTTCGTTGAGATGGCGAAGCGTGAGGCCCGGTTGAAAAACGGGATTGAAGCGGTTGCGATTGTGACCCCGAACCACGTGCACTATCGGGCGGCGCGGGAGTTTTTGAAGCGTGGCATTCATGTGATTTGCGACAAGCCACTGACCTCGACTTTGGCTGATGCAAAGAAGCTGGTCGCGGCGGCAGAGAAGTCGGATGCGCAGTTTATTCTGACCCACAACTATACCGGTTATCCGATGATCCGGCAGGCCCGTGCGATGGTGGCGGATGGTGTGTTGGGCAAAATCCGGGTGTTGCAGGCGGAATATGCGCAGGACTGGTTGACTGAACCGCTGGAGGGTGAGGGCGTAAAACAGGCGGAGTGGCGGACTGATCCTGCCCGGTCGGGTGCGGGGGGCTGTGTGGGTGATATCGGGACCCATGCGTACAATCTGGCGGGCTTTGTCACCGGGTTGTCTTTGGACAGTTTGGCCGCTGATCTGGATAGTTTTGTGCCGGGCCGCCGCTTGGATGACAACGTGCATGTGATGCTGCGTTATGCTGGCGGTGCGAAGGGGATGCTGTGGTCTTCTCAGGTTGCACCCGGCAATGAGAACCGTTTGACCTTAAGGGTTTACGGCGAGAAGGGTGGGCTTGAATGGGGGCAGGAGAACCCGAATGTCTTGCACTACACGCCCTATGGTCAGCCCAAGCAGATA
>CALILP010000147.1 GCA_938016515.1 uncultured Paracoccaceae bacterium
GCTTCGGGTACTTCACGCACCAAATCGATGTTCAGCATGCCGTTGGCGTGGGATGCGCCGGTGATCTGCACATGCTCAGCCAAGGTAAAGCGCCGCTCGAAGGCGCGGGTGGCGATGCCGCGGTGCAGATAGGTGGCCTCTGCATCGTCTTCCGCTTTACGAGCCGTCACGATCAGGTTCCTGTCGCGGACTTCGATGGCCAGATCGTTTTCTGCAAAACCGGCCACGGCGATGGAAATACGCCAGCCGTCGTCTGCGGTTTTTTCAATGTTGTATGGGGGGTAGCTGCTTTGGCTGACGTCGTTGGCAAGGGCCCGATCCATCAGATCAGCGATTTGGTCAAAGCCAACGGTGGCTCGGTACAGTGGTGTCAGGTCAAGTCTACGCATTTTGCGGTCATCCTTTATCAAGCGATAACAATGTAAGGCCTTCCCATAGGGGACAGGCCAGTGATCCGAGACCCCAGATATGGCGATCCCGTACCGCTTACGTGGTAAGCCTATGTGGATGTTTCAAGAGGTCGCTTAGTTAGTTGGCCGCACGAATTTTGCGCCGGTGTCATTGCGTTCACCAATCTGGATCAGCCGCTGCTCTCCACCCGGCCGCGCGGGCCCCCGTGCCGCGAATTCTGCCAACAAGGTCTGCAAGGGCTCTTCAAGTGAGGTGCCAAGCGAAACAGATGTCCCCCCCGATTCCCCAATTGCCGATACAACCGACACAATTTGCGCCCGACCATCAATGATCCGGAAAACAGGAGACCCAGAAGATCCGAATTCTGCCTCGCAATCCATTACCAAGGCACCATTCAGGCGACTCAGGATTGTGCAGGATTCCTGCAGGCTTGGTGCTTCGGCGCGATCCATCCCATAAGACACAATCGCAACCTCATCTCCCCGAAAGGGCCGTCCCGCAATAGGGAAAGGCCGCACCCCGGAGTATCGGATCGGTTGGGACAATTCCAAAACTGCGATGTCGTTCTTCACCCCGCCAATTTTGGCCGTCGGACCGTCTGGTTCATAGTCGGGATGGGCTACAATGCGCACAATGCTGCGTGTTGCATCTGCGCGTCCGTTGCGCAGACCCGCCTGAAACACAAAGGCACTCGCAGGAATGGCCTGATCGTTCTGGTCATAAACGCAGTGGGCCGCTGTCAGCAAAAGGCGATCGCGGATCAGGGCAGCAGTGCAGAACCCGTCTCCGTTGATATCGAGGCGTCCAACGGCTTCCCATCCTTGCGTTGCTTGTCGCGTCTCAAGCGACACAAGCCCGGAACTGCCTTGTTGTGGCAGTGCCGTTGTGGCCCCAAGACAAAGGGCAATCGACAGCAAAAGGGAACGCAACATGGGATGGCCTCAGGTTAGACAGGCCATATCTATCTGGAAACCTGAGGCGATAATAAGGCGTCACCGCAAAATCGGCACCGCAGGTGTGGCGTTTTTGTCTGCGCGCAGGGCTGGGGGTTTTGGCCCGCCTGTCGCCCAGTCCAACAGTTCAACAGTATGCACGATCGGCACATCCGTAGCCCCGCCGATCTGCATCATGCACCCGATATTGCCCGCCGCGATGATCTCTGGGCTTAAGGCTTCCAGCGTCTGCACCTTGCGCTCCTTTAGCTGACCAGAAATGTCCGGTTGCATCAGGTTGTAAGTTCCTGCTGACCCGCAGCACAGATGGCTGTCTTTGGGTTCCAGCACCGTAAAGCCTGCCCGTTTAAGCAGGTCTTTGGGGTAGGTTTTGATCTGTTGACCATGCTGCAACGAGCAGGCGGCGTGATAGGCCACCTTGATGGGGGCTTCGGTGCCGGCAACAGTCGGGTCAATCTCGGGCGCGTTCTGAGGTAACAGCTCCATCAACACTTCAGATACATCCTTGGCCAAGGTCGAGACCTTCGCAGCTTGATCTGCCAGGCCATCATTCCGGAACATGTGGCCGTAGTCTTTGACAGTCGTCCCGCAGCCAGACGTGTTGATCACGATAGCGTCCAGACCTGCCCCATCGATTTCGTTGCTCCAGGCCTTGATGTTTTTGGCCGCTGTCGCATGGCTTTCAGTTTCTTTGCCCATGTGGTGGGTCAAGGCCCCACAACAACCCGCCCCCTCGGCCACGACGACTTCTGCGCCAAGTCGTGTCAGCAGCCGAATGGTCGCATCATTGATGTCAGTATTCAGCGCCTTCTGGGCACAACCGGTCATCAAAGCGACCCGCATCTTCTTTTGCGGGGCTGGAAAAGTCTGTGGATCATCGTTGCGGCTGACCGGAGGCACTTGTTTCGGGGCCATCGCGATCATCGCTCGCAAGCGCTTGTCCGGGATCAGTTTAACGAAAGGCCGGGCCGCTTTGGCCCCAAGCAAAGCCACACGGAACCGCATGGGGTAAGGCAAGACCTGCGCCAGAACCCAGCGCAAGGCCCGTTCAGACAGGGGTCGTTTGTAGTTCTTTTCGATATAGGCGCGGGCATGGTCTACCAGATGCATGTAGTGCACCCCGGACGGGCAGGTCGTCATACAAGCCAGACAGGACAAGCATCTGTCGATGTGTTTGACTGTCGTCGGATCCGGAACACGCTCGTTTTCCAGCATGTCTTTCATCAGATAAATGCGGCCACGCGGGCTATCCAATTCGTCACCCAAAACCTGATATGTCGGGCAGGTGGCCGTGCAAAAGCCACAGTGCACACAGGCCCGCAGGATTTCATTGGCCCGTTGGGTGCCGGGATCTTTCAGCTGGTCTGGGGTAAAAGTCGTTTGCATTAGCCCATGATTCCTTTGTTCAAGATCCCGTTGGGGTCAAATTTGGCGCGCAGCCCGGCACTCAGTGCTGCGAGCGGTGCCGCTTCTGGCTGAAAGGTCGGGACATCAGCAGTGCCGCGGATCAGGGTCATATGGCCGGAGGTGTCACCCAAATGGGTGCGTAAATCCGTACCAGCAGGTACGGCGGCCCAGATCAGTCCACCACCCCAATCCATCATGTATGTGCTGCCAGAGGGCAGGCCAGCAATCATACCGGGGGCGGCACTGGGCCGGACTGAAATTCGCCAGATATCCCCATCTGCCTTGGTCAACGGTGTCACATCACGCATTGCGCGCCACCGCGCGGCAGAGGCCTCTGCATCATCCAGCACATCAACGGGTCCGAACGCGGAAAGTAGTTTTTTCAATTCACCGGCACGATACGCAACTGAGCCAGTAAAGCCTTCAATCCGGATCACGGTCTCAGTGCCGTCGTGTGCGGCCCCGGTCACTTCGAAGGGGGAGCCAAAGGCGGCTGACATCGCCGCGACTGCCTGCTCTGGTGTGGCGTCGTGCAAGATCAAGCTGGCTTGGGTCTCGGTCCGCGGCAAGACTTTCAAGGATACCTCGGTCAATACCCCCAACGTGCCGTATGCGCCGCACATCAGCTTGACCAAATCATAGCCGGTGACGTTTTTCATGACCCGGCCGCCATTCTTGACGATCTGTCCGGCACCATCAACGAAACGAACCCCAAGCAGGAAATCACGACAGGCCCCAACTGCAATCCGGCGTGGGCCAGAGACGTTGGCAGCAACAATGCCGCCGATTGTCGGTGTGCCTTTGGTCCCCAAGAGCGTGCGATGATCCATCGGCTCAAACGCAAGACGTTGGTTTTCCTTCGCCAAAGCCGCTTCAATTTCAGCAACGGGGGTTCCGGCCTGTGCGACAAGTGTCAGTGCGCCGGGCTCATACAGGGAAATCCCGGATAAACCAGCCACAGACAAAGCCTCGCCGGGCACCGGGCGACCAATCGGACGGGTCCCACCACCCATGACCCGGACCGGCCCTGTGGACTCCACGATGGCCGCGGCCACCTCGCTCTCGTTTCTCGGTGTCATAATGTCTTTGTTTCTTTCTATATCCCGGGGATTTGGGGGCTGGCCCCCATGCCATCAGCGCGTCTGGATCAGACACATCCGAAAAGGCCCCTAAATTTTTTGGCAGGAAAATTTGCTATGCTGCGCGACGGGTTTGGCTGGTTTCTAGCGGAAAGACCTTAGCAGGGTTTAGCAGCCATTTCGGGTCAAACACGTCCTTCACGGCCATCTGTGCTTCCAGATCAACTGGATCAAACTGCACGTTCATCAGATCGCGCTTTTCAATGCCGACACCATGTTCGCCTGTCAGGCAGCCGCCCACTTTCACGCAAAGCTTAAGGATTTCAGCCCCCATCTCTTCGCATAATTCCAGATCACCGGGCTTATTGGCATTGTACAGGATCAGCGGGTGCATATTGCCGTCGCCTGCATGAAAAACGTTACCAACATCCAGACCGAACTTTTTCGACAGGTCCTGAATACCCCGCAAGACCTCTGGCAAAGCCGAAACCGGGATCGTGCCGTCCAGACACATGTAGTCGTTGACCTGACCCATGGCGCCAAAGGCAGATTTCCGACCAAGCCAGATCCGGCCAGCCTCGTCTGCGTTTTTGGCTTCGCGCAATTCCACGGGGTTGTGGGTCTTGGCGATGGCGATAATCTTTTCCAACTGCTCGTCAATCTCGGCTTCAGAGCCTTCGACTTCGACAATCAGCAAAGCGTCGCACATGGGATAACCCGCCTTGGCGAAGGCTTCGCAGACTTCGATGCAGGGCCGATCCATGAATTCGATGGCAACCGGCAAAACACCGGCCTTGATGATGTCAGAGACACATGCGCCAGCAACTTCGGAGCTGTCAAAGCCCATGAGCACAGGGCGCGCGCCTTCTGGCTTATGCAAGATGCGCAGGGTCGCTTCTGTCACCACACCCAACTGCCCCTCAGAGCCGCAGATCACGCCCAGCAAATCAAGGCCACCGGAATCCAGATGTGCCCCACCGATTTCAACCACGGTTCCATCCATCATAACCATCGTCACCCCCAACAGGTTATTGGTGGTCACACCGTACTTTAGGCAATGCGCCCCGCCAGAGTTCATGGCGATATTGCCCGCGATCGCACAGGCAAGCTGGCTGGACGGGTCGGGGGCGTAAAAGAAGCCGTCTGTTTCGACGGCACCAGTGACTGACAAGTTCGTGCGACCTGTCTGGACCCGGATCATGCGGTCTTCGTAGCTGGTCTCAAGCACATCGTTCAACTTGGCCACACCCAAGATCACCGCGTCAGCGGTCGGCATGGCACCACCGGCAAGGGACGTCCCAGATCCGCGCGGGACCACCGGGATATCAAGTTCGTGGCAGATCTTTAAGACTGCGGAAACTTCTTGGGTTGATGCTGGCAGCACCGCACACAGCGGCGGGCAGCGATAGGCCGACAACCCGTCGCATTCATAGGCGCGGGTCTCGGCGACATCGTCGATGACAGCGTCGTCCGGCAAGACCTCTCGCAACCGTTCCACGATCTGGGCTTTGCGCGAGATGATCGCAGCATTGGGCGTCGGCATTTCCATCGGGAACCCTCCTCATTTCCAGAATTGGTAAAATAATATAACCAATTTTGCCATATGGCAAGTTTGAACTGGACCTAGTAGTGAATGATGCATGAATTCTTTCGGTCCTTTGTCCTTGCTGACACCTCTCGATGCTGCTGGTTTGGCTTTCTTTCTCGTGACTTGGCTATTGACTGGCTGGCTGATCGAGCATCCACCTGCCGCGCGCCCATCGGTCACAAAAATCATGTCCGAGAACCGCCGAAAGTGGATGAAGGTGTTTGTAACACGAGAACCGCGCATCTTTGACGCCCAAATCGTCGCAAGTCTGCGGCAAGGGACATCCTTCTTTGCATCAACCTGCATTCTGGCCATTGGGGGTGTGCTTGCGCTGATCTCGAATACCGAACCGCTGCGGGGTGTGGCGGTTGAGGTGACGATGGTCGATGTGCCGGTGTTCGTATGGCAGGTGAAGCTTGGGGTCGTGGCCTTGTTGCTGACCAACGGATTTCTCAAGTTCGTCTGGGCCAACCGCGTTTTTGGGTATTGCGCAGTTATGATGTCAGCTGTTCCAAATGATCCGGCTGATCCGGACGCGGCCCATATGGCGGGCCAGGCTGCAGAGCTGAACATCCGCGCCGCCATGAATTTTAATCGTGGACTACGGTCGTTGTATTTTGCGCTGGGGGCCTTGGCTTGGCTGGTCGGGCCTTGGGCCCTGGTGATTGCAACGTTGGCCGTGATCTGGACCGTATTGTCACGGGAATTTGCATCGCTGCCACGCGATATTCTGCTAAAGACGAAGCCATGAGACGCTTTACCCTGATCCCCGCCCTGACCTTGATTGCCACAACAGCATTGGCCGATGCCCCAGAGGTTGTCGCAGTAACGGCCACCCAATCGGGGGGCAGTTGGCGATTTGATGTAACCTTGTCCCATTCCGACACTGGGTGGGATCACTACGCTGACGGGTGGGAAGTGATCGACGCGGATGGCAACCAGCTTGGGGAGCGGCCACTGGCCCACCCCCATGTCAACGAGATGCCTTTCACGCGGTCTCAGTCGGGTATTGTCATTCCCGAGGGTATGACAGAGGTCTACATTCGTGCGCGCGACAACGTGAATGGCTGGTATGATGACCGCTATCCGGTGACGTTGCCGCAATAGAGGTGTCTTTGGGGCTAGCCCCAAACCTCTCAGCCAGTTGTTCTTATGGAAATTGGATCGTCGGCGCCTGTCAGCGCCGTCCTTCGCGCAACCATGCCCCGATCATCAGCAGTGAAGCCAGCAGCAGAAAGGCCCATGCTGGCAAAAGTGGCGTAATACTGATGTCTGCGGTCTGGTAAGCGTCTCGCGGCGTTACCCCAAGCCAGCCGCGACCCGCTGCGGGGCGGCCCTGCCGCACGCTGCGCAAGTCGATATCTCCGCCAGAGACCGCAAGAATGCCACCGCGTGTGCTATCGACTGCCGGTGCAAGAAGATCACCCGTTGCGATGGTTTGCTCAAACTCGCGGGGGGCTGCTGGTCCCAATGCGGTGACCGTTTCTTTGTCACCATCAGACAAGCGATAAAGCCCGACTTCCGGTGCCTCCCACAGCGTTTCGAACCGGCCGGGCGAAACCTCTTGCAGGGTCAGGACCGTCTCGGTGCCGTCCGGATGTGTCACTGTGACCTCTCCGGTTTCGGTGTTCAGTGTCCGTCGGATGATCCGCATGGTCTGGCCGGTGGGTTCCGCCCACAGGGCTTCTTCTTCCAGTTCCGGCTCTTTCATCATCCAGTGGGCCAAGCGGCGGAGCAATTCCAGTTGCGGCCCGCCCCCTTCATAGCCCCGATCCCAAAGCCATGATTGATCCGAGGCAATCAGGGCCACACGCCCTTCGCCAACCCGATCCAGGGACAGCAGAGGCCGGTCATCAAGGCCGCTCATCACGGTTGTTGCTTCGGGTGCTGCAATCACATCCACCAAGCGGAACCACCGGCCCCAGCCCGGTGCATCATCTTCGCTGTCTGGATCAGTAAAGGCATCTGCAAGGCCCTCTGTGACAGGGTGTCGGGCCCCAAGGTCTGTGATTTGCGGGGTGAACCCCTCTTCATAGACCCGCGCCGTCGGAGCGCCGGGCAGGACAGCCCCAAGCGGTGAGCGATAAATGCTCTCCGCTGAACCATATTCTGGTCCGGATGAGACCAGAACCGCGCCGCCACCTTCGACATATTGCCGGATGTTATCGAGGTATTCATTTGGCAGGATGCCCCGGCGTGAGTAGCGATCAAAAATGATCAGGTCGAACTCGTCGATCTTTTCAAGGAACAATTCACGGGTTGGGAAAGCGATCAGGGACAATTCATTAACCGGAACACCGTCTTGTTTTGAGGGTGGGCGCAGAATTGTAAAGTGTACAAGATCGACCGAGGCATCCGATTTCAGCAGATTGCGCCATGTGCGTTCACCGGGGTGTGGCTCTCCGGACACCAGCAAGACGCGCAACCGGTCGCGCACACCGTTGATCTGAACGACAGCGCTGTTGTTGCGGGTCGTCAGCTCTCCGTCCGCTGCGGGGGTGTCGAATTGCAACACGTTGATGCCGCCGTGGGGCAGGGTGACGGGAAGTTCAATATCCTCGTTCAAAGGGACTTCGAATGCGGCGGGGGTATCTCCGTCAATCGCAATCGTCAGGGGGACGAAACCGATGGTCTGAGGCGCAGCACCCTGGTCTTCGATACGCAATGTAAGTGTTACAGGCTCGCCCAGAATGGCAAAGGCCGGTGCGTTGGCCACGACAAGGCGGCGATCCCAATCGTCGGGCTGGCCAGTAAGAAGGGTATGCAAAGGGGCAGGCAATGCTGGGGTGCGGGGCAGATCGTGCAAGCGGCCATCGGTCAGCAGAATGATCCCTGCGATGCGGCCTTGGGGTTCTTCCGCAAGGGCCTCGGACAGTCCAGTCATAAGCAGCGTGCCACTGTCTCCTTCGAGAGTGCTGTCGCCGACGTTGACAATCCGCAGTTCAGTGTTGTTCAGCCGGGCGACTTCGGCCTCGACGTTGGCGATTGCTGCGGCCGTTTGATCTGGTCTGTCGGAAATGCGCTGGCTGGCACTTTCATCGACGACCAAAACAATGATGTCCGACAGCCGAGCGCGGTTTTCTTGCTGCAATGACGGGTTCGCAAGGGCTGCCAGCAAAGCCAGCCCTGCCAGTCCACGCAGCCACCAGCCTGACAAGCGCCGCCATGTTGCCAAACCAACGGCAAGGGCAACAAAAACCGCGGCCAAAGCCAAAGCGACCATTGGGACAAGCGGATCAAGAACAACAGTACCGGTCATGCACAGCCCTCTGGGTTTCTTTGATCCAGAAATATGGCCGCCGGAGGCATCTGCCCGCTGATCCAGACATCATCTATCATTATTGGCCCAACCGATCTAGCAGTGCCGGGACATGCACTTGGTCCGATTTATAATTCCCGGTCAGGACATGCATGATCAGGTTGACCCCAAAGCGAAAGGCGATCTCGCGTTGCCGTTCGCCGGTTTGGCCCCGACCGACAGGGAACATGCGTTGCCCGTACTCATCAACGGCCCAAGCACGCGCCCAGTCGTTGCCACCGATAACAACCGGTGTGACCCCGTCGTTGAGGTTGCGAAACGGGACACCTTCAGCTTGGACGGCCCCGACCGGGGCTGCCTCGACCCAGACATCGCGGCTGGTATAGCGGCCGGGGAATTGGTTCAATAAATAGAAAGTCCGGGTCAAGACGTGGTCTTCGGGGATGGGTTCAAGGGGGGGCACGTCTAGCGAGCGTGCAATCGCCTGCAATCGCCGTCCTTCCGGTGACCCTGAACCAAAGCCCGCAGTGTCCGCGTCTCGGGTATCGAACAAGATCATGCCGCCTGCGCGCAAGTACCTGTTCAGTTTGGCATATGCCTCGCGCGAGGGCAGGGGCTGGTCGGCTGTGATCGGCCAGTACAGGAATGGAAAGAACGCCAGCTCGTCTGTTTCGATGTCGATACCCATAGGGGCTGCCGGTTCAATCGACGTCCGGCGGAACAACGTTTGAGACAGGCCGCGCAGGCCTGCGTTGGCAACGTCGTCGATATCATCGTCGCCCGTCAGGACGTGCGCCAGAACAACCTCTGATGTCGCCCCAATGGCAAAGTCGTCGTCTTGTGCATCTGCTGGTGACCCAATCAGCAACAAGCCAACCATTACTGCGGCCACAGCGTCTGCACGCGGTCCACGCAGGCGGCCGCCAATGGCAAGCGAGGCGATCACGTCAATCAGCATCAGCCCGATGGCGACCGTCAGCAACCATCCCTTCAGCAGCGTTTCGCGTGTCACAGTCATCCCCTCAATTGGCAGGTCTGCAGGCCAGATCGCAGGTCCAAGCGTCGTTTCTGGCCCAATCACATTGACCGCAATCTGACGATCATCGCCGGTGTACAGGCCAGGTTGCATGTCTGGGCCAGGCACCGCTTCGGCAATGTCTTCGCCCGCCACTCCGGGTAATGCGCTGCCGTCGACCAACCGACCATTGGCGGTCATCACCTCACGCGGTTGCCAGGTTGTTCCTGCCAGATCATCTGCGTTGGGTGCCGCCGTGCTGGTCGAGACCGCAAGTCTTTCCAACATCTGCACAAAAAGCCCCGATAGGGGCAACGAGGACCACTCTGCGTTGGCTGTCACATGCACCAGCACAACCTGGCCTTCGCCGGTGATCTGACGGGTCACAAGCGGGGTTCCGTCTGCCAGTTGTGCGATCACCCGATCTGCAAGGGTCGGGTCCGGCTGTGCCATGACTTGCGCGTTCACGGTGACATCTTCTGGGACCACGAGGCCTGCAAACGGGCTGTCTTCTGCAAAAGGCGCGAGCGCTTTGGGTTCACCCCACGACATTGCACCACCAACGCTGCGTCCACCTGCACGCAGCCGCACCGGTAACAACGGGTCTTGCGTCGCGCGACCTGTTTCAGACGCGGCAAGACGGGGTCCCGCGAACCGCAACAGCAGCCCACCACTTTCGACCCATGTCAGCAATTCGTCGTTTTCAGTCCCCGCCAGCGTGGCCACATCTGCCAGAACAATCACATCCGGATTGGCCAGCAGGATATCATCCATCGCCCCGTCGATCAGGTCAGCTGTGGGTTCCAGCGCCTCACGCAAATAAAAGAGCGGGTCGAGCAGTTCGAGGCTTTCGCGATCGTCCCGCCCCGAGATCAGGGCCACCTCGCGCCGCTTTAGCGCATCATCGGTCAAGCTGACAGCTGCAGCAGACCGCACGCCCGGCAGCTCAAACCGGGTGATCCGGTTGCGCAGTTCGGGCGGCAGGGCAAGGGCGGTCTCTGCCAGTGCCTCGCCTGCAGCAAAAGACAGTGTCGCGGTTGCAAGCTGGCGTTCGACGCCTGCGGGGTCCAGTCCGACAGCTGCCACCTCGACATCTGACGGTTGACCAATTGGGGTGCGTGTCGCTGATAAAAGGATGTCTCCGTCGGCAAACCGGGCTGGGCGCAACCCATAAGTCTGGCGTGGGCTTTGGTAGATTGTGACGTTGCCTTTGTCTTGCAAGGCGGCCAGTAGGTCGGCCCGGTCGTCGCGGGCAAGGCCATCCGAGAGCCAGCGGGTGTCAAAATCCTCATCGAGGGTTTCGATCCAAGCGGCCAATGCATCACTTTGCGGCTCCCATGCGGCGGGCGCCAAGTTCGGCAGGGATTGGGCCACGACATCAGCGGCCTGAAACGTGATCCCTTCGGGCGCCAAATCTGTGAGTGTCGTTATCGCTGCTGGGCGTCCTTGGCGCGCGGCCTCGTCGAGCATTGCGTCAATCCGGTCTTGCCGCGCTGGCCAATCGCGGGCGTCCGCCCAAGTACCGTCAGCAACAATCAGCAGTGGTCCAGTACCGTCGGTTTGGGTTTGCGGGTTTAGAACGGGACCTGCGAACCCAAGGATCACGGCCGCTACCGCAAAGATACGCAACAACAGCAACCACCAAGGTGTGCGATCCGACTGACTTTCGTTGTCTTGCAAGCCAAGGAGTAATGCTACCCCCGGAAAACGGCGTTTGATCGGTGCAGGTGGGACCGCGCGCAGTAACAGCCACAGGATTGGCAAAGCTGCGAGACCCAAAAGAAGCCAAGGCGCTGTAAACGCGAGGGGGCCGAGGGTTAGCATCGCTGGAAGCCTCCGTGCGGAGGCTGTTGAGGCGCTGCCCCAAACCCCGAAGTATTGAAGACCAAAAGAAGGGGGGCTTGGGTCATGCGTGCCGTTCCAATGCGCCGTAAAGCCAGAGGAGAGCTGTGTTAGGGGCCATATTGGTGTGATGGGTCTGGAATTGCCAGCCTGTCACACGCGCCAGTTCGCTTAGTGCCTCTTTACGTTCTGCAAGTCGATCAAGATAGCGCGCTTTCAGGTCGCCCGCTTTGAGGGTTTCATGTTCGACAGCGCCCGTCATGGATTGAAAGATTGTGCGGCCATCAAAAGGAAAGGCCTCTTCCTGGGGGTCAAGAACTTGCAAAAGCGCGCCGCGCACGCCTCGGTCGGCTGCCTTCAACAAGGCCGCGCGGGTTGGCTCAAGATCACCAAGGAAATCACTGATGAAGACGGCGCGCGAATGCGGCAACATGCCTTGTGCTTCGGGAGCCCCAAAGTCTTTTGCCTCGTCTTCGGATAACAGGGCCGCCATCCGCGCCAACTGTTGCTCGCCGCGTTTTGGGGGCAGTCGTAGACCTGTCAGTCCAACACGCTCGCCGCCTCGGATCAGTAGGATTGTACAGGCCAGTGCCAATGTGCGGGCCCGGTGCGCTTTGCTGGCCAGCTTAGCGTCAGACGTGAACGACATCGAGGCCGCCTGATCGACCCAAAGCAGGATCGACTGGGCAATCTGCCATTCCTTGTCTTGGACGAAGTTGCTGTCAGAGCGGGCTGACCGGCGCCAGTCGATACTGCGGGCGCTGTCGCCCGGTTGCGCAGGCCGATATTGCCAGAACGTATCGCCAGTACCCGCGCGTCTGCGCCCGTGGTCACCCAATAGAACGGTGGACGCCAAATGCTCTGCCTCTGCAAGCAGCGGGGGCAGGTGGCTGGCAAGGCCTTCAGCCTCGGACCGGAGGGCAGCGGGCGCGATCATGCTGCGGCATCGACCTTTGTGATCATAGCCGCGGCCGTGTTAATGACATTCTGGATTGTCTCGCCGCGCGCGCGGGCTGCGAACGTCAGTGCCATGCGGTGTTCAAGAACGGGAACGGCCATCATCCGCACGTCTTCGGCGTTTGGTGCCAAGCGCCCGTCAAGCAAAGCTGCTGCACGAACGGTCAACATCAAAGCCTGAGCGGCCCGTGGCCCAGGCCCCCAGCCGACATTTTGACGGATGATATCCGGGGCGGCGTCGTCGGGACGACATGCGCGCACCAAATCAAGGATCATTTCGACAATATTGTCCCCAACCGGCATCCGCCGGAGCAGGGTCTGGGCATCCAAAAGCTCTTGCGCTGTGAACACAGCCGTCGAGGCTGCGTCTTCGGTGCCCGTTGTGGCAATCAGAATATCGCGCTCTGCATCCCGATCTGGATAGGGGACGTCAATTTGGACAAGAAAACGGTCAAGCTGAGCTTCGGGAAGCGGATAGGTGCCTTCCTGTTCAATCGGGTTTTGTGTCGCCAGGACGTGGAACGGCACACCAAGGGGGCGATGTTCGCCCGCGATGGTGACCTCTTTCTCTTGCATCGCTTGCAAAAGGGCGGATTGGGTCCGGGGCGACGCGCGGTTGATCTCGTCCGCCATCAGCAGTTGGCAGAAAATCGGGCCCTCGATAAAACGAAAGGCGCGGGACCCATCCGCGTTTTGGTCCAGAATTTCAGAACCCAGAATATCTGCAGGCATCAGGTCAGGCGTAAACTGAATACGGTTTCCGTTCAGCCCCATAACCGTGGACAACGTATCGACAAGCCGGGTTTTTCCCAGCCCCGGCAAGCCGATCAAAACCGCGTGCCCCCCACATATCAGCGCGGACAGCGTCAGGTCCACGACCCTGTCCTGTCCGATGAAACGCTTTGCAATCGAGGCGCGCGCTGTGGCCAGCTTGCCACCCAATGCCTCAATGTCGGCAACAAGATCGGTTTCGGTGGTCATGACTTCTCTCCGCTGGCTCTATATCGTTGGGTATAACACCAGATAAGACGACAAACCCCAATGGCAAAAAGCATGACTGGACAAAAGATCGTGACCCCTTCGGCAGAAAGCCTCGCATCTTCGGCACGGGCCGCCGCAAAAGAGGGCAAAAAAGGTGCGCCACCGGTGCATTTGTGGAACCCTCCGTTTTGCGGCGACCTTGATATGCGCATCGCGCGCGACGGGACCTGGTTTTACATGGGAACGCCGATTGGGCGACCTGAGTTGGTGAAGCTTTTTTCGTCCATCATTCGCAAGGATGGGGAGGATTATTTCCTTGTCACACCGGTCGAAAAAGTTGGGATCACGGTTGACGATGCCCCCTTTGTTGCGTTGGATTTTGAACGTGAAGGCAATGACTTGCGGTTCGAAACGCATGTAGGTGACAGCGTTATGGCCGGTCCGGATCATCCTATTCGTGTGGTGCGCGACCCCATAACCGGCGAGCCGTCTCCTTACGTACTTGTCCGCACCAATCTTGAAGCGTTAATAGATCGTAAATCCTTTTATCGCCTTGTCGACATTGGTGAGAACGAGACGGTGGATGGCGTCGATTGGTTTGGCGTCCGCTCTGGCGGTGCATTCTTTCCCATTATTCCAACGGCGGAGCTACACGACACATGAAGGCCTGCGCGAACGTAAACGTCATGTTTGCTGATTTACCATTTCTTGAGCGGTTTGGTGCAGCCCGATCTGCCGGTTTCAGCGGTGTCGAAGTACCCTTTCCTTACGACCATCCGGTCCCGGATATCCTTGGTATGTTGGGTCGCAACGATTTGTCTTTGGTGATGATCACATGTCCGCCGCCCAATTATACTGGTGCAGAGCGGGGGTTTGCCGCCATCCCCGGCGCTGAGGCCCGCTTTCGCCGCGATTTTAAGCGTACGTTGCGCTACGCAAAGGCGCTTGGGGTACAGCACGTTCACATCATGTCTGGTGTGGTGCGGGGGCCAGAAGCGCGCGAGACGTTTGTGGCCAATCTGCGTTGGGCGTTGGAAGAAGCACCGGGTCAAAGCCTGACGATAGAACCGATGTGTCAAGACGATGTGCCGGGTTACTACCTGAACAATGTGATGAAGGCTTTTGATATCGTTGCGGAAATCAATAGTGATTGCCTTGGTCTGCAGTTTGATACGCATCACGTACAACGTATCCACGAAGATGTCCTTGGGACATGGGCGGACGTCGCAGACCGTGTGCGTCATGTCCAGCTTGCGCAAAGCCCGTCTCGGGTGTCGCCTGAACATGGCGGAGAGATTGATATTCCGGCATTTCTGGCCGCTTTGAAGGCTGCGCACTATAAAGGCTGGGTTGCGGGCGAATATATCGCCGGGCCAGAGGATCGCGCACATCTATTTTGGCTGCCTGACTGATGGCAAATTGCCGCACTGGTGGACCCACCAACGCGGCACTGCCCGACCGATTAGTTGCCCTTTAGGCTTTCGGCCAATTGCATCAAGCGGATGGCTTCGGCGCGGTATCCAAATGTGTCTGCACCCTTGCTTTGCGTGGCTAGCGTGATGGCATCTGCGATTGACCAGTCAGTGA
Organism: uncultured Paracoccaceae bacterium; assembly: GCA_938016515.1. Classification (GTDB taxonomy): domain Bacteria; phylum Pseudomonadota; class Alphaproteobacteria; order Rhodobacterales; family Rhodobacteraceae; genus Yoonia. Next base: position 15,080 of record CALILP010000147.1, read on the forward strand.
CGTAGTCAGACCCACGTAGAATTTGTCCGAAACCTGCGATAGCTGCGGCAAATTGCGCTTCTGGTCCAGCCTCTTGGTCACGCAGAATCGGTGTCTCGATCAGTTGGCTGATGTCTGCACCCGGTTCTTTGTAGCGCAGCTTCAGAAAGCCGATTTCGTTTTGCAGGTCAGCCGTCGGGGTCTGGGTGGCATAACGCAACGGATCAGACAGGCGCGCAGGGCTACCGACGGGGGTAACCTCATAAAGTGCGGTGACGGTGTGGCCTGCGCCAAGATCGCCCGCATCCACCTTGTCGTTGTTGAAATCCTCGCGGTTCAGCGCCCGTGTCTCGTACCCGATCAGACGGTATTCGGCGATCTGGGTCGGGTCGAATTCAACCTGAATTTTCACGTCGCTGGCAATTGTGAAAAGTGCACCAGACAATTGATCAACCAACACTTTCTGGGCTTCTGACAATGTGTCGATGTAGGCCGCAGTCCCGTTGCCGTTTTGCGCCAGCGCTTGCATCGTTGCATCCTGCAGATTGCCGCGACCAAAGCCCAAAACGGACAGGTATGTGCCGGTGTCGCGCTTTTCTGCGATGTAGTCTTCCAGCGCGCTGGGGTCGCTCAGGCCGACGTTGAAATCGCCATCGGTGGCCAGTAAAACGCGGCTGACTTCGCCTTGGGCTGTCATGCTTTCGGCCACTGCGTAGGCCTGCTCCAAGCCACCTTGTCCGTTCGTGGAACCGCCCGCACCAAGGCTGTTAAGCGCGTTGCGGATCGCTGTGCGGTCTTCAGCTTTTGTTGGGGCCAATACTTCACCGGCGGACCCGGCATATTCCACGATGGCCACTTCGTCTTCTGGACGCAATTGGTCAAGCATCAGCAGGAAAGATTGCTTAAGCAGCGGCAGTTTTGACGGATCTTCCATCGATCCGGATGTGTCGATCAGGAAAACCAAATTCAGGGGTGGACGATCTTCAACGACAGGCATTTCGCCTTGGATCGCGATATGCACCAGCTGCGTATCTGCGTTCCACGGGGTTGGTGTCATGCTGACGGTGGGTTGGAAAGGATCACCTTCCGGTGCCGGCGCCGCGTAATCATAGGGGAAATAGTTTACCAACTCTTCGACACGAACCGCATCTGGCGGGGGAAGTTGGCCCCGCATGATTGAGGATCGCACGAGAGCGTAAGAGGCGGTGTCGACGTCGATTGAGAACGTGGAAACAGGGGCCTCGCTCGTGATTTTGACGGGGCTTTCGTCGGCGTTTGCGAAGGTCTCGGTGTTCGCCTCTGAAGGCGCAATCAGGTCTTGTTGAGGCGCAAACAATGCACCGTCCGCTGCATTTCGTGTCAAAGCAGATGTGGTTGCTGGTGCGGCTTCCATCATGACCATCGGGGCGATTTCTTCGGCCATATCATTGGGATTGATGACCGGTGTCCGCGCTTCAGGTTGAACAAAGAGATCGTCGGCCATCACGACCTCAGGCTCTTCAGCTTGGGTCGTGAAGTTTGCGTCAGCCTCCGCCAGCGCCTTTTGCACGTCTGCGTCCGTGCTCACAGCGCCCAAATCGCGGAAATCACTGCGCCACATGTCCTGACCGGTTGGGGTCAAGAACAGAAATCCACAGGCCACAAGGGCGGTTGTTGCGGTCAGCCCGCCTTTGGATGTCATCGTTCCAAGCATCGTCGTTACTCCTGTCCAGAGGCCTTGAAGGCCGGTTACAGGGGTAGGACGTGGCTGCGTCCGCGATCCTTGGAGGTTTTCGAAATTATTTTGCGCTAAGGCCAGATCGGCTGTCCGCTTTGCCGCATCAGGCTTTGGCGTGGCCGCTGTCATCATTGCTTTGAGGTCGTCGAGATCATCACTCATGACTGCTCCTCTTTCTCTTTCAGCGCCCGGAGCGCTTTTTTTGCTTCCGACACCCGCCAGCTGATCGTGCCTTCGGATACGTCCATGATGCCGGCGACTTGCGCGTGGGTCATATCGTCCAGGACCAAGGCAAGCGTGTCGCGCAGGTCGGGGTTCAGGTGGGTCATGGCTTGGGTCAACCAATCAATCTGGTCTGCGGTTTCGCGGTTCATGGCAGTACGTGCCGTTTCCCAGTCACCCCAGCCGGATGTTGCTTTTGTGTAAGTTGCTTGCTTGCGTCGCCTGTCATGGGCGGCGTTCAGGGCAACTTTGTACAACCACGTCGTGACTTTGGCCTGCCTTTGATAACTGCCAAGTTTGGCCGGTAGAGCTGCGCAGATATCTTGCGTCAGATCTTCTGCCTCGGACCGTACACCGGTCATGCGAAAGCAAAATGCGAACAGCCGATCATAGTGCCGATCCAGCAGGCTTGCAAAAGCCTGCCCATCGCCGTTTGCCGCAGCAAGTGCCAAGTCTTCGTCGCTGGTTGTCATACGCATCACGGTGATTGGACGGATGCCGATCGTCAATCCTTGGCCGGGTTGTCGATTTTTTTAACTTTCGCGGTCCAAGTGCGCCATGAAGGCATCATACAGGTCGGCCCGGTCGGTCGCCCCTTGCACACGCTGTGTCAGGTTTCCGGCTCCATCGAAGAACAGAAGCGTCGCATGGGATGACCCATGCATATTCGCAAAAACGGAGCCTGTGTTGCTGGTGATATTGGCGACCCGGTATATCAGCGCACCATCATCGATGTCCGCAAGCGCGGCGCGTGCTTCTTTTTGCAACGCGGTACAGATCGGGCAAGTGGGGTCGTGTACTTGCACAATCGTTGGCACGCCATCGCCGATGATGCTGAGGTCTTGTTCAGCAAGGTCGGCCTGCACCGCAGAGACGCCCCAAACCCCTGCACCACCAAGCAAAACAGCGCCACCAATCACATAAGGCACGTAACCCAGCAGGTTTCGCCGTGTGGGCGGGGCTGTTTTTGCGGCTTCGGCCTGTGCTTGCTTGCGCTTGTTCTTTGACTTGGGCTTTGCCATGCGTCGATGCTTTCTCTGGTGGGTCAGGTCAAACGCTATGGCAAATGGCAGGCCACCTCACCTCACGATCTGGTGACCTGTCCGTCTTAGACGGATGTGCAGATGTACTTCATCTCCATGTAGTCATCCATGCCATGATGCGATCCTTCGCGGCCAAGGCCAGATTGCTTGACCCCACCAAAGGGCGCCACTTCGGTCGAGATGATCCCTGTGTTCACCCCTACGATCCCGTATTCCAAGGCTTCTGCCACTTTCGTCACCCGGCTGAGATCTTTTGCGTAGAAGTAAGACGCCAGACCAAAGATCGTGTCGTTAGCCTGTGCGATCACGTCGTCCTCGTCTTCGAATTTGAAGAGTGGTGCGAAGGGGCCGAAAGTCTCGTCCGTTGCGACTTGCATGTCTTGGGTCGCGTTGGTCACGATGGTTGGCTCGTAGAACATGCCGCCTAAGGCGTGGGGCTTGCCGCCCGTCAGGATCGTCGCACCCTTCGCGAGCGCGTCGTCGAGGTGTTCTTGGACCTTTTCCACCGCGGATGGTTCGATGAGCGGGCCGAGTGTTGTGCCGTCTTCGAGGCCATCCCCGACTTTTAGCGCTTCGACTGCGATCTTGAGCTTGACCGAGAACGCATCGTAGACGCCCGCCTGAACGTAGATGCGGTTGGCGCAGACGCAGGTTTGGCCATTGTTGCGGAACTTGCAGGCGATTGCCCCGGTAACGGCCTCATCAAGGTCCGCGTCGTCGAACACGATGAAAGGTGCGTTGCCGCCTAATTCCATCGAACACTTCATCACCTGATCTGCAGCCTGTTTCAGTAGGATACGACCGACTTCGGTCGAACCCGTGAAGGTCAATTTGCGCACGATGGGGTTCTCGCAGAACTCTTTCCCGACGGCTGAAGCGGATGAGGAGGTGACGACCGAGAACAGCCCGGCAGGCACGCCTGCTTCTTCCGCCAGCTTGGCCATAGCCAGTGCCGACAGGGGCGTCAGCGATGCGGGGCGCACGACGAAAGCACAACCGGCAGCAAGGGCGGGTGCGACTTTGCGTGCGATCATTGCATTGGGGAAGTTCCAAGGCGTGATGCCAGCGGCGACCCCAATGGGTTGCTTGATCACGGTGATCCGCTTGTCGGCCATGTGGCCGGGGATTGTCTCGCCGTAGACGCGTTTGGCCTCTTCGCCGAACCATTCCACGAAAGAGGCACCGTATGCCACTTCGCCGCGCGCCTCGACCAGTGGTTTACCTTGCTCGGCGGTCATGATCTGGGCGAGGTCTTCCTGGTTTTCCATCATCAGGTCAAACCACTTGCGCAGGACCTTCGCACGCTCTTTGGCGGCCAGCGCGGCCCAACCTTTTTGTGCGGCTGCGGCGGCAGTGATAGCCTCTGCGACTTCTTCTCGCGACAAATCGGCGACTTGTGCGATCACGTCGCCACGCGCGGGGTTCACCACGTCGAAGGTCTTGCCGTCCTTGGCATCGGCCCATGCGCCGCTGGCGTAGGCTTTGGTGCAGAGCAGGTCAGGGCGGGACAAGCGCCCGGCGAGGTCGGTGATTTGGTCAAGCATGGCAGATCTCCTCCGGTGTTTTGGGATGTTTGGAGCGGAATGCGCGCTTGGTAAAGGGTCAATACGACGTCGGAAGGTCCAACGGCGTCGTGACATGATGGGTCTGCCACCCGAGGGCCGCAGCCGCGTCGATGTTTTTGATACGATCGTCCAGCAGCATGATGCCGGTCGGGGTCACGTTTTCCGCTACGGTGATGTGGTTGAAAAAGGCGGCGTCGGGCTTGGCGACCCCCAGGTCCCCGGATGCATAGACCGCATCGACATGGGCTTTCAGGTTCAAGTCATCCATCAGATAGCGGGCGCGGCTTTGGTCTTGATTGGTGGCCAGGACGACGCGTTTGCCGGCGTTGCGCAAATCCTTGATCATAGCGATGGCGGGTGCGTTGACCTTGCTGTCTTGCCGGAACCAATAGTCTTGCAGTGCCTGTGCGTCGATGGGTGCGCCCATTGAATTGAGAGCGGCATCGAGGGCGGGGATCAGGTCTGCGCGGCCCACAACGAGGTCTCGCCAATAGACTTCGAAGAAGTGCTCGCGCAGGGCGGGTAAGGACACTCCGGTGTCCGTTTCCAAGTCAGTTGCCCAAGGTTTGCCGTCAGTCGGGCGGCCACAAATGACAACGCCATCGACGTCGAAGGCATAAACGAGGGCAGGTTTGAGCGCGACCATAGCGTCAGCCTAGCCGCGCCGTTAAGCCTTGTCTCGGCTAAAGCGCGCGGAGGCGGTTGTTGCGCGGATTATGCTCCAACTCCACCAACCCAAGCAATTCCATCGTCGGGCTAACATAGTTGGCAAAGCGGCCCCGATAGCCTTTGCGCAACCCGTAGTAGCCGCCGACCGGGTTATCCTCGGACCGGGCCCAGTTCTCCAACGTGCCTTCTTTCGTGGGCTTGCCTTCGTCTGCGTTACCCAGTGGCATCCAGTCACCGTGGGCTTTGAGCATCGCGTGCGCATCTTCCAGCGCTCGCAACTGATAGGACAGTCGCGTCTTGCCGACTTGCACGACAAGGGCAGGCGGGTCGTTTGCCTCATCTTTCCAAACTTCAAAATCAGAGGACAAAGGTGGGGTCTTCAAAATCCAAGGGTCGTCTTGCGTGCCTGATCCGTAGGTGACGTCGTTCATGATGTTTCCGCCGTTGTTTTGAGGGTTTGTGCGAATTTGGTGAAGCTGGGGGTCAGGTCCGGCATGCTTTTGGTGATCATGCCAGACATCAGGCCGGTGAACACCTCTGCCATGTGAAATGTGGTGCCTGCGCCGTTCGGGGTCAGCTTGAAGGTGCGTGTGCCGGTGAACAACCCGAATGGCATGCCCCCGCGCCAGACCATTTTATTGGGTGCATCTAACGTTGCCACGGTGAGGGCGAAGGCGCGGTCGGGTGCGACATCTGACCAGAGTTTGATTTTGGCGCCGGGAGAGATTGCGCCGTCTAGCCTGATGATGCCGAAGGGGGTCGGGTCCACTGGCATCGTTTGGGTGAGCGCGTGCCAAACGGTTTCAGGGCTAGCTGCGATATCGATGGTAGTTTGATAGGTTTTCATGAGTCCCTCTTGTCTTGACGCCCTGATGCCTATCAGCCCTAATAAGACATCTACTGTCATGTTTGGATTGCCCATGCGCGCGGCCCGCCTTTTGCAGATACTGCTGCTTTTGCAGAATCGAGGGCGGCAAACCTCCGTGCAACTGGCAACCGAGCTAGAGGTCACGCCCCGCACGATCCTGCGCGATGTGGATGCGATGACCGAGGCAGGTTTGCCGATCATTGTGCATCAGGGCAATCGGGGTGGGATCGAACTTGGGTTCGATTACCGCACCCGATTGACAGGATTGGCGCAAGACGAGGCTGAGGCCATGGGCCTGATCCTTGCCGCCCAAAACCCATTGATTTTGCCCACAGGTCTGGGACCAGCCGCGGTTAGGGCGCGTGCCAAGTTGATCGAAAGCTTCCCTGACAAAGTGCGCCACCGGATCACCGAGGCGATGGCGCGTTTTAGCGTGACACAGCCGGATCCGATTGATGACCCGCGTATACGCGCGCTGGCAATGGCCATTCGGGCGCAAACTGGCGTGCGGATACGGTTTGCATCAAAGACACAGCAGCTGATCCATCCTATTGCAATGACAACAGACGCAGTGAATTGGAAGGTGCAGGATCACATCACCGGTACGTGGATTTCGATGTCGGATTGGGGGCGGATCAATGTCTCTGCACAGCGCTTTCACACATCCACAACCAGCGGCCCCAAGTAGTGCAACCGGGTCGTGTCGTTCAGCGCGTAGGCCAGACCGCCAAAGGCGGGTTCAGCGATAATGACCAGCGTGTTCGCGCCGTCCATCTGCTTCATATACCGTGCGACATCAGCGGGGAGCAGGAATTCTTCCAGTCGGGTGCGGGCTGCGTTGAATTGCACTTCGACATGGGCTGTATCGATGTAGGCGTCAGGTAATTCTCGGGTCAGGTCTTCGGGACGGTTATTTTCGGTGTAAAAGCAGTAGTGCTGAGCCGTGTCCTTACTGGCAAAATCACCAGAAAAGAGGTGAATGCGCATTTTTCCCGGACCAGTCGGCGGGGGCAAGGTCGGCTCCACGCGGCGGCGGTTAGACGTCAGAACATCCATGACTGACAGGCCGGTATTTCCCGTTGCAACACCAGACAACCAAAGAGGAATGAAGCGCTTGAAGATTGACATGTTGCCTGACTAACCGTCCTGCCTGCGCCTGTCACGATCAGAATACATTTGCGCGACGCTGACGTTGCGGTTACCTCTGCTGCGAGCCGCGACGATGGCGTCGTCGCAGGTGCCAGTGACTGCTTGAGCACCGCTCGGGCCAATGGCCCCTCGTCCTGAACGCCGGGACCTTATGTTTTGAGGTCTGACAATGACGACACGCACCCAATTTCATCGGTTCCACCAAGGGCAAAAGACATTGCCTTTTGCCGATGCAGAATATGAAACCCGCCTTGCCGGTTTGCGAGAAACGATGGCGATCAAAGGTGTCGACGCCTGTGTGCTGACATCGATGCATAACATCGCCTATTATTCGGGGTTTTTGTACTGCGCCTTTGGTCGCCCCTATGCCCAGGTTATCACGGCGACGGAGGCTGTCACAATTAGCGCAGGCATTGACGCAGCTCAGCCGTGGCGTCGCTGTTTTGGAGACACCATCACCTACACCGATTGGGAGCGTGACAATTATTGGCGTGCCATCTTATCGATCACGGGTCAGGGCAAGGTGATCGGGTATGAGATGGATCATTTAACCATCCTGCAATCTGAAAAGCTGTCGTCCATGCTAACCCCTGCAGCGATGCTTGATGTCTCATTGGATACGATGCGTCAGCGGATGCACAAATCCCCCGCCGAGATTGATCTGATCCGGCATGGCGCTGCAGTCGCGGATGTCGGCGGCTTTGCCATTCGGGACGCCATCAAACCGGGCACTCGCGAGATTGATGTGGCCATGGCGGGTCGTGACGCGATGGAATTGGAGATCGCCAAGCGCTTCCCGGACGCCGAATATCGCGACACATGGGTTTGGTTTCAGTCCGGGATCAATACTGACGGGGCTCATAACCCGGTGACTGCACGGGCCTTGGAGGTCGGGGATATCCTGTCGCTGAACACCTTCCCGATGATCAGTGGGTATTACACAGCGCTGGAACGAACACTGTTTGTCCGCGAGGTGGATGATGCCAGCCTCAAGATCTGGGAGGCCAACGTCGCGGCCCATGAATTCGGGATGTCGTTGTTGCAGCCGGGTGTGACTTGTGCGGAAGTCACCCATAAGATCAATGACTTCTTTGCCGAACGTGATCTACTGCAATACCGGACTTTTGGTTACGGACACTCCTTTGGCGTACTGTCCCACTACTATGGGCGCGAAGCGGGACTGGAACTGCGCGAGGACATCGACACCGTTCTGGAACCCGGCATGGTCATCTCGATGGAGCCGATGCTGACCATTCCAGAGGGGCAACCGGGTGCTGGTGGGTATCGCGAGCATGATATCCTGATCATCTCAGAGGACGGGAACGAGGACATCACCAAGTATCCCTATGGCCCGGACCAAAACGTTGTCGGATAGCCACACACATGAACGTGACCCGCTAAAGCCATAATCTTACGCAACCTTTCGGATAGACTGGCGTTCAATATGATGTCGACCGTGCGAAAGCTGTCTGGTCGCACCCCATGTGGGGTGCGATTTTGTTATTTTTTACAGTGTATTGCGCGGTATTGCTAAACCTGAGGTGCTGCCATGCCCGATTCTGTCTTGATGAACCGCCGCGTCTTTGCGGCGATGATGTTGTCGTCCGTTGCCGCCTGTGGGCGACGAGACGTGCCGAACTCCAATCCCGATAAGGCTGTTTTGCCGCCATTGCAGTTCGCTGATGGTTACGGCCCTCTTCAGGACGGCGAATACAGCTTGCCCGGCATTCCAGAGATTTACACACAAGGCATCAACCGCCGCATGTTTGGTGAATATCTGGGCGAACAAGGCGCAGGAACGATCGATGTCGATCCCTACGCAAAGTTTTTGTACAACGTGAAATCCGATGGCTCGGCTGTGCGCTATCCGGTGGGTGTTGGCCGTCAGGGCCGCTCGATCAACGGTGGTGCCACCATCAAGTTGAAGCGGGAATGGCCGGGCTGGACGCCGACAGCCAATATGCTGCGGACAGAGCCCGAGGTTTACGGCCCATTCCGGTCCGGTGTGCCGGGTGGCCTGAGCAGCCCACTTGGCAGCCGTGCCTTGTATCTATACCGGGGTGGTCGCGACACGTACTACCGTATTCACGGTACTAATGATTTGGAGTCTATTGGAAATTCCGGGTCGGCAGGGTGTATTCGGATGTTCAATCAAGACATAATCCATCTGTTCGCGCAGGTCGACATCCCCACCAAAGTTCACATCCGGTCGCGCGAAGAATCGCTGCGCGTTGATCCGGAAAACTACGAACGTGGGATCGAACTGCCGCCGAAAATCTTGTCCCCAGATGAGGTGTTTGGCAGGGATGAACCGGATATTGATGATCTGGACGTGTTCATCGAGTAATCAGACCCACCCAAAAGGGTAAGGTTTTCCGGCAAAACAGCGTTTCGGATCACATCTGCGTTTGTATCCGCGCCGATCATTTCCTACGTTAAGGGTAACACTTTATACGAGAGGGACAATTTCGCATGGCGGATTTCGACGCGCAGATCAAAGAATCGCAAACACAAGTGGCCGAGGCGCAGCAAAAGATTGCCTCGTTGACCAGCCGCATCGAGGCGGCGCGTGAAAAAATGGCCACTGGGACTGACATTTCCGTCGATATCGAAAACGCCTCGTTGGACGAGGTGCATGCCCATACCGAGTTGATGAACGCCAATATCGCCGAACTCATCATGGGGTTGGACGATGTCACCGCTGCCTTCTCCAAAGACTTTGATGAGATGCGTAACAAGACCGGCATGGAAAGCTTCATTGGCATCTTTTCCAGCGCCAAGGCTGACAGCATGCGGCAAGAGCGGATGCGCACTGCCTCTGTCGATGACAAGCTGCAGGACCTGATCGGCAAATCCGATGTGATCACCAAGCTGCTGCAAAGCCAGCTGGCCGAGCTCAATGAGCAAAAGGTCAAGGTCGAAGGCAACCTGAGCGGCACTTTGGAAGAGCGTGAGACGGTTGTGGGCGAGCTTGAATCTTCGCGTGCTGATATTCTTGCGATGGATCCTGAAATTATCGCATTGGAAAATAAGATTTCCGTTGAACAAGACGCCGCTGCCCGCACCAAGCTGGAAAGCGAACTGGCTGGCTTGAACACCAAATACAACGAGCTGGTTCAGCAAGAGCAGGTCTTGGTTGCGAAGTCCCAGACGTTGGAGCGGTATATCGAGAAGGGCAAAACCTGGATCGACTCGCTGCAGAACCAGGCCGCGACCCAGATGGTCTTGATCAACAAGCTGGAAACGGACACCAAGCAGCGGGTTGTTCTTTATGATGCTCTGTCGAAGTCTTTGAAGACCGCCCAGCAGCAGGACGTCGCCCACCAGATCAACGAGATCGGTGTGAAGACGGATCAAGAGGCCCAGACCGCGATGGCCGCGATCGGTGCTGCGACGAACAACCGGATGGCATCGATGCTGGAAGCCCATGAAGACCACATGGTCTTTGCGCGTGAGGTTTTGGAGCAGAAGGCGAAAGCGGACGAGCGATTTGTGCGCCGGTTCCAGAAGATCGTCGAGAAGCACGATAGCAATCAGTACGGGGACGGGGCGTAGGGTGGGTGAAACCCACGCGGCGCTGCCGAAAGCAAAACGTTTTTGGTTTTTTGGAATGGTATTGATCTTCCTATTGGCGGTGCCTTTTCTTGGACTAACAGTAGCGGCAATTGCTTGGAGCGTTTCGATCAATGAAAGCCTTCCTCTGCTGGCGATCTTTCCTCTCTTGGCTTCGATTGTCCTTCCGATATGGGGGGCGACTTCGTTCTTTTTGCCTGCAATGAATCGACTGAGTGACGCAGTATTCAGTCCTGATTGGGGGAAGCATCCGACAAGATACCGCGACATTCAGCGGATAATTTATCCTAGGTTTTTTGCTGCTCAGCAGAATGTTGAGAGATAGGGTTTCATCGACATGCCCAAGATTGACCTCTCACACCAACAAGATATTCCTACCGGCGAAAAGCCACTGGCTTCACGTCGGCTGCTTGGAATTGGCATTTCGGGGTTTCTATGCGCTTTCGCTTTCGTCCTTATCAATCGGTACCTACTTGGCGACGTGATAGTCGATGTGCGTTTGACATCGCAGGGGCCCGAAATGCTGTTTCGCGGTGACGTTGGATTATGGGCACCGATGAGTTGGTCGCAGTATTATTGGCATACGGCCAGACCGATGATCATTGTGCCCTTTGTTCTGGCTATCGGTGCTATTGCATACTGGCATAATTGGGAGACGACTGAGGGCAATGGGAGCGATACAGGTGAATACTGACCTCTCAGACGACCACTTCAAACTCGAAGACACCCGCGTCACCCGGCGGTACTTCGGTAAGTTTGAGCGGATCACGCAGTACCTCAACAAAGTTGCCGCCACGATGGAGGCTGAACGGCGGTTGTCGCGGCGTGATATCGAAGCAGTTG
>CALILP010000148.1 GCA_938016515.1 uncultured Paracoccaceae bacterium
TTCTCAGTTCCTCTGCCGCTCACTAGTTGCTCTCCGTCAAGTTTTGAGCAAGGTGCCAGACGCATTCAATGTCTGCAACGTCCGCCTAGCGACCAACAAATTTTCTGCCTTGCGCCAGACTTTCGACGGCAATCATCTATGCAATTGAAAATCGTGATGAGCTTGATCGTCATAACAGTGTTGTTTTTTCAAGCTGGCAGGCGTTACCAGCAGTTCCACTACAGCGACATATGCCGAGACATGGGTGGTGGACGCAATCCGGGTAATCATCCAATCTGTGCGGTTGAAATAGCAGACGGCAACTGAAGACTCTCATCGAGTTCTAACTCAAATTGTAGCGAAAGCGTGGTAATTTCGGACTAGCCGTTTGCGCTCTACGCGGCGGATGTCTCCAAAGTGTTCAGACCGGGCAAACACCGTGCTGAAGGCGCGGCAGCGCAGCTTCCCGAAAGCGGACGTTCATCGCCAATATTGCATTTCATGACGCGGTACTGTTGCCCGCAAGGATTGCCGAGAGGCAAAGAGTGAGTGGTTTGATAAACATTGCATGTCTCCTTGTTGAATGCCCGCCTCGGTATGTGGACGAGCACGCAAGCCAAGAAGGCGGAACTGCATGAATTGACCGTTCGCGTGCATGAACCGACCATGCAAAAGACCAGTGGCGCTGGTTCAACGTCGATTTTTAGGTGGTTACGTAGAACGTCCAACATGACCGGATCATCCAACGTCAACTGGACTGCCGGGCAATTGACGTCTTATTCAGCGAGAGCGTGAACCTTCAAAGCTGCCGACCGGGGAACCGGCCCCTGCTTGGACCTTGTAAAACAACAAGTGTTCCCGTCCACAATATGCGTGCCGGTGTATCGCCCAACGTTCGCCACGAATGCGAAGTCATGCCGTTATAGTGCAAGCTGTCCCCCTCGCGCAGAACAAATGCTTCGTCACCCAAGGTCTGTTCGATTTCGCCACTCAGAACATATATGATTTCTTCGCCTTCATGCTGGAAGGTCTCTGACTCAAACTTCGGCGGACAATGCATGATGAACGACGACAATTCGTAGCCCGGAAATTCGGTGCTGAGGGCCTCGTAAGTGACGCTCGCTTCAGAAACCGAGAATTTTGGCCGACGGTCGGCATAGGATACCGCGTCTCCTGGCTTGGGGCGGGCCAAAAAATATTCCAGCCCCAGATCAAACGCATGGGCAATCTGGGCGAGCGTCCCGAGCGAGGGCATCGCGTTGCCACGTTCTACTTGCGATAAATAGCCAACCGACACCCCAGCACTTTCGCAAAGCTCTTTCAGAGTCAAATTGCGTTGCTGACGGCACTTTCGGATCAACCCGCCAAGTTTCTCCAATTCGATTTGGTCAGCTTTCAGCATTAAAAACCTGATCATCTTGCATGACGACAGTACCGCAAACAGAGATATGCTGTATTTGCATCATTTCAGTCCGAGAGTTGCGTCAAGCGTGGCATGAGGTCTAGCAGCTGCGCGGAATAGGCGTGCTGCGGACTGGCAAACAACGTTTCGGTGTCTTGCACCTCAACCAATTGCCCATTTTTCATGACGCCCACCCGATCGCACATTTGACGCACGACAGGCAGGTCATGGCTGATGAACAACATGGTCAGGCCAAGATGCTCCTGCAGATCTTTCAGAATATTCAGGATTTGCGCCTGAATTGAGACATCAAGCGCGCTTGTGGGCTCATCACAGATCAGGAAGCGAGGCTGCGTTGCAAGCGCCCGCGCGATAGAAATGCGCTGACGCTGACCACCCGAAAATTCGTGCGGGTACTTTTGCCCTGCCCCCTTGGTCAATCCGACACGGTCCAACAACTCCGCCACACGCGCGCCGACCTGATCGGGCGGCAAAAGTTTGTGATGCACAAGCGGTTCGGCCACGATCTGCGCCACCTTCATGCGTGGATTCAAGCTGGAAAACGGATCCTGAAAAATCATTTGGATCTGTTTGCGATACCGCGCGATACCCTCGGCCTGCATCGCAGTGACCTCTTCGCCGTCAAATATGACTTTGCCACCATCGACCTCGTGAAGCGTGCCAATCATCTTGGCGACGGTCGATTTACCCGAGCCGCTTTCACCCACAAGACCAAATACTTCACCGTCTTTGATATCGAATGACACCTGATCAACGGCTGTAAAGTATTTGCGGCGCGATGGCAGGATGGACCCGCGTTCGATAAAGCGCTTGGTCAGGTTCTGGACTTCAAGCAGCGTGCCATTGCGCGAGGCCGTTGATTTATCCCAATTCCGCGCAAGATCTTCGATCTTGAAGGTCGTTTGACGTCCGCCATAGCTGACCTGTGGAAATCGGTGTAGCTTTTTCTGTGGTCGTGGAACTGCCGAGATCAGGGATTTGGTGTACGGATGGGTGGGTGCGCTGAGGATCTGGTCAGTTGGGCCACTTTCAACCACCTCGCCGGAATACATCACGGTGACTTCATCAGTCGTGTCCGCAATGACGCCCATATCATGTGTGATCAAGATGACGCCGACCTGCCGTTCTGCCGCCAGCTCTTTGATCAGATCAAGCACCTGCGCCTGAATGGAGACATCAAGCGCAGTTGTCGGCTCGTCCGCCACAATCACCGAAGGTTCAGAGCAAAGCGCCAGTGCGATGACCACACGCTGCCGCATACCGCCCGAGAACTGGTGCGGATATTGATTAAATCGCTCTGGCGGATTGGGGATCGAGACACGTTCCAAAAGTGCCAACGCCCGTTCCTTGGCTTCAGCGGCGTTAACCTCAAGATGCAGCTGAATCGTTTCAACCAACTGCTCACCCACCGTGAATAGGGGGTTAAGCGACGTAAGTGGGTCCTGAAAAATCATCCCGATTTCAGCGCCGCGGATCCGCCTTTTTTGATCGGCATCAAGACCATCAATGCGCTTGCCATTAAGCCATATCTCGCCCTGAGAGATGTGGGCAGGTTCATCAAGCAGACCAATAATCGCGTTGCCGGTCATCGACTTGCCAGCCCCGCTTTCACCCACAACGCCCCGGATTTCGCCGGGACGAATGTCATAGCTGACGTTCTGGACCGGTTTGAAAAGGCCGTGCCGCGTCGGGATTTCGACGGTAAGGTTCCGGATGGAGAGGACGGGTGTGGTCATTTTAGCGTCTACCAGCTGTGAATGATTGAATTAGACCTTTCCGGCCCTCTCGGTTTTCGTTTCGGATTTCCGATAGCAGTGAGTTGGTTGTTAAGGTTTCCTGGGTCAGCTTTTCAACCAACCTCAGCAAGTCTTCCGACTGTTTCTTAGCTTTCTTAGCCTCCTCGACTTCTTGGAGTTGGGCCTCGCCATTTATGCCATTGGCCATCAGCAGGACACCCGGCAGTACAGCGACTACCCAAGCTATCGCGATCACTCCAAAAACGAGAACATCCGGTGAGACACCCAGCCATTCGACCAATCGAAACACGACATCGTCGATGTCACGACCGCCAGTATTGAAAGTGTAAATTGCGAAGCCTGCTAAGAAAGTGACGATCGCAAAGCACAAGAAGCCAACAATTTGTAAAAAACCAAAAACAACCATTATTCGACCAAGAATAGATAGAGCATCATTTCAGCCTCGGGTTCAGCGCATCTCGGAGCCAATCGCCGAGTAAGTTTACCGACAATGCAAGTCCAAGCAGCGTGCAGGCGGGGAAGAACAAGATCCACCATTCCCCTGAAAATAAGAAGCCTTGCCCGATCCGTATCAGGGTGCCAAGCGACGGTTGTGTGGGCGGCGCACCAACTCCAAGAAAGCTAAGCGTTGCCTCTGCGATAATGGCCAACGCCAGTGAAATCGTTGCGATGACCAGGACCGGCGACAGGATGTTAGGCAGGATGTGCCTTAACATGATTGCAAAAGGTTTGCGCCCGATAAGCCGCGCCGCTGCAACATAGTCTTTGCTTTTCTCTACCAAGGTCGCCCCGCGCACGACCCGCGCGAATTGCACCCAGTCACTAAGACCAATCGCAAGGATCAGCACCCAAATCGCGACTTGATCCCGATACTCGATAGGTGTGACGCCTTTCGCGATACCAAAGATCAGCATCGCCACAAGGATCGAAGGAAACGTAAGCTGAACATCGGCAGCCCGCATGATGATACTGTCCATCCAGCCGCCGAAATATCCTGCGAGCAAGCCAAGGATGATCCCCAGAACCACCGCAAACAACACCGCTGCGAAGCCCACAAAAAGTGAGATGCGCATGCCGTAGAGGATGGTTGAGAAAACATCGCGGCCTTGATCGTCAGTTCCCAGCAGAAAGGTTTCGCCGGTGAACGCATTGGCCTCGCCCGGCGGGGTGAAACCATTCAAAAGGTTCAGGCTGGACGGATCAAACGGGTTAGTTGTCGCCACGAGAGGCGCAAATAACGCCGACAGGATCAGCAAAAGTGCGACAACCGTGGACACCATCGCCACGGGTGATCGACGGAAGGCATACCACAGATCGCTGTCAAGCGCCCGGCGCAGCCTTGATGGCGGTGGCGTGGTGTCAGTGGGCGTACTTTGATCGCTCATGTGCTGGATGCTCGCAGGCGGGGGTCAACTAGGGCATAGAGGATATCGACCACAAGGTTGATGACGACGAACATAACCGAGATCATCATCAGATACGCGGCCATGACCGGGACATCGACGAACTGAATGGCGTTGATGAACAAAAGACCCAGACCCGGCCATTGGAAAACGGTTTCCGTGATGATCGCGAATGCAATGATCGCCCCCAGTTGCAAACCGATAATTGTGATCACTGGGACCATCGTGTTCTTCAGCGCATGACGAAAGTTGATCGTCTTGTCGCTCAGGCCGCGCGCCCGTGCAAAACGGATATAGTCTTGTCGCAGCACCTCAAGCATTTCCGAACGGACAAGCCGCATGATCAGCGTCATTTGGTAAAGGCCCAAGGTGATCGCCGGCAGTATCAGCGCCTTAAGACCGGACTCTGTGAGTAGACCTGTCGTCCACCATCCAAGGTCGACAACCTCGCCGCGTCCGAAACTGGGGAGCCAATTCAGCTCGACCGAGAATAGATAGATAAGCAAAATCCCGATAAGGAATGTCGGTAGTGAGACGCCAATGAGAGACGCGGACATGATAAAGTTCGCCAAGAACCCGTCTCGCCTGATCGCGGTGAATACACCAAGTGCGATCCCAAGGACGACCGCAAACGTTGCAGAGACCGCAGCAAGTTCAAGCGTGGCTGGCGCCCGTTCGAGGATAATTTCAGAGACTTCCCGGCCTTGCCGGTAACTGACACCAAAGTTGCCCTGTATCGCTTCGGCCAGATACTTAACGTACTGGATGGGTACGGGTTGATCCAAACCAAGCTGCCCCCGCAGGCGTTCGACATCTTCGGCTGTGCGTTCCTGACCCAGCATGTTTTCGATCGGGTCACCGACAAATCGAAACATTGAAAATGCGATGACGCCTGTGATCAGCAGAACGAGAAACGATTGCCCGATGCGTTTGATGATGAATGGGAGCATGCAGCAGCTTTCTTGCAGCAGCCTGACATGGCGCACCGGTATCAGCGCGCCTTTGCCAAACTTGAAAACGGCCGCCCGGCAAAGGGCGGCCGCCAATTGTTAGTTTGTCGAGAAGTACTTCACCATTGGTTGGTCTTCTGGATCGACATCAATGCCAAGGCTTTCGGACATGCCCCAGTTCAGCACCTGGTGGTGGATCGGGATGTAAAGCTGCTCATCCTGAACAACACGCCAGATGTCAGCGATATCGCCGTTCCGGGCTTCCAGATCTGTGTTTGACGCCAAAGAAATGATCTTCGCATCCAGATCGTCGTTGTCAAAGCCGGTCCCGTTCCAAGTGCCGATATCGTCCTCGCGGCCATGCACGAGGAAGTTAAAGATGTACTCGGAATCGTAGGTCGGAACACCCCAGCCCAGCATGTAGAAGTCTGTGGCACCATCCGTGATTTTCGGGAAGTGCTGCGCTTTCGGGATCGCATCAAGGTTCACTGTCACGCCAATCTGGCCCAGCATACCCACGGCCGCCTGACAGATCGCCTCATCGTTGATGTAGCGGTCATTCGGGCAATCCAGACGGATCGAGAAGCCTTCGCCGTAACCGGCCTCAGCCATCAGTGCCTTTGCGCCTTCGACGTCCGTTGCAGACTCAGCGTCCATTTCAGCGGTCCAACCATTCACGAACGGTGGGGCGATCATGCCTGCTGGCTGTGACTGACCGCGCATCACGACTTGTTGGATCGCATCACGGTTGATGGCCATCGACATCGCCTTGCGGACACGCACGTCTGCCAGTGGGTTCGCACCATCCACATTGTCGGCTTCCAGATCATCCGCACCTTGGTTCATCCCAAAAAAGATGACCCGGTTCTGCGGCGCCGTCTTAACCACAAGACCGTCTGAATCGTTGACGCGTGCAAGGTCTTGGACAGGCATGTCTTGCAGGAAGTTCACCTCACCCGACAGCATCGCGGCAACACGGGTCGCTGGATTCTGAATGGGTGTGTAGATGATCTCTGTGATGTCCATCGGGAACTGATCGATGCCCCAATAGTCGTCGTTGCGGGTCATCACGGTCTTCACGTCAGGTTCGCGGCTGACCAGCTTGTAGGCACCGGTGCCATTTGTGTTGGTGGTGGCGTATGTGATCTCGCCGCCTTCAAAGTCCTGCACGTTGACGGTGTTGTTCGCCTCGGTCCAGTCCTTGTCCATGATCATCAAGTCAGTCAGGTTTGCTGGCAGGATCGGGTTCGGTCCGTCGGTGACGATCTCAATAGTATAGTCATCCACAGCGCGCACTTCGACGATCGAGTTAATCAACTCTTTCATGTCAGATGTTGGCTGTTTCGCACGCTCGTAGCTAAAGACCACGTCTTCAGCTGTCATATCCGCACCATCGTGGAATTTCACGCCCTGACGCAGGTTGAAGACCCAGACATTGGGGTCATCAGCAGATGGCGCCCAGTCGGTTGCAAGTGCTGGTTCAAATGCGCCAGTCGTGTCGCGGATCATCAGCGGCTCGTACATTTGGTGCCGCATTGTGTGGCTGGGGCCTTCGTTCTGGCTGTGTGGATCCAGCGTCAGCGCATCCCCGGCACGCGCCCATCGCAGGGTTTCCGCATTCACGATGGCGGTCGACGACAGCAGCGCCGTGACAGCCAATAGACCAGTTACTTTTTTCATGGTGACCTCTCTGTTGTGAGTGATGATTGCTAGCCTCACTTACTTCATGCGCCATACAGACTGTCCATCAGGCAAAACGCCTTCTAAACTGTTCCTGAACGTTCGCAGAATTGAAAAGAGACCCATCACGTTTTTTTTCGCACCCCTCCGATGGCGCCGCAGTCAGCACCGCAAGAGGAAAATACTTAAGTAAGCGCGAGTGTTAGAAAAAAATTGCGCAATTACAATAACTTTTTTTGTCTGCGACACCTCCGGTTGTTACGCGGGTGTCATTGCGACGTCCGGCGACCTTTGCCGGGTTAGGCTGCTATCACACCATGCGACGCCTTCGACGTAGGCGATGCAAGCGCATGCGACAGCAATAAGCAGGGTTATTCCGCGTTCGACTGGCCAGTTTGGCCACAGATTTTTGAAGCGTCTTAACCCTATAAACGTTCGCACATTTCAAATGTGATCGTCAGCGTTGCAGGCGAGCCTATTCAAGCAGCGGCACAACCCCATAGACCCAATCTTCTCGTCTTCCTGGTTTACGCCCCCCCAAGGGACTTTCTTGTCTTCTAGCGCGGTGCATCAAACTTTTCGGTTCTTGCTGCGGCCCAACGGTTCAGCCATGCAAGACCGGCCAGCGACAATCCAAGCACGAGGAACGCAAAGACGCGCGTCAGCCCCCCAAGACCGCGTATGTCGATGAAGAACACTTTTGCGACGGCCAATCCGATCACAACCAGACCAACTTTTCGCAGCAACGCATTCTGTCGCGCCAATGATTGATAGAATATGCCGGCGCCCGCCAACAGCAGGACAACAGTGTAGCTATAAAGCTCTGGCTGATCGATGCCGGGCAGCTCCATCCCCGTCGCGCCGCGCCAAAAGTGCCGGATCGTCAGACCAAGCCAAAAGATCGCAAAACCAGCGGACCCTGCAAAGAAGGCATAGCGCGCGTATCGCGGCAGTCCTCGCAACTTCACAGCACCCACAGCCATCAAGACGGCAGGCAACAGATAGGCCGGGATCAGGGTGTTTAGCAAAGGTGGGCCAATGGTCAGGCTTTGCGAGAAACCAGTCAGCGGGCTGAACAACGTCACGCCAAGCCCAAAATGGATCGCGGCAATCCCAAGAAAGCCAATCGCAAACACCAACCGCACCCACCTCAGCGGACCACCCAGCTGCATGCGGTGCAATTGCGCCATCCCCAAGGCCAGCCAGATCGTGCCCGAAACACCCGCATTCCAATGGCTCAGTGGGGCGTCGACGCCGCCCACACTTTCGATCCACCGCAGAATCACCATGCCCAGAAAGATGCCGATGGATGACAGCAACGCGCTTTCCAGCAGCACCTGCGATCTCGGACGCTTGGCCGCTGTCACCAAAAGATAGGCCACTGCAAATGCGACAACGGCACCACCATGTGACATCAAGAATTCCGGCAACGGCGCTGTGCGGGCCCAAGGCAATCCCGGATCCACGATAAGACGGTATCCAATCGCGGTGATCCCCGCCAAAATGTAGATCCCCATCAGCGGCAAATTGAACCGCTTATCCAGCCACGCAGCCCCCACAACCGTGACTGCAATCGCTGCGGTCAAAGCGGATGTGGTGAACAAGATCACCATGCCAAAGGCGACGCAGGCCAATGCGGAAAGTGCGGCAAACGACGCTCGGTTCCGCCGTTTGGGGCCATCAAGACGTGCAAATCGCTCTGCCATGACAACCATCACCGCAGCGATCAGCATCGCATGCATAGCCCAGCTATACGTGCCAATCAGGGTCGCGGGCTGCCAGAATACCTCTAACGTGATTGCAAGCACGGGTGCCATCAACGCAGCCCCAAGGGCCACAAACAGACGCGCATGCCGGCTTTGCAAAGACCGCCACGCAGCAGCAATCGACAAGATCAGGCCAATGGTCACGATCTGACTGGCCATCCACGGCATATCCGCCTCTGGCTGCAACGCGGCCTCGCGCAGGCTGTTCCACAAACCACGGCCGTCGGCCACAACAACCGTCAGGGCAGCCGCAGGAAAGACCGTCAAGTCAACGATCGCTACGGCCTTGCGTGCCCAGATCAGCAAAGCCAGAACCAGCCCGGATAAGACCACCACAGCCGTCCAGAACAGATCAAACCGTGCCCCATCAAGCGCAATCAGCATGATCAATAGGCTGGCCGCCATCACAGCCCCCGCCGCAAGGCGCGTTGGAAACTCCGGCCACGATGTGTCTTTACCGCGCGCCAGCAGCGCCATGCTGATCAATGTACCCCCATGATCCGGCACCAGCCTGCGTACAGGAATGGCAATCGCGGCAAGCACCAACACAGCAAAGTAGACGATCAGATAGATGTCGATCATCCCACCCGGTCCAGTCATCAACAATGCGCCAACTGCAAAGCCGCCCACCAACGACAAAACAGACACCCAGGCCCACCGCCGCAAGGTATCAATCGCAAGGCCAACGATGACAATGATCGCAAAATACGGGATCAACAACGATGCATCGTCAGATGAGCCACCGACAACAAAGGGGGCCACCAAGGCGCCGATCACACCGATTGCCGCCAGAAACGGCCCATAGAACCAGCCCAGCACGATGGCGACCAATCCAACCGCAGCCATGCCAATCAAAGCAATCTCTGGGGAAATGAAGTCATACAGCAGTCGCGCGGCCAGAACCGTCCCGAACAACGTCACAATCCCAGCACCCGAAAATGTCGAGGGCAGATAGGCCGTACTGCTGTCTTCCCCATCGCCAAAGCGGCGGCGAATGTACTCGCCTGCCCCGACCAAAGCGGCCCCAAACGCGAGGGCTGCGATGATGCGCACACCTGGCGGTAGCAAGCCTTGCTCCATCCCGTAGATCACCAGAAAGATCCCAGCCAACGCCAGCGACAAGGCCGAGATCGCATAGAACCAGTT
Organism: uncultured Paracoccaceae bacterium; assembly: GCA_938016515.1. GTDB lineage: Bacteria > Pseudomonadota > Alphaproteobacteria > Rhodobacterales > Rhodobacteraceae > Yoonia. Next base: position 10,105 of record CALILP010000148.1, read on the forward strand.
CTCAGTAATCCACGATATCAGCGACTGGAACTTTGCGGCCGTCATGACCACGGCCTTGGGCGGCCCGGCTGGCGGCACGGCTATTTCTGGCTCTGGCTCTGGCGCGCTTTGGGGGACTGGGTCCGGATCGCTTGCAACAACGGGCGACTGCGTCGCGGCGGGCCAAGGCGATTGCACAGGCGCGGGGGTTGCAACATCTGGTGGGGACGGACGCTCTAGGCCCGCAGCCTGTTCTTCAAGCGCTGCGACTCGCCTTTTCAAACCCGCATTGGAAAAGAGAAGGTAAATTACCGCAATCGGAAACCCGACTAAGATAAGTGCTCCAATGGCCAGCAGAGATTCCAAGACACGCGTCCATCATATTCAACGTTAACCTTGTCTAACGGGCCAACGTCGAACTGGCTAGCAACCAGTTTGTGTTACTCTTTCACCTGTCCTTCTGATGCATTCGCTTGCGTCCCACTGCTTCAGCATCCGCTTCGCACTTCAACCAATCGGTGCGCATGTGTCCCGACCGACTTTTCCGGCCCTCCCTCGGATCACCCCCCAGCCGATGAACTGTCCTGAAACGATATGTCGGGGATGATGACGCCACTGATTGAGGTGCAAAAGCGAATGCCAAGCTTGGGCTCGCAGGCGAACCCATACAGGAAATTGAGGATTTCAACTTGCCTCTTATTTTGGGCACCATTGGTCCAGGCTTCAAATTCAAAGTGATCAGACAAGGTTGGCCATCGGCAATTTCAGGGGGTACGAATGGCAATCCCTTTGGTCAAAACGGCAATACTATGGGTACGTCCACAAGGCGCCGCACCGCATTTACCCACACTTCGAATAGCCGCAAGACCCACATGTCATGCAGCCTTCGACCATCCGCAAGTCGTAGCCTCCGCAAGATGAACAGGCTTTCCCCTTCGGACCGCCGTTCAAAGCCACAACATCCGCCTGCGGATCGCTTTTCAGGCCCATGCCTTCACCCGCCAAGAACCCGGTTGCGATCATATGCTTTTCAATCACGCCACCAATCGCGGCCAAAATAGACGGCACGTACTTGCCCTGCATCCAGGCACCACCGCGTGGATCAAACACAGCCTTCAGCTCTTCCACAACAAAGGACACATCCCCGCCACGCCGAAAAACGGCAGAAATCATGCGGGTCAGGGCCACCGTCCAGGCAAAATGCTCCATGTTCTTGGAGTTGATAAACACCTCAAAAGGACGCCGATGCCCGGCAACCACCAGATCATTGATGGTGATATAAATCGCGTGCTCTGAGTCGGGCCACTTGAGCTTATAAGTCGCACCATCCAATTCCTGCGGACGATCCAACGGCTCTGCCAGATAGACGACCTCTGCGCGCTCACCGTCTGTGCTAATCTGGACGGGGGCCTCTGCCTTTTCCTCTGACACGGACAAAACAGAGCCTGTCACATCGTTCGGACGATAGGTCGTGCAGCCTTTACAGCCTTGATCCCATGCGGCCATATAGACCTCTTTAAAGTCATCAAAACTGATGTCTTCGGGGCAGTTGATTGTCTTTGAAATGCTCGAGTCGATCCACTTCTGCGCCGCAGCCTGCATCCGCACATGATCCAACGGGGCCAGTGTCTGGGCATTCACAAAGTAGTCGGGCAGTTCCGCATCGCCTTTCAGCTCGCGCCACAGCTGCACTGCATAGTCAACGACCTCTTCCTCTGTCCGCTCGCCATCTTTTTGCAAAACCTTGCGGGTATAAGCGTAGGCAAACACGGGCTCGATCCCGGAAGACACGTTCCCTGCATACAGTGAAATCGTCCCAGTCGGGGCAATCGACGTCAGCAAGGCGTTGCGAATCCCGTGTTCGCGGATCGCATCCCGAACATCCTTGTCCATGTCCTGCATCGCACCAGAGGCAAGGAACTTTTCCGCATCAAATAGCGGAAACGCGCCCTTCTCTTTCGCCAGATCAACAGAAGCCAGATAAGCCGCACGCGCAATCGCATGCATCCACTTGTCGGTCTGGGCCGCAGCCTCTTCCGAGCCATAGCGCAGGCCGACCATCAGCAGCGCATCGGCCAACCCGGTGACACCAAGACCGATCCGACGCTTTGCGGCCGCTTCCTGCGCCTGCGCCTCTAGCGG
>CALILP010000149.1 GCA_938016515.1 uncultured Paracoccaceae bacterium
ACATCGACGTGTCTGGTTCCAACATTCTGGCCGGTCAGGTGGATAACCACACTGTTTTGGAAGTGGGTGGTCAGAAGATCGGGATCATCTCTGCTTTGGCTGCGAATACGGTTGAGACGTCCAGCCCGTCCGCCTCTGTGATCTTCACCGATGAGATCGAGAGCTTGCAGGCTGATGTGGCTGCGTTGGAAGCCGAAGGTGTGACCATGATTATCGCGTTGAACCACGTGGGCGTGAACATGGACATGGCGATTGCTGAGGCCGTGGACGGGATTGATGCGGTTGTGGGTGGACACTCGCACACGTTGTTCTCGAACACCGAAGAGGGTGCGATGGCCTATCCGACGATGGTTGGTGATGTTCCTGTGGTGCAGGCCTATGCCTATTCCAAGTACGTTGGTCATCTCGAGCTGACGTTTGACGACGACGGCAATGTAACGGCTGTTGGTGGTGATACGATCCTGCTGGATGCAAGTGTCGCTGAAGATGAAGCGGCTGTGGCCCGGATTGCTGAACTGGCGGGTCCGATTGAGGAGATGAAGACCCGTGTGATTGGCGCGTCCGCCGAGGCCATCGAAGGGTCGCGTGAGGTGTGCCGTGCGATGGAATGTCCGATGGGCAATCTTGTCGCCGACGCGATGCTGGCCCGTGTCGCGGATCAAGGTGTGCAGATCGCGATCCAGAACGGTGGTGGTATTCGTGCCTCTATCGACGCGGGCGAGGTGACTATGGGCGAGGTACTGACCGTGCTGCCTTTCCAGAACACGCTGTCCACGTTTGAAGTGACGGGCGAGGCTGTTCTGGCTGCACTGGAAAACGGTGTGAGCGAGATTGCCGATGGTGCGGGGCGTTTCCCGCAGGTGGCGGGCATGTCCTACACGTTTGACGCGGCTGCAGAGCCGGGGGCGCGTATTTCCGATGTGATGGTCGGCGATGCGCCACTTGATCCGGCTGCGACCTACGGGGCTGTGTCCAACAACTATGTCCGTAACGGTGGTGATGGGTATGGCATGTTCGTGGATGCGGCCAATGCTTATGACTTCGGCCCAGATCTGGCGGATGTTGTGGCTGAGTTTTTGGCCGAGAATGGCGAGTATGCCCCTTACACAGACGGTCGGATTACTGCGAAGTAAGCTTTGACCGGCTGAGAAATTTGGCGCGCCGCAGGAAACTGCGGCGCGTTTTTTCATGTGCGGGACCCTCCGGGGGGAGGTGTTTTGGCGAAATGAAGATGGGGGTGTGGGCCAAGGCGATGTTTTGACTTGCGCAGAGCGGGTGCGCGGGCTTTGTTTTGGGGGGCTGATCTTGGTGTTGTACTTCTTTGATTGGCGGACGGGGAGCATGAGCCGCGATGTGTGGACGGATGGCGATAACCTTACCGCATGAGGCGGTGGTCGAGATGTTTGGGGCAGTACCGTCGAATGACTTGCCGGATGTGCCGAATTACAATGTCTGTCCGACGGTGCAGGTGCCTGTTGTGACATCTGATGAGGGCACGCGGAGGCTGCGCCCGATGCGGTGGGGGTTTGTTCCGCATTGGTACAAAAAGCCCAATGGCGGCCCGTTACTGATCAACGCCCGTGCCGAGACGATTGCCGAAAAGCCTGCGTTTCGCGCCGCCTGTCGCGCGCGGCGGTGTCTGGTGCCGGTGACTGGGTTTTATGAATGGTTCCGAGAGGGGGACGCGACCCCGCTGCCGTGGTTTGTGCAGCGGGTGGATAGTGCGCCTTTGGTCATGGCCGGGATTTGGCAGGATTGGTCGGTGGGCGAAGACAGTTTGACGACTTGTGCCATTGTCACAACGGCCGCAAATGCCGCGATGGCCCGCATCCATCACCGGATACCGGTGATCTTAACCCCGGATGAGTGGCCGCTATGGTTGGGCGAAGCCGGAAAAGGGGCGGCCACATTGATGAAAAGCGCGCCCGAAGACGCGCTTTCATTCTATCGTGTGGGGACTGAGGTGAACAGCAACCGGGCAACCGGCGCGGGCCTGATGGCCCCCTTGCGCGACGCTTAGTAGTCAGCGTTTGGTGTCGCACCGTCTGAGATCGCGAAATCTTCGCCGTCGTAGTAGCCAACGCCAAAGACATAAGGCTCGCGCAGGGGCTTGCCGGCCAGGCTGCTGCTGGACAATGTCACGGAGCTTCCGGCGTTGAACGAGTTCACCATGATGGACCCGGATGTGTAATCCAAACCGAGTGTTTTGTTCGTTTTGTTGACGAACTTGATGGATGTTGCACCGTCAAGATACGCCAGGTTTGGCATGTAGCCTTTTTCATAGACGAAGACCGTCACTTCGTCTGCAGTCGCCGCTGTGGCACCTGTGGATGTGATGGCTGCCAGCAGTGCGGCTTTCAGAAAAGATGACTTCGTTGACATGACGTGAATTCCTTGTGTGCAGTTCTATTCCCGCCCCCGGTTAAGCCCTTGTATGAAGGGTGATTCCGGCTTGATTAGGGCCAGAGTAAGAAGTCTGTAGGGTGCGATCATTGCCAATCTGACGACAATTTCCAAGAATTCCCCCCTAAGGGTGGTCTTTGTTCATGGATCAGGGACATGTCGCAGGATTGACGCATTTCGGTCTCGGTTCGCTGCCCAAATTGTCAGACCTGCTGCCACGATGATCACAGCGCCCACCGCCACGTTCCACGCAGGGACGTGGTCAAACACGATCCAGCCCGCCAAAGACAGATACAACACAAAGCTGTAGCCGAAGGGGGCCAGCACGCTGGCTTCTGCGTGTGCGTGCGCCCGTGTCAGGATCTCGTGGCCAGCCCAGGCGAAGGCCCCGATGGAGAAGGCGAGTGTCCATTCCAGCGGTGTTGAGATGGGTGCCCAAGCGCTGAGTCCGAAGGGGAGCAGCACGATCGTTCCGAGCGCCCCTGTGTAGAATTGTAAGGTGGCCGGTCGTATTTCTCCGGACAATTTGCGCGTGAGCACCGTGTACATCGCCATGCCGGTCGCCGGGTAGAGCATCAGGACTGCGTACCAGTTCACCGCTTCACCGAAAGGTTGTACGATCAGCAGGACCCCGGCGAGGCCGAGGATGACCGCCAGCCAATGTCGTGGCGTGATCGTCTCGCCGAGCAGTGCCCATGCGAAGATGCAGATCAGGACAGGCGATACGAAGAGGATGGCTGCGGTCACCGCAAGTGGCAGGTGCCCGAGCGCGAAGAAGTTCGCGACTGTCGCTGAGACGAGGCAGAAGGCCCGGATGGCCACGAGGGCGCGTTGTCTTTTGGTGAGTTTGACCGCGATGTGGCTGCGGTGTCGCGTTTGCACCAGCGTGATCACGAAATGGATGAAGTACCGCAGGAACGCCAGTTGCAGGGCCGCAAGGCCTGCCCCGACGAGCCACTTGGTCGAGGTGTCCACCATCGAGAACAGCAGGTTCGCCAGCAGGATCATTCCGATGGCTTTGCCGGT
>CALILP010000150.1 GCA_938016515.1 uncultured Paracoccaceae bacterium
AATGCGCACCCTACACGCAGCCCCCGTAGGGTGCGCATTCATCGCGCACCCCCGGCTGGCTTCAGTCGTGCAAGCCCAGCTCATTGGCGGTGCGCCAAATCCGCCAGTGGTCATGTGGCATATTGGTGTGGGTGTTGCCAAACGGTCGGAACGCATCCTGCACCGCGTTCGAAAAGCACGGCACGCCGCCGACATGCGGGCTTTCGCCCACGCCCTTGGCCCCAATCGGGTGATGCGGGGAGGGGGTGACGGTGAAGTCGGTTTCATAGTTAGGGACCTCCCACGCTGTTGGCAGGAAGAAGTCCATCAGCGTGCCCGTCTTCACGTTGCCCATGTCATCATAGGCGATTTCCTGACCCAAAGCGACGGCGAGCGCCTCTGTCAGGCCCCCATGCACTTGTCCTTCGATGATCATCGGGTTGATCCGGGTCCCGCAATCATCCAGCGCATAAAACCGGCGGATTTCTGGCACGCCCGTGTCGACGTCGATGTCCATCACGCAGACATAGGCCCCGAATGGATAAGTCATGTTGGGTGGATCATAGTAGCTGACCGCTTCCAATCCCGGCTCTAGGCCCGGAATGGCTTGGTTGTAGGCCGCGAAGGCCACTTCCTTCATGGTCTTGAACTTTTCTGGTGCCCCTTTGACCACAAACCGATCCACGTCAAACTCCACGTCGTTATCGTGGACTTCCAACAGATAGGCCGCGATCATTTGCGCCTTGGCCCGGATTTTGCGACCTGCCATCGCCGTGGCTGCACCCGCGACCGGCGTTGATCGCGAACCGTAGGTGCCCAGACCATACGGCGCGGTGTCGGTGTCGCCTTCTTCGATGGTGATGCTATCGGCGGGCAAGCCAATCTCTGACGCAAGGATTTGCGCGAAGGTTGTGGCATGCCCTTGCCCTTGGCTGATGGTGCCAAGGCGGGCGATGGCAGAGCCCGTTGGGTGAATGCGGATTTCGCAGCTGTCGAACATGCCCAGCCCGAGGATATCGCAGTTTTTGACCGGTCCAGCGCCGACGATTTCCGTGAAGAACGACAGCCCGATGCCCATCAGTTTGCGGGTTTTGCCAGCTTTGAAGTCCTCCACACGCTGGGCCTGTTCGGCGCGCAATCCGTCATAGTCGACAGTCTTGAGCGCTTTGTCCCATGCGGTGTGATAGTCTCCGCTGTCGTATTCCCAGCCGAGCGCCGCTGTATACGGGAACTGTTCTTTTTTGATAAAGTTAATCCGTCGCAGCTCTGCTGCGTCCATATTTAACTTGATCGCCAGAACCTCGACCATGCGTTCGATGAAATAGACCGCCTCTGTCACCCGGAAAGAGCAGCGATAGCTGACACCGCCGGGGGCCTTGTTGGTGTAGACGCCGTCAACTTCCAGATACGCCGTTGGGATGTCGTAGGACCCGGTGCATATGTTCATGAAACCTGCCGGGAACTTGGTGGGGTCCGCGCAGGCGTCAAATCCGCCGTGGTCTGCTGTGACGTGGCATTGCAGGCCGGTGATCTTGCCTTCTTTGGTGGCCGAGATCTTGCCGGTCATGTGATAGTCGCGGGCAAATGCCGTTGTCATCAGGTTGTCCATCCGGTCTTCGACCCATTTGACTGGCTTGCCAGTCACGATAGAGGCCACTACCGAGCAGACGTAACCCGGATAAGCCCCAACCTTGTTGCCAAAGCCACCGCCGATATCGGGCGAGATGACGCGGATGTTGTGTTCTTCGATGCCTGAGATCAGGGACACCACCGTCCGAATGGCGTGCGGTGCCTGAAACGTGCCCCAAAGGGTCAGCTTGCCATTGACCTTGTCCATCGACGCCACACAGCCGCAAGTTTCCAGCGGGCAGGGGTGGGTGCGGTGGTAGTACATGCTTTCTTCGGCAACGACTTCTGCGTTGGCGATGACCTCTTCGGTTGGGTCCTTGTCGCCTGCTTCCCAAGTGAAGATGTGGTTGGGATGTTTGCGGGGACCGTGTGCGCCATCAGGGATAGAGCCGTCTTCAGCCACGAGGTCTTCGCGCAAAACGACGTCAGATTCGAGGGCTTCAAAGGGGTTCACAAGGACCGGAAGTTCTTCGTATGCGACCTCGACCGCTTCAATCCCATCGGCTGCTGCATAGCGATCTTCTGCAACGACAAAGGCTACTTCTTGGCCTTGGAACAACACCTTACCGTCTGCCAGCACCATCTGTTTGTCGCCGGCAAGGGTCGGCATCCAGTGCAAACCAAGAGGGCGCAGATCGTCTGCTGTCAGCACCGCCAGCACACCGGGGACTTTCAGCGCAGCTTCGCTGTTGACGCTTTTGATCCGGGCGTGCGCATAAGGAGAGCGCACGAAATCGCCGAATAGCATGCCGTCCAGTTTGATGTCGTCGACGTAGTTGCCTTTGCCTTGGGTGAAGCGGGCGTCTTCGACGCGCTTGCGTGAACAGCCCATGCCCTTGAGGTTATCGACGCGTTCTTCGCGGGTGATTTCGTCCTTCATTCTGCGGCCTCCTTTGCGGCTGACATCTCAGTGGCCGCAGCCTGAATGGATTTCACGATGTTCTGATACCCGGTGCACCGGCAGATGTTGCCAGCCATGCCAAAGCGGATTTCTTCTTCGGTCGGGTTCGGGATTTCTTCCAGCAATTTGGTGGCGCGGGTGATCATGCCGGGGGTGCAATAGCCGCACTGCAGGCCGTGATGTTCCTTGAACGCCTCTTGCAACGGATGCAGGGCGTCGGGGCCGCCGATGCCTTCAATGGTGGTGACCGATTTGCCGCTGGCCTGAACCGCGAACATGGTGCAGGCTTTGACCGATTTGCCGTCGATGGTCACGGTGCAGGCCCCGCAATGCGAGGTTTCGCAACCGATGTGGGGCCCGGTGATATTCAGACGCTCGCGCAGTGTGTAGATCAGCAGTTCGCGCGGTTCTGCGAGGAATTCCTCGTCTTTGCCGTTCACGTTTAGCTTGATGTGCATCTTGTTAGACATGTGATCCCTCCCTTATGCGCGCGACCAGGCGCGTTCGATGGCGCGGCGCAGGATCACGCCAGCCACATGTTTCTTGAACGCGATAGGTCCGCGATTATCGTCGGCCGGGTCGATGTCATCCAGCATCGCAGCGACAGAGGCCTTGAGGGCTGCATCGTCCAGTGTTGTCCCAATGAGGGCTGCACCTGCTGCCTCTGAGTAGATCGGCGTATCGCTTAGGTTGGTCATGGCGATGGCCACGGAGGTGCAGGTGTCCCCGTTTTTGGTGATCTGCACTGCAGCGGCAGCGGTGGCGTAATCCCCGATCTTGCGCTTTTGTTTTTCGTAGGCGTAGCCGCCGGATGGAAGCGGGATGGTGACAGCCGTCAGAACCTCGTCATCTTCCCGCGCGGTCATATATGCCGCTTCGTAGAAGTCGCGCGCTTTCACGGCGCGGGCACCATCGCTGCCCACAAGTGTAAAGGTTGCGTCAAGGCATTGCATCAGGCCGGGCATGTCATTGCCGGGATCGCCGTTCGCCACGTTTCCGCCAACCGTGCCCATATAACGGACCTGCGGATCAGCGATTTGCAGCGCAGCTTCGCGCAGGATCGGGGCGGCGCCTGCGAGGGCCGCGTGGTCGATGATGTCGGCCTGTGTGACCATCGCGCCGATGCGGATGGTGTCGGTGCCAACCTCAATATCGGACATGCCGCCGACGTCTTGCAAGTCGATCAAGTGGGGGACATCGGCCATGCGCAGCTTCATCATGGGGATCAGGCTGTGCCCGCCTGCCATGACGCGGGCGTCGTCACCGTGTTCCTGCAGAACGGCCAAAACCCCGTCCATGTCTTGTGGGCGATGATATTCAAATGCGGCTGGAATCATCAGCTCTCCTCCCGAGAATTGGTTATTCTTGCTGCCGAGAAGGTTGCATGCAGGTCGTTACGACCGCCTGCGAAATGTCATGAAATACAGGAGTTTTGCACGAAATGCGCCTTAGCTTGCATGAACTGCGCCGGGTCGCGCGCCCAAAGCGTCCTGTATCAGCTTAAGCTTTGATCGGCTGACTGGAACCGGCGGAAGGTCTTCCATCGCAAAGATGCAGCGCCCTTTGTCCTTCTGCCGTTCGAACCGCGAGACCTTGGTTGGGTTCACCAGATAGCTGCGATGGGTTTGCAAAAACCCGGTAGTGACCAAACGTTTGGTGGCCTCTGTGATCGGCCAGACGCAGAACAGGCGGTCCTGCTCTGTGTAGATCTGGGTGTAGTGTCCGTCAGCCCGAACCAAGGCCACGTCTGACGGGGACACAAAGATCCGCGTTCCGTCCCGTTCGCAGGGGATTTGAAGGCCTTGGGGTGTGGCTTTGACGGGTGACGGTTCTGGGTCGGCTGTGAGTGTTGACGGGTGGGCGACCAGATACGTGACGCTGACCCACAAAAAAGTTCCGAAAATGACGAAGCTGGAAAGGATGACGCCAAGGGCCAAAACTTCGTTGCTCATGGGGGGGCCGAATTCATGCAAGCGTGGTTCGGCCACAAATTCTGTGCCTGCCATCGCCAGAAAATGTACAGAGCAAACGGCGACCGCAAAGCAGATTGTTCCCAAAAAGATGTTGCGGTTTTCCCGGCGCCCGTAGGCCACCCAGAACGCTACGATGCAAAGGCAGATCGCCACGATAGACGAAAAGACGATCCCGAAGGGGGTGTATATTGCACGGCAAAGTTGCAGACCCGCCATGCCGATGTAGTGCATGCCAAGAATACCGACCCCCACGATGCTCCCTGCTGCGCTGATCACAAGGGGCGTGCGCTCTACAAAGTGAAGCAAGACGAGGGCCGCACCGACGATCAGAATCGCGGTCAGCGCAGAGACCAAGGTGATTGCCGCATCGTAGTAATACAGCACTGGCAACTCGAGCCCGAGCATGGCCACAAAGTGCATTGACCAGATGCCGCCTCCCAGCGCGACTGAGGCCAGCGCGACAGAGATTTGCCGTTGCAAGACCGGCTTTTGCGACAGATCACGGGTCAAAGACAGCCCGGTGAAGCCCGCGATCAATGCGACGATGCAGGACATGACAACCAGAAACGCGTCGTGATTTGATTGGAGTGTCTCCATAAGACCAAAGTGACCGATGCGTTCGATGAAGGCAATTGGTCCGATAGGGTAGGTCGCAAATGTGACCAGGATTGATCCCGCACGATAGGGCAACAGGGGCCATTTGTGCGATCAATTCGCGTCGAAGTAATTGGTGGATTCATGGGTATGCGCTGTCTGACGCACCATCGTCGCTGAAGGGCGTCTTTTTTGCGGAATTCCCCAAGGTTTCAAGCGTTAATGCGTTGAATTTCAGCATATTCGCGCTAGGATTAACCACCTCATTAATCTGGAGAAACGACGTGGCAGATACGCTTAAGGGACTACTTGCAAGTCACCCCGAAACTGCGCAGGCTATTGGCGCGCCAGACCGCGATTGGCTTAGCTATGGTGGCCTGAGGGCGCTTTCTGAAACGGTTGCATCCGCGCTGCATGATGCCGGTATCGGTCGCGGTGATCGCGTCGCGATTGTTTTGCCGAACGGCCCCGAAATGGCGACTGCCTTTATCACCGTCGCCCAAGCTGCCGTGACCGCCCCGTTGAACCCTGCCTACCGCGAAGACGAGTTTGCCTTCTACATCGAAGACCTGAATGCCAAGGCCGTCATTTTGATGGATGGCGAAGATGGTCCTGCTGATGCCGCCGCCAAAAAGCTGGGCGTAAAGGTGTTACGACTGGTCGCTGACCCGGATCAGCCCGCCGGCCATTTCACGTTGAAGGCCGACAGCACCGGGACCTGCGATCAAAGCGCGCCAGATGCCAGTGATGTCGCCTTGATCTTGCACACGTCTGGCACCACCTCTCGCCCCAAGATTGTGCCGCTGTTGCAATCGAATGTTGCGGCCTCGGCCCATAACATCGCGACGTCTTTGTCACTGACGTCGGATGATCGCTGCATGAATGTAATGCCGCTGTTTCATATCCACGGGCTGCTGGCTGCGGTTTCTTCCACATTGGCGACCGGCGGACAGGTGTGGTGCGCCCCCGGATTTGACGCGCTGCGGTTCTTCGGCTGGCTGCGCGATGCCAGTCCAACGTGGTACACGGCCGTTCCAACGATGCATCAGGCGATCTTGTCGCGGGCGGCGCGTAATGCGGATGTGATCGCAGGCGCGCGGTTGCGGTTCTTGCGGTCTTCCTCAGCGTCGTTGCCCGGACCGGTGATGGAAAAACTGTTCGAAACATTCGGTGTTCCCGTCATCGAAGGGTACGGGATGACAGAAGCCGCCCACCAGATGTGTTCGAACCCTTTGTCTGCCGGTGCCCAGAAACCGGGTGCTGTCGGTCTGCCCGCCGGACCCGAAGTGCGTATCGCCGATGAGGTTGAACCGTCGTTGATTGATAATGACGCGATTGGCGAGGTCGTGATCTCTGGCCCGAATGTGACCCCCGGTTACGAAAGCAACCCTGATGCCAACGCCAAGAACTTCTTTGAAGTGGGCGGTCAACGTTGGTTCCGCACTGGCGATCAGGGTACGTTTGACAGTGATGGTTACTTGACCCTGACCGGTCGTTTGAAAGAGATCATTAACCGCGGTGGCGAAAAGGTCAGCCCGCTGGAGGTGGATGGTATTCTTTCGGCCCACCCTGCAATTGCACAGGTCGTGACCTTTGCCCTGCCGCATCCAAAGCTGGGTGAAGAGGTCGCGGCTGCCGTTGTCTTGCGTGACGGTGAAGAGGTGACCGACCGCGACATCCGCAATTTCGCGTCAGAGCGGCTGGCTGATTTCAAAGTCCCCCGCAAGGTCATCATCCTCGAAGAGATCCCGAAAGGGGCCACGGGCAAGATGCAGCGGATTGGTTTGGCTGAAAAGCTCGGCCTTGTTGATGCGGCCACATCATGAAGATCTGTATTTTTGGGGCCGGGGCCATCGGCGGATACATGGGCGCGAAGCTGGTCGAGGCTGGCGCGGATGTCAGCCTTGTGGCGCGCGGTCCGCATCTGGCGGCGATGCGCGAGAACGGTTTGAAGCTGATCGAGGGCGACGAGACAAAGACGATGCCGGTCACGGTGTCGGATGATCCTGCTGATCTGGGTCCGCAGGACTATGTGATTGTGACGCTCAAGGCCCATTCGGTGCCGCCGGTGGTCGATAAGATGAAGCCCCTGATTGGCCCGGAAACAACCATCGTTTCCGGTGTGAACGGGGTGCCTTGGTGGTATTTTCACAAAACCGGCGGCGATCTGGAAGGGACGCGGTTGGCAAGTGTTGATCCTGGTGATGCCCAGTGGAACGGGTTTGGGCCGGACAATGTGTTGGGCTGCGTGGTGTATCCTGCCGCTGAAGTGATCGAACCGGGAGTGATCAAGCACATCGAGGGCAATCGCTTTTCCTTGGGCGAGCCGTCTGGCGAAAAGTCAGAGCGTGCGATGGCGCTGTCAAAAGCGCTCAGTGCTGCAGGGTTGAAAGCCCCCGTTCGGCCAAAGATCCGTGATGAGATTTGGGTGAAATTGTGGGGGAACCTGTCGTTCAACCCGATTTCCGCCCTGACCCATGCAACTTTGGATGTCTTGTGCACAGAGCCGGGCACCCGAGAGGTCGCCCGCAACATGATGTTAGAAGCCCAAGCGATTGCCGAGGCCCTTGGCGTAAAATTCCCGATTGATGTGGATCGCCGCATTCAGGGGGGGGCTGATGTTGGGGCCCACCGGACCTCTATGTTGCAGGACCTGGATGCCAACCGTCCAATGGAAATCGACGCTTTGGTTGGATCTGTACAGGAATTGGGTCGGGTGACCGGCGTGCCAACACCCACGATTGATACTGTTCTGGCATTGGTTCAGTTGCGCGGCAAAGTGGCTGGTCTTTATAGCTGACCCAATCAAGGCGTCAGGATTGAAAAAGCCAGTGCTATTGCGCTGGCTTTTTGCTGTGTGCGCCCATCTTGCGCCGGATCAGTTTCAGACCGGGCAGCAGGATCAGGATAATCGCGATGATCGTGATTGGCCCTGCAACAGGTCGGGTGAAAAAGATCGCAGGATCGCCCGATGACAGCAAAAGCGACTGGCGCAAAGTCGGCTCAGCGATGGGTCCAAGCACGATGGCCAGCACAGCCGGGGCAAGCGGATAGTCAAACTTGCGTAAAAAGAACGCCCCAATCCCGAAGCCCACGATCAGCCAGATGTCGAACATATCGCGGGTCGCCGCATAGCCGCCGACAATCGACAGCACAAATATCATGGGTGCAAGGATCGTGAAGGGCATCCGCAGCATCCAGATAAAGACCGGGATGAAAGCCAGATTGATCAAAAGGGCGGCTGCGTTAGAAATGTAGAATGATCCGATCAGACCCCAGACGAACTCTTGTTCATCCACGAAAAGACGTGGTCCCGGAACCAAGCCCCAGATCACCATGCCGCCCAGCAAGATCGCTGTGGTCGGTGAACCGGGGATGCCCAGCGTCAGCATTGGCAGCATCGACCCGGTTGAGGCCGAGTTGTTCGCCGCCTCTGGTGCTGCGACCCCGTCGACCGACCCTTTGCCGAATTCTTCGGGGTTACGCGACACCATTTTGGCCACGCCATATGACATCAATGATCCCGGTGTGGCCCCGGCGGCTGGCAGGATGCCGACAAAGAAGCCAAGGAATGACCCGATTGCGGTGCCTTTCCAGCCCCGCTTTGTCGCCTCTTTAGCGTCGGTTGCCATGCCTTTGACGGTCATCTTCGGCGTGGTCGATGTGATATCCCCGCGTGTTTGGTCGATGGTCCAAAGCATCTCGCCGATGCCATAAACACCGATGGCGAGTACAAGAAACCCGATACCCTGCAGGAAGCCGTTATATTCGAACAAGACCAGTCGGGGTGCGCCAGAGATTTGGTCGAAACCAACTGCGCCGAGGGTCAGCCCGAAGCAGATCGAAAAGATCGTTTTTGGGATATCGTCGCCGCCTAGGCCCACGAAGGTTGCGAAGGCCAGCAGCATCAGAGCAAAAACCTCGGGTGGCCCGAAAGACAAGGCGACCGAGGCCAGCAGGGGTGCAAACAGCGTGAAAAGGATATTTGCGACTGTTCCACCGATGAAAGAGGCGAGGGCTGCGGTAACCAACGCAAGGCTGGCCCGCCCCTTCAGTGCCAGTGGTCGTCCGTCAAAGGTTGTTGCCACCGCCGTTGATGCGCCCGGAATGCCGAGCGTCACCGATGACACCGCACCCCCGTACATCGCCCCATAGTAAATCGCTGCCAGAAAGATGATTGCTGAACCGGGGGGGACCAAAAACGTCACCGGCAGCAGGATCGCCACCCCGTTGACCGATCCCAGTCCGGGCATTGCACCGATGAACAGCCCAACGGTGACCCCAATCATGATCATCATCAGGTTCAACGGCTGCAACGACAACAACATGCCGTCACCAAGCAGGGAAAGGACTTCCGTCATTGGGTGTTTCCTTTAGCGGCGCGTGTCATGGCGTCAGTAAATAATCTCGTACAGAATGTTGAAGACCGGGTCGGTGAACGGCAGCCCGCTTGGCATCGTGATCCGCATCGCCCCTTCGAAAAAGAAGAACAGCGCTATGGGTGTGATCAGGGCCATCGACAAGCTAAGTGCCAGGCCGTGTCGCCCAAGAAACCACATGTAATAAAACAGGAATATCGCAATGGCCCCGTACATCGAGATGATGCTGATCAGGGCCACAAAGACGATGATCCCGCCGCCCACAAAGATCAGGGACCGCCAGCCGTGACTGTCCAGAACGGGGTCTTCTGACTGCGAAGCGGGGGTGGTGCCCTGCCACCAGTTAAAGGCGGTAAAGCCGCAGCAGACCAGCATGATTGCCGATAGCCAGAACGGCCAGGCCCCCCCGCCGGGACCTGTCCCAGAGATGTATCCGATGGGAAGTTCTGCGCTTTTCCACATCAGATAGATGGACAGAAGGGCCAGAAATCCGGCGGTAATAAGCTCGCCAACGCGCATCTGGCCCTCCTTATTTCTTGATCGTGTCGGTTTTCTTATTCGCCGAGGGCGGCTAGCAAGGACTTGTGGTTATCGACCTGAAGTGCCCAGTAATCGCGCTGCTCAGCGGCATCCATCCAAAGGGGTGACAGGCTTTCAGAGGCGAGATAGCCCTGCCACTCTTCACTTTCATAGATCGTTGTGAACAGATCCTGATAGTAGGCTGCTGCCTCGTCCGACATGCCCGGCGCACCGACGACGGCCCGCTGGTTATAGTAGGAAAAGTCGTGGCCCATTTCCTTGAGGGTCGGGACATCCGGGTATGCCGGCATCCGCTCGTCCGAGAAGGCCAGAAGCGGAACAAAATCGCCTGCTTCATAGAAACCTTTGGCCTCGGCCGGATTGTTTACCGTTGCCATGATTTGCTGACCGGCAAGGTCTTTGGCAACCGCACCACCGCCATCGTAGGGGATGTAGTTGATGTCGAGACCGTAAGCTTCGGACATGAAAGCGATCACGATGCTGTCTTCTTGACCGGCACCGGTGCCACCCATCACGTATTCGCCGCCCATTTCCTGCACTTTGGCCACATATTCATCCAGCGTTGTGATGCCGCTGTCTTTGTGGACCCACAGCACAAACGGGTCGACGCCCATCATCGCAACGGGGGTGAAGGTTTGAATATCAATTCCAAGGTTTTCCTGACGCAGGGGCGTCGTAAAGAAGGAATTAAGCGTCACAAGGATGGTGTGATCTGGATCGTTTGCAGTGCTGACGTGGATCAATGCCTCGGCACCAGAGCCGCCGCCCTTGTTGTTGGGGACCAGCGGGCGTGTGGTTAAATCTTTTTGTTCAGCGACAGATTGGATGAAGCGGGCGATCTGATCAGCGCCGCCACCTGCACCTGCCATAATGACGAAATCAATCGGTTTGCGGGGCTGCCAGTCTTCGGCCAGCGCAGTGAGCGGAGCAGAGGCCAATACCGATGCACCGACAAGTCCAAGAAGCATACGTTTCGAAAAGTTCATTCAAAGTTCTCCCATTTAGTTCACTGCGTAGAATAGTCGCAGGGCCACAACCGGAAGTCGAGTCCTGCTGTGCAATTCACGCTGAAGCAGGAAAACCCCCCAGATTTTCACCTACAAAGCAATTATCTTGTTCAAACACCATTTCAAGAATTATTTTATTGCGCAGCAAAATTTCACCCTAATGTACTAGAATGACTGGAATTTCTGCTGTGTCGACGATGACCTGTGTATTGCCCCCGAACAGCGTTTCGCGTTCGTGGTTCTGTCCGTAGGCGCCCATGACAAGTGCACTTGCCCCCAATTCCGCTGTTATTTTCAGCAATTCTTTGGCGGGGTTACGGGCCTCAAATCTATGGGTCTTGGCGGCGATCCCACGCAGCCGGTAATAGTCGACCAGTTCTTCTTGCGATGCGCCGTACGGTTCGCCTTTGCCGCCTGACAGGATTGTCACGGTCTGGGCCGCTTTTGCGAGGTCGAGGGTCATTGCAACCGCTCGCGACGCTTCGAGTGATCCGTTCCAAGCCACAGCAATGTTTTTGCCAAAGTCAGAGGGCACGTCGCGTCCTGGCGGGCACATCAATACGGGACGTCCTGTGCGGAACAGGGCGGATTTCAGGGAATTGGTGCCAAGATTGCGGTCTCTGTCCGGTTTGGCGACGACCACCAGATCCGCCAGTCTGCCGTTTTGTTTGATCACGTCCGCCATCAACCCGTCTTCCTCGACAAATTCGATGGAAGCCGTGTCGCGCACCGGGGTGTCTGTTTCTTTGAGGTCAAGGTCTTGCGCAAGCGTGTGCAGTTGGTCTCGGACCGCTTGTTCTTGTTGATCGGCAAGTTCGCGGGCCTGCGCGATCATTGTCTCGCGCGCAAAGCCGGGCAGGGCACGGCTGTAGGGCATCAGATCTTCGGGGCGGGGCCTGCAATGTGCGACAACGATGTGGGCCTTGTGGTGGATGGCCAGTGCAGATGCATGTTTCAGCACCGTTTCGATCATGCCGTCTCCGCGCACCGGAACGATGATTTTTCTCAGCATTGATAGGCTCCCTTTCTTTTTGACGAGCGTCACTTTCGCGTCGACACCAAAGTCGTGCGACTTTGCGAAAGACCTTAGGCCTTGGGTCTAGTGTCCTTTGCGTTTTCTGCGATCTAGTCCGAAATTTGTGAAAATCCCGGATCAGGTCAGGTGCAGGCTTGCCAAGGGCGTTTAAGGTCGCTTGGCTTTCATTGGACCAAGAGCCCTATTTTCAAGGCTATCCTGCACCCAAGGACGTGCTGCTACTCGGATGACATTTCATCTGCAATATAGGTCTGAATGATATCCGCAAAGCTGTCTTCAGCCCGAAAGCCAAGGGTCTTGGCCCGTGTCGCTGTGAAGGCCTCTGGCCAGCGTGCGATAAGAGCAGCGACATCCGGGTCAGGCTTGGGCACGATCAGATCGGCAACCTTCGCGCCCGCCACCTGCCGCAACGCCTCGATTTGTTCCGCGACTGTGCAGGTCACGCCGGGCAAATTCAACGCGCGGTGGCCGTTCAGTTGGCTTGTGTCGATGCGTGCGGCATGCGCCAGAAATCCAACGGCGGCGCGCGGCGATGCAAACCAATGTCGCACGGTGTCGGGGACGGGCAGGGCGGCTTCTTGGCCATTCAGTGGCTCTCGGATGATGCCGGAAAAGAAGGATGACGCTGCAAGGTTTGGCTTGCCCGGCCGCACGCAAATGGTCGGCAACCGCAGGGACAAGCCGTCGATAAATCCCTTGCGCGCATAGTCTTGCAGCAGGATTTCGCAGGCAACTTTCTGGGCGCCGTAGCTGCTTTGCGGAGACGTCGCATAGTCATCCGGGATCACCTCTGGGAACGGCCCCCCGAATACGGCGATGGACGAAGTAAAGATCACCTTGGGTCGATAGGTCCCGCCGCTTGCCGTGTGTTCCAGACGCAGGCCTTCAAGCAGGGCCAGCATCGGGTGCAGGTTGGTTTGCCAGCCTTTGGTAAAGTCAGCCTCGGCTTCACCGGACACCACACTGGCAAGGTGATAGATCGTATCGAACCGCTTTTTAGCAAGGGCCTGCATGATACCCGGTTGGGACACGTCACCGGTGACCCCAGGCATACCTTTTGGCGGGAACGCGATGTCGTGCAGGGTCAGGGGGGTGTCCGGGTCAGTGGCTTGCAAATGCGCCGCCAGCTTTTGCCCGATCATGCCGCCCCCGCCAAGAATAAGACTGCCAGTCATAAATCCTGTCCCATCAGGCTGTTCATTGGGTATGTCACTGGCTACGCTAACAGAAACGACGGGCGGCGAAAGGCCAGAGGGGGAGTGATGGGACGACTGACAGGAAAACGCGTGCTGGTGACAGCAGCTGGGCAAGGGATCGGGAAGGCCTCTGTCTTGGCGATGGCCGCGGAAGGGGCGACTGTTTTTGCAACGGACGTGAACGCCGATGCCTTGGCCAGCGTGACCGGCGACGGGATCGAGACCTTTGTGATGGACGTGCGCGACGATGCTTCGGTGGCCGAAGGCGTGGCGCGGGCCAACCCGGATGTGTTGTTCAACTGCGCAGGCTTTGTGCACAACGGATCGATCCTTGAGACGTCTGACGCCGATTGGGACTTTGCCTTTGATCTGAACGTCCGGTCGATGTTTCGCACGATCCGGGCCGCTTTGCCGGGGATGCTGGAACGCGAAACAGGGTCGATCATCAACATGTCGTCGGCCTTATCCTCGATCATTGGTGCGCCGAACCGGTTCATCTACGGAACCACAAAGGCCGCTGTGATCGGGATGACCAAATCGGTCGCTGTGGAATACATCACCAAGGGCATCCGGTGTAACTGCATCTGCCCCGGTACCGTGGAAAGCCCCAGCTGGCACGATCGTGTCACCGCATTGGGCGAGCAATTGGGCAGCTACGAAGCCGCGATGCAGCAGTTCGTCTCGCGCCAGCCGATGGGCCGGGTGGCCACCGCCGAGGAAATAGCAGCGCTTGTGGTTTATCTGGCCAGCGACGAAAGCGCGTTCACAACAGGACAGCCCCACATTATCGACGGCGGCTGGTCGGGTTAAGAAAAGGAAAAGATCATGAAATTATTGCGTTTTGGCCCAGCAGGGGCAGAGAAACCCGGCATGTTGGATGATGCAGGTGTGCTGCGGGATTTGTCGGGTGTTGTGGATGATATCGCGGGTGGTGTGTTGTCTGATGCGGGGCTGGCCAAATTGCGGGCACTGGACCCGGAAAATCTGCCCGCGGTGACAGGCGATCCGCGGTTGGGGCCTTGCGTAGGTGACATCGGCAAGTTTTGCTGCATTGGCCTGAACTACTCCGATCACGCCAAAGAATCCGGGTTGCCGGAACCGGATCATCCGATCCTGTTCATGAAGGCAAACTCTGCCATTGTTGGCCCGAACGATGACGTTGTGATGCCGCGCGGATCGACAAAGACTGACTGGGAGGTTGAGTTGGGCGTCGTGATCGGCACAACAGCGAAATACGTCTCCGAGGCCGATGCACTGGATCATGTCGCGGGCTATTGCGTGGTCAACGACGTGTCAGAACGGCACTTTCAAACCGGCCTGACAGGCCAATGGACCAAGGGCAAAAGCTGCGACACCTTCGGGCCAACCGGTCCGTGGCTGGTGACCCGCGATGAGGTCGGCGACCCGCAGACCTTAGAGATGTCACTGGATGTGAATGGACACCGGATGCAGACCGGAAACACATCGACGATGATCTTCACAGTCGCCGAGATTATCGCGCATCTAAGCAGCTTGTTTACCCTGCATCCGGGTGATGTGATCTCGACAGGGACACCGCCGGGTGTTGGCATGGGGATCAAGCCGGATCCGGTTTATCTCAAGAAGGGCGACATGATGGAGCTGACAATTGCGGGCCTGGGCAAACAACGCCAAATGGTGGGCGAAGACAGCTAAGGCTGACCACCACGCAAAGGATTTCTTTGTTTCTTTCTATATCCCGGGGGGAGCGTAGCGGGGGGCTGGCCCCCTGATTTTTCTTGCAAAAATCGCCCCCACCCAAACAACAAAATCGGTGACGCCATGAAACTGCCACCCAATTCCTTCACCCATGCCATTGCAGCGCATGAAAAGCAGCTTGGTCTGTGGATCGGTCTGTGCAGCCCCTTTGTGGCCGAGATCACGGCCCCTGCTGGCTTTGATTGGGCCCTCATCGATATGGAACATGCGCCCAACGATTACATGACCGTCAGCGGTCAGTTGCAGGCCTTTGCCGCGACCCGCACCACGGCTTTGGTCCGGCCGGAATGGAACGATCCGGTGATCGTGAAGCGGCTTCTGGATCTGGGCGCGCAGGGCCTGTTGTTTCCGATGATCCAGACCGTCGAAGAGGCGGAAAAAGCGGTCGCAGCTACCCGCTATCCACCGCGTGGCGTACGGGGTGTGTCGGGGATGACCCGCGCCTCTCGGTTCGGACGGGTGACCGACTATTTTGAGCGTGTCGAGGATGAGACGACCATTCTGGTCCAGCTGGAAACCCGCGACGCACTGGGTCGCGCTGCCGAAATTGGTGCTGTGGATGGTGTGCATGGCGTATTTTTCGGGCCTGCTGATATTGCTGCTGACATTGGCCTTTTGGGCAAGCCACTGGATCCTGCCGTCTGGGATTTGATACGACCCGCTGCAAGAACCCTGATGGATATGGGTGTGCCTGTGGGTACACTGGTAAATGACCCCGCCTTTGCCGCCAGCTTGCTCAATGAGGGTTTCACATTCGTGGCTTGCGGTCAGGACAACGTTCTGTTGTCAAAGGCTACGGATAATTTGCTGGCGACAGTCAAAGACAAGATGGAATAGGGAACTCCGATGAAATTGAAAAAGATCGTGCTGACAGGGGCCGCTGGCCGCCTTGGCTCTTATCTGCGTGAACCACTGACCGCACTTTGCGACGAGCTGGTTTCAACCGATCTGGAAGACGTCGGCACCTGTTACCCCGGCGAGCGTTTCATGAAAGCCGATCTGGCCAGTTTTGACGATATGATGGCTGTGATCGAAGGCGCCACGATGGTGATCCACATGGGCGCTTTCGTGGACGAGGGCCCTTTTGAACAATTGCTTGGGCCAAATTTCATCGGCTCTTACAATGTCTGGGAGGCCGCCTATCGGACTGGCGCTCGGCGGGTGGTTTACGCCAGCTCTATTCATGCGGTCGGCATGTACGATAAGAACGTATGCCTTGACACCGAGATGCCCCACCGGCCCGATACATTCTATGGCTTGGCCAAGTGCTTTTCCGAAGATCTGGGCCGGATGTATTGGGAAAAGCGAGGCTTGGAAAGCGTACATATGCGGATTTTATCTTGCGCATCTGTCAATAATCCACGCTCTTTGGGATCTTATCTGTCCTATGACGATTTGATCCAGCTGGTGACCCGCTGCATTGATACCCCGGTGACAGGCTGGGCCGTTGTGTATGGCGTGTCGGACAACGACCGGTCCCCAGTCGACAATACCAAAGCTGCCTTTTTGGGGTATCGGCCGAAAGACAACGCAGAGGATTTTGCACAGGCTGTGTTTGCCGAAATGGAGGCTCCCTTAGACCCGCTCGACAAAACCCACATGTGCCACGGCGGTCCTTTCGCCAGCGTCGATCTTGGGAACTCTGGTCTGGCCGGCCTGAACGTGGTGGATGACCGCAAGAAGACGTGAGGAAATGGTAGGTGAAGCCTTGCCTGCCGTCTTCTGAATAGTCCGCGTCGGACGGTTGCCTGCAATTGGGCGGCACCAATGCGGGCTACCTCGTTTGCGCGGCTAGCGGCGCAAGACCATTTGCATAACACTCGCAGGGCCCAGCAGGCGTTGGAGGTGACCCATGCAGTGGACTGATACATTTGTCGATGATTATGATTTCGAGAACAGTAAACTGGACACTGCCATCAAATTGTATGGCTTTGGAAAGACAGTTTTTCAGGATATCTCTAAGGTCGCCGAAGACGACTTTGAAATCGTCTACAAACAGAACAGCACCCGGCTTTCGTCCCTCGATCCCAATCCCAGTATAGACAATGGATACTGGCCAAACGGCAGAAAAGCACGGCTTCGCTCTCGTCTGCACATTGGCACGTCGCGCAGTTCGTGGAATCCGTGGGGGGAGGGCACAAAGCACTATATGCGATGCGCGGTTGATGTGGATTATAGGTTCAACGGACGGTCGGTCATGATAGATGGTATTTCTGGTGGCCCCTTCCAAGATCAACCAGGCTGGGAAGTGCGCGCCGAGGTTTCTACCTTTCGCATCAAGCCGCGGAAAATGGACGGGGATTTCGTCGCGCTTTTGTTGGTGCGTTGCAGGTTCATCTACATTCAAGGCATTGTTTATGACACCGTGAAAGCTAAAAACGAGAGGTTTGTGACCCTCGATAGCTTGGGCCGCACATGGTCAAAGTGGGGTCAGTGGCCAAAGCGGTACTACGCGGAATAGCGAAACCCGTCTGCCTCATTCGGGTCTACATGCATTGGCCGCCCGGTCCCCTTTTACGTCAGTTGCTGATGGGACGGTTTTGACAGAAACCCTGCAAGAGAACCCTAGTCCTCATCCGCCCCGATAAACCCACCTGACTGACGGTTCCAGAATTGGGCGTATAGCCCACCTGATGCCAGCAAATCCGTATGGGTGCCTTGTTCTGCGACCCGCCCTGCGTCTAACACGATGATCCGGTCCATTTGTGCGATGGTGGACAAGCGGTGCGCGATGGCGATGACGGTTTTGGATTGCATCACCTCATTAAGAGAGGCCTGAATTTCTGCCTCGACTTCGCTATCCAGCGCGCTGGTAGCCTCGTCGAGGATCAGGATGGGCGCATCTTTCAGGATCACCCGCGCCAGCGCGATGCGTTGCCGTTGTCCACCGGACAGTTTGATGCCCCGTTCGCCCACATGTGCGTCGTATCCGGTGCGCCCTTTGCTGTCTTGTAGATCCAGAATAAAGTCATGGGCCTTCGCCTCGATCGCTGCCGCCTGAACAGCCTCGTCGGTCACGTTCGTTTGCCCCAGCGCGATGTTGTCCCGGATCGACCTGTTCAGCAACGAGGCCTGTTGGCTGACCATGCCGATGGCCGCACGCAGGCTGTCTTGGTCAACGGTTCTGATGCTTTGCCCGTCGATCAGGATATCGCCGTCTTCTGCCTCAAAGAACCGCAGGACAAGGTTCACAAGGGTGGATTTGCCCGCGCCTGATCGCCCGATCAGCCCCACTTTTTCGCCAGCAGCGATGTGCAAATCCAGGGGGTGCAGGCCGCCTTGGGTCTTGCCGTATTGGTGGCGGGTGCCGTCAAATGTGATTGCACCATCTGTGACGTTTAACTGGGGCGCATCATTTGCCTGTGGGATGGTGATGGGCTGTGCGATGGTCTTTAGCGCCTCTCGCAGGCTGCCGACCCGCAGGAAAATCGCCCAGACGCTATCCAGCATCCATTCTGCCATCGTCGTGATCCGCAGGCTGAGCGCGATCGCCGAGCTGACCAGACCAATCGTGGCCAGCTCCTGCGACCAAAGCCAGACCCCGTAGCCGATAAAGCCCACAATGATCAGCCCCTCGAGCGAGATGATCGTGATCCGCATGGCAACCGCGATCTGGCGGGCTTTGAACAAGGCCGCGCGGGTCGCCTCTAGGCTGACCTTGTGGTCGCGTGCGATGGCGTCACGCGGCGCAAACAGCTTGAGCGTGTCGAAATTAGAAAAGCTATCAACGACATTCCCGATCAGCCCGGATTTGGCCGCCTGAAACTTTTCCTGCGCTGTTACCATGCGCGGAATGATCTGCATCATGATCGCCAGATAAAGGCCCAGCCAGACCAGCAAGGGCAGGGCGAGGCGCGCATCGGTACTGCCCATCAGGATCACGATCCCAACCATATAGACCGCCCCAAAGGCGACGGTATTCAATGTCTCAAAGATCGATCCTGCTGCGTAATTTCCGATATCGACAAGTCGCGAGGACGTCCGCCCGGTCAGGTCTTCCTGAAACCAGCCGACCGATTGCTGCGCCATATGTTCGTGCGCCCGCCAGCGGTACAAGTTGGCAGCGTTACAGTCGATCCCGATGTCGTTCACGGCATGGCGCGCGCCCTGCAGGATTGGCCGCAAGAACAAGACTATAAGCGCTGCGATCATCAGTTCAGTGCCATGGGTCGTCCAGATATCGGCAGGCGAGGATCCAGCCAGATTGTCGATCAGACGACCCGCATAGGAAATCAGCCAAATCTCGATCGAGGCGGCCAGAATCGTCAGCACAATGCTTAGCACAAGCACAATCCGCATCGGATACAGGTTGGCACGCAAATAGGCCCAAACCGTCGCTTTGGGCGCGGTCGGGTGGTCATTCTTGTACGGATCAACAAGGTTTAGCACGCCGCGCGTGAAACGCTCGAAAGCACCAGTCATCGGAACTGCCTCCTTTATCTAGTATACTAGTCGGATATCCTAGGGTTGTGAACCGTTGTTTTGGACAGATGAGACGCATCATGTCGCTGATAGCATGCACTGAAATGAAGCAATCAAGACGACTGCGCAACGCGACTGTGAACGTCTTGACCTTGTGGCCGCCTGTTGCACGCACGAAAAACCGGTAACGCAAGGCGCCTTGGCATTGACCTAAGGCTGACGCCACCAGCACAGCCGAGACGTTTTCAAAGCGGCTATTTTTCAGGCAAATCTTTCGAACCGCGTTTGTTTTCAACTCAGAAACCGGTCTTTCCCTTGGGTCTGGCGGGCAGACGTGGTTTGTTTCCAGACATGCCTTGTGAAAATCTGTTGACCCATGCCTGAACCAACCCAATCTTTCAGCCGCTCTCTGGCTAAACGTGTGCATCAGATTTACCCGGATCTGGACCCAGACATCTTGGCAAGCCAGATCGTGGATGCCTTTTGGCCGGAAGGCACACAGCGCCGTAAGCGGGGCCGCAAGCCGTCCAACCAGCTGTGGTCCCAAAAGGACGCTTTGCTGATCACTTATGGCAATTCGATTGTGGATGGGGCGCATAAACCACTCGATTTGCTTCATGATTTCCTGCACCGTTACATGAAGGGGGCGGTGAATGGCGTGCATATCCTGCCGTTCTTTCCGTTCACCTCTGACGATGGGTTTGCTGTGTCTGATTTCACGGCCGTGAACCCTCAGTTGGGCGACTGGCCCGATATCAACCGGATCGCTGCGGAATTTAAGCTGATGTCGGATTTGGTGCTGAACCACGTCAGTTCGCAAGGTGCGTGGTTCAATGCGTACAGGCAGGGCCAAGCCCCTTACGACAGGTTCTTCTTCGAGGCTTCACCGGATGATGACCTGTCGATGGTGGTCCGGCCCCGCACGACCCCGTTGTTGCAAGAGGTCGAGACGGCTCATGGGCCGAAACATGTGTGGTGTACGTTCAGCCATGATCAGATCGACGTGGATTTTCGCAACCCCGAAGTGCTGCTTGAATTCCTGCGTATCATCCGTCTGCATCTGGATAATGGGGTGGAGATCATCCGCCTCGATGCGGTGGCCTTTCTGTGGAAGATCGTCGGCACCCCCTCGATCCACCTGCAACAGACCCATGATGTGATCAAGCTGATGCGGATGCTGTGTGATTATGCAGAGGAACCCGTGGTTCTGATCACAGAGACGAATGTGCCCAAGGCCGAGAACCTGTCCTACTTCGGGAACCGCGACGAAGCCCATGTTATCTATAACTTTCCGCTGCCGCCGCTGATCATGCATGCGATGATGGCAGGCTCTGCGCGGACGCTTGCGAAGTGGTCGCGGGGGATGCCGCCTGCTCCTTTGGGATGCGCCTATCTGAACTTCACCGCCAGCCATGACGGGATCGGGATGCGCCCTGCTGAGGGGTTATTGCCGGAGGACGAAAAGGCCCGGATGATTGATGTGGTCCGCGAGGTTGGCGGGCTGGTTTCGATGCGCGCGTTGCCGGATGGCGGCGAGGCCCCCTATGAGCTGAACACGACCTTCTTTGACGCGATGAGCCGGACGTTTAAGGGCGCTGACGACTGGCACTTTGACCGGTTCGTGTGTTCGCAGACGATCGTGATGTCGCTGGAAGGTATCCCTGCGCTGTACGTGCATTCAATGCTGGCGACCCCGAATGATCATGACAGCGTCGAAAAGCGGGGCATGAACCGCGCGATCAACCGGCATCGCTGGGATTATCCTGCGTTGCGTGCCCGGTTGGAGGACCCCGAGACGATGCAGGCGCGCGTGATGTCTGCTTTGTGTAACCGATTGAAATTGCGGGGGGAACAGGTAGCGTTTCATCCAAATGCCACCCAGTTCACCGTGAACACGGGCGATGACCGGGTGTTTGGTGTGTGGCGACAAAGTTTGGACCGGGTGCAGTCTGTCTTTGCCTTACATAACGTGAGCGATGAGGCGGTGACGCTATCGCTGTCTGCGTTAAATCTGATCGAGGACGAGGGGTGGCATGACTTGCTGTCCCAGGATGCGATCGGGGTGGAGGACGAGACGGTGACGCTGGCGCCTTATCAGTGTCGGTGGATTACGAATGTGTAGGGCGGGTTTCGTCTGTTGCAAAGCAACGTCCGGGCGGTGGTCAAATTGGATTTACGCATAATTTGGTAAATCCCCTTCTTTTGTTAAAGATGAGCAGTACACCGCGCGTACACAAATCGTACACCGCCCGTGCACCACGATGGTATCAACAGCCGGGTTAAAGCACCGCGCGGGGTAGTGTGTTAACGCGGGATGAATTGCATTGGGCGGCGGCGCGTGGGTTTCACCCACCCTACGATGACCACAGTCCAAGCTGCCTTTGGCAAACCGAGGACAGGGGCTGGCAACTGGGTTTGGTCATGGGCGTAACGAAGGTCGGGTGCGAGCCCAAATTGACCGATGCCATGCAATGCATGAATGTCTGAGAAGGGGAAATTCGAACAACCCGCCGACTCGAGCGCTACGCGCCTCATTCAGACTGCGTGCTGCCCAATCGAAAGAACAGGTTTCGACCAACAGGAACGAACAACAACACGAGAAAGACGATATCCAGTGCTGTCTGGATTGCCGGAACGAGGTATGGGTTCTCCATCCCTTCGGCGATGGTCGGGGGACCGACAAATGTGGTCGTCACAAAGTTTCCGATGTGGTCAACTATGGAAATGGCCCAATAGACGAGAAGAGAGGCCCACGTAAGAAGGCTGCGTCGCATCCAAACCGCCCAAGCCAAGGGAACGGCAAAAACCGCAGCAAACAGATCGAGATACGCAGGATAGCGCCAAGCCTCGGAGGCCAAGCCTTCATTGATGTCGTTAATGAGAACAACGGCTATGAAGCGGGACATTTGTAGAAGAATCCAAATGACCGTCCCGATTAACACGGCACGTTCAACGCCACTCAGGCCTTTAAAAGTCTTGTCGGGTGAATGCATCTGTTTTAGCTCCTGCTGATCTCGAATCAGTAACAAGAGATGTTACTAATTGCAATGGAGCGTTGTGCTGATAGCTTTTCGGGGTCTTTTTAGGTTTTTGGTTTTACACGGCGGCCGATCTCGAGGGTCAGTTCGCTGATGTTCACGGCTTCCAAACTTTTGAGCATGACCTGTTCGGCGTCCTGAGACAGCTCGTTCAGATAGTCAGCAATCGCGGGCCCTATTTCGACCCCATCATCGCATTTTCCGCGATGGCGCACCAAGACGGTGCCAGCCTCGCTGGAAATAGCATCATGAGCATCCCGCAGGGTGATCTTCTCCGGCGACTTAGACAAGATGCTGCCGCCTCCGGCACCGGGACGACCTTCGACCAATCCAGCCTTTTTCAATTGGGACAGGACCCGGCGGATCACCACTGGATTTGTACCAAACCCTTCTGCCAGAACCTTGGACGTTATAGCTCCGTCATCTTTGTGATGCGCCAGTACGGCCAGAATGTGCGCGGCTATCGTCAGTTGGCTGTTCACGGTAATCCAATTCAACATGAAGTTGGATCGATCATAGCGGAGATCCTGGTCGTTTTTCCAGCCTGAGAGTAATTGCGCCGCTAACGTGCTTTAGGATTCGAACCAGTCCAGAATTATGTTGCCCCAGTTGCCCGGTGCGCCGTGTCCGCCTTGGTGCAACATCAGGTCAATCTGCCCTGCGTCGCAATCTGTCCAATGGCGAAACCATGTGTCGCCATCAAAGCTGCTGCTTTCAGGTTGCCGATTTCGGCAGCCGTTTGTTTCGCGCATGATCTTGAGCGAGGCCCAGACATCCCCTTGCACAACG
The DNA here is from genome assembly GCA_938016515.1 of uncultured Paracoccaceae bacterium. Taxonomy (GTDB): domain Bacteria; phylum Pseudomonadota; class Alphaproteobacteria; order Rhodobacterales; family Rhodobacteraceae; genus Yoonia. The sequence goes on from CALILP010000150.1 coordinate 23,221, forward strand.
CTGCCATCGTCAAAGCTGCGTCCCTCAAGTGGTACGACGCGGTCGGTCCATCCGTGGGTGTGAAACAGACGGACCGGTCCGGCGCAGGTCTCGGGTAGATCATCCCAGAATGCCCCGGCAGCGGGGGCGTAGGCGTCTGCGAAATCTGGCATCTGGCAGGCAACATTCCACGTCATGGATGCGCCGCGTGAAAACCCGGCCAGAAGAACTGGGACGTCTGACACATCGTGCGTGGCGCGCACATCTTGCATAACGTCTGTGAGAAACCCGATGTCGTCACGTGCAAATGTCATGTTGTTGGCTTTGACAGACCAGTCGCGGGACCATTGGTTTTCTGGGTGCTCGCCGTTGGGGGCCACAACGAGGTACCCGCGCTCTAAAGCCGCGTTTGCAAGCCCAGAGTTCAGCATACCCTTGCCTGTTCCACCGCCGCCGTGCAGATGCACTACGATACCTGTCGGCGTGTTGGTCGTAGGGAGGGCAATGTGGTAGGTGCCATCCGTGACAGCGCAGGGCTGATCTGCCGCGCCACAGTCTTGAGCAGATGCAATGCTGGGCAGCAATGTGCCTGAAAGCAAAGCGAGTATTGGAGTGAATGGTCTCTTCATGAGGGAGCCTCAATTTCTAGGGGTTTGATATGTCGAATTCAGCAATCACCGGGTAGTGGTCCGTCGGCCATTCACCATCGAAGCGGTGTCGGATCACGACCGGCCGGTTGATAAGCTCTGCTGGCCCAACGGTTCCGATATGGTCGATCGCGCCAAACAGATTGAGGCCTCGGTTCAGGTGGTAAGTCGATCCCTTGACCGGCGCAAAGGTCACGCCTGCATCCTGCAAGATACGGGTTGTTCTGTCACCCAAGCGCGCGTTCATGTCGCCAATCACAAACAGTGTTTCACCCGATGCGGCCCAAGGCGCGATGCGGTCGGCGACGAGTTCAACGGAACGCAGCCTGTTGGTCCGACTGCGGTAGTCTGTGTGGATGTTGATGACCCGGAAAGTTTGATCCGTCTGGATATCCCTGAACATGGCCCAAGACGCAAAAGCCGGGAACGATCCGTTGAAGGTGCGCGAATAGATCACATCAGGGGTTTCGGAAAAGAAGAACCAACCTTGGTCCAATGGCTCAAGGCGATCCCGACGATAGAGAATGGGCTGGGTTGACGGGAAGTCTTTGGGATCGCCCACGGCGGCAGCGCCATAATCCGCGTTATTCTCTAGCAGCCAATCCAGTAGGAGGTTCACGTCACTACCGCTGCTGCCCCCGAAGCTTTCCATTTCCTGAAAGCCGATGACATCTGCATCGATCTCTTTGAACGCAAGATCCATTGGCCTCTTGCGCCGCTCCCAATCGCCGACAGACCATAGTCCTGTTTCTTTGAACAATATGATGTAGTGGACGTTGTAGGTCGCGATCCGCAATGCGCCCGGCGTTGGTGTTTGCATCATCTGATCCCCCGAGTTGCGCACGATTTGGCACCCAACAACCAGTAGGCACACAGCACCGATGCTGGTGATAATTCTGAATAGGCGTTTGAGCATAAAGGTCAGGCTTCACGTGGTTGGCGGCGGCGCAAATATCAGTACCATGCGCGATAAGCCTCTAGCAGTCCAAGGGGTGCAAAATGCACCAAGGCTGGGCCAATACCGCCCCAATCGTGCAGTGCGGCCCAGTGCAGTAGCTTCAAAACCGCGACTGCATATGTTCAACGTTGCAATCGATGCGGAAAATCCAAGCGCGGGAAGCGCCAACAGCACCCAAAGCCAATACGGAGATAGACGAGACACGGGGCTGAACCTTTCCGATATTCGTACGTAGGCGGCGCGATCTTTGCGTTTAATGGGACCGTTGGCGCCATCCGTCGCGCTGGTCCCGTATATTTGCGAAAACTACTGGGCTTGGTTTGGCACGTCCTGTCCGGTGACAAAGGCGTAGGACGCTCTTACAAGCCTGAGCACGACCGCCAATTCCTCTTCGGTCTGCGGGGTATAGATCATGACAAAACCAGCAAAACTCTCGCGCTGCGCGGCCCACGGGTGTGGCGTCGCCCAACCGGTTGAAACCGCAGCCTTGGCGAGCGCTGGGTCCAACGACGCATGCAGGCTGCCGTCTGGATGGAGATGCGCAAACTCGCGCCCGCCCACGATCGCGTCCGGGTTTGCCAGACTGACATCGGACCCGAGTTGAAAGCCGACGGCCCCCGGCAACGACACCCGCGTTGGACCAAGCTCAACCCCGGGCATTTGGGCGACATTTTGCAGCAAAGCGTCCGTGAGATTCGGGTTTGCTTTGATGCCGCCAAGCTGCACATGTGGAATGCCATTTGTTGTCTGAGGTCGCGTCCCATCTCTGGTCGGAAGCGCGATGTCGTCAGCGACTGCCGCCGTCCCGTTGATCACGCAGAACACCGCCGCTGCAACTTTCAAAAGTGTAGTCATTGCTTCCCCATATGTTGTTGGCTGTCCAGAAAAAGGGCGACGCATATCGCCGCCCGTTAAATTCGCAAACGCGTCATCAGCCGTTGTATGCTTGGCTCACGGCGTAGCTGTCTTCGAACCAGTTCCACAGAACGACTTTGCCGTCGCGAACCTTGGCACGCAGCGCAAAGGTGAAATCGCCAATTTCCTTACCAGATTTCGTAGTGATCCCGTTCATGTTGCCAAAGATCGCAACGGTATCACCCGACGCCAGAACATCCGTGTTTTCCCACTTTGTGGTTTGGAAATTTTCGCCAAAAACGGGCAGGAACGCGAGGATTTCGTCTTTGCCGTTCCATGGTCCGATCCACGGCAAGGCGCTGTCACCTTCATTTTGCCAAACCATGTCATCATCCATCAGGGCGATCATCGTGTCCATGTCGCCTGATCCCATCGCACCCATCAAGGCCATGACGGTGTCCAGCGTTGCTTGGCTCGTATCGTCGAGATCCTGTGCGCTGGCGCGGTTTGCCAAAGTCATCGCGATTGCACCGGCAACGGTGGCTTTCAAAACAGATCTACGTTGCATGTCGTTCTCCTTTCATGAAATGGCGCCTCGCATCGCGAAGCGCCAAGGTGCGTTTCTTACTGGCCACCCAGCTGTTGCAGTCCGGTTGCCCAGTCTTCGACGTGGTAGGTGCGGACAATTTTGCCGTCTTCCAGCTGATGGATATCGATGGTCATGATATCAAAGCTGCGGCCTTGGCCATCAACGCCAAAGAAAGGCGCAACGGGTGTTCCTGTGGCGCGGCTGCGCACGACAACTGTGTCGCCGTCTTGGTGCATTTCTTGCACAGCCCAGTCGAGATCGGGCATCAGTTGGGCAAAGCCGCCCATCTGGCCGAGAAAGCCGTCGCGGCCCTCGTTTTCGCCAGAATAATTCCCGATGCTTTCCCAGTCTTCTGACGTGGCTTCGCGAAAGGCATCAGCGAGTTCAGCGTTACCCGGATCACTCAGCAGATCGTAAAAGACGCTGACAGTTTCCTTGTTATCCGCAAAGGCAGCCGTGCTGGTTGCGAGTGCAAGGGCCAAGGATGCTGCACCAATGATGTTCTGAATAGCCATGATTAATCCTCCGAAAATCTAAAGTGGAAACCGTTGATCGGTCGTCCTGCCAAACACATACGGCTTGCGTCTGTTCTTCATAATTGCATATTTGCAGACATGACTGTTCGGCAGAGGTGAATAATGATCGATAAACTGCGCAGCATCGCGATCTTTGCAGCGGTCGTCGACCAAGGGTCTTTTCGGGGCGCAGCACTGCATCTTGGGCTTGCCCCGTCGCGTGTCAGCGAAATCGTCTCTCAGCTTGAGACGGAGCTGGGTGTGACGTTGCTTTACCGGACGACGCGGCAGTCGTCGCTCACTCACGAAGGCCGTCTGCTGCATCAAAAGGCGCATGACATGCTTGCGGCTGCTGAAATGGGGCTGGATCAGATCAGCCCATCGTCGCGGGTGCCAACCGGCTCTTTGCGGGTCTCTGCACCTGCCTTTGTCGCCCAAACACAGCTGATGGAAATCTTCGCCAGATTTGTGGAGGAGCATCCGCATGTGGATATCAACTTCCACTTTTCGGATCGCCGGTCCGATCTTATCAAGGATGGGTTTGATATCGCGATCCGCGCAGGGTGGCTGGAAGACAGCGAATTCATGTCGCGTACCATCGGACACACGGACAGGTTCTTGGTGGCCAGCCCGGACTACGCGGCCTCCAGAACCGCCCCCGCAAAGCCCAGTGATTTGGAAGATTGGGATTGGATCAGGTTCGCAATGCGGCCAGATCAGACGGATCTGACGTCTCCGGACGGCAAGGCTATATCGGTTGTCGGAAAATCGAACGTGACCGTGAATTCTGCGGAAGCGCTTTATGAGTTTGCGACGCGGGGTCTGGGCGTCACGGCGATCCCAGATCACTTCGCGCGTCGCGGGTTTGATCGCGGCGATCTGGTTCAGGTTCTGCCTGATTGGAAGCTGCAGCCTTTGGGGCTTTATGCCGTTTGGCCAAACCAGTCGCGGCGTGAAAACCTGACGACGCTGTTTGTGCGGTTTTTGGCGGACAATGGGAAAGCGTGATCGCGCCTGATGCGACGTCTGAGCGACAACCTTATCGCAAACGCTGGATGAACGCCGGGTTCGCCCAACCAAAGGCATCAGCGCTCTACGCTTTCCAAAATACCGTCTAGGAACAAGTTCCGCTGGTTGTCGGTTCCGTATCCAATCACGTCTGGGTGGTCTGCCTGACGCCCCACGGTCCAGTTGTACGTCACCTCACCGTCGGCAAAAGCGATGTCAGCGGCACTTGCGTTCAGGTTTTGAAATGTAAAACTGATGCCATCCAGCAGATGTTCGTTGCGATCAATATGCGGGGGCTCCTGCGAGAGGGCGGGCGTGCCCAATGTTGCAAGGAGCAAGACGAGCGCGCGTTTCTTCATGGGATTTCCTCCGGTCGACAGGGACATCAAACATCCGCCCAATTGGCGGCGGGGAGATTGGCAGCGCATATCGCTGCATTTTTTGTTATAACTCATCTTTAGTACACGAGATATATCTATGCAACAAAATGTTCTATAAGTGCTGACTGATGACAATACCTGATGATCCCCGTTTCATTGCGACACGTAACCTGGCGCTGGACGCTGCGTTCAAGATCTTTCATTCTGAGAGCGTTCTTGCAGTAACCCACGCCTCGGTCAGCAAAGAGACGGGCATTTCGCGCAGCACGCTTTACCGTCATTGGCCTGAGGTGGCACAACTCCGCAAAGACGCGATGTTGCGGGCCGCGCGACCGCCTGTGATCGCGCCAAGGACAAACGGCCCGCTCAAAGCCGACCTCAATTGGATGCTTGGGCTTCTGATGGCAGCGTTAAACGAAACACCGTGGGGCAAGATCGCGCCCCAAATGATCGCCACTGCTGCAATCGACGTGGACGCGAAGTCAGCGATTAACGGCTTCATGGAGGATCGCAGGAAGGATGTGATGTCGGTCTTTGAGGCCGCAGAAAAACGGGGTGAACTTGTGTCTGATGCCCCAATTGAGAACCTGATCGAAATGGCAATAGCGGTCCCGTACCATCGCAAACTCATATCAGGCCTCCCGCTCGACTACGCGTGGCTGGACGAGCACGTTGAAGTTCTCTGCCGATTGGCGCTGCGGTAGGTGACAAGCTGAGCAGTTTCAGCTGAATTTCGTATAGCTAAATCTGTATGAAGCGAACTTGGCGCAAGTGCAGCGAAATAGCGCAAAATCCGCAAACCCGCCGATGACCCGTGTCCGTAACTCTATGTAAACTTCCGGAACAGCTTTGTCTGGTCGAACATGTCTTC
>CALILP010000151.1 GCA_938016515.1 uncultured Paracoccaceae bacterium
TCGTCAGGTCAGATCATACGCATTTCACAGATCGAAACACCGTCTCAGATTATTGTCGCAAGATGTGCACTTTGTCGTTGACGGGTGGGGCGCTTCCTTCTAATCACACCTTCACGCGCGGTTGTAGCTCAGCTGGTTAGAGTACCGGCCTGTCACGCCGGGGGTCGCGGGTTCGAGCCCCGTCAACCGCGCCACTTTCCCCTGATATCCATTCCCACGTGTCAGCCATCGTCCGTTTTTCGGGCCAGCAGGACCGAATGCCCATTGCAAGTTGGGTCTTCCAACACAACGTCAATCACCTCGCACCCCAAATCGTCCAGAATGGCGCGATATGTCTCTGGCGTTAAACTGGCGTGGTAAACTGGCTGACCCGCGACGTATCCGGTGACTTCACCATCTCCGGTACCGGTGGTCAGCATCAATGGGGCTCTGGGTTTCAGGTGTTTGACCAACAGCGCAAGAACGATGCGCTGATCGGGGCGAGTAAGATGAAAGAAGCTGTTCCATGCGATCACGCCGTCAAACGTGAACCCCAGATCCAACACCCGCATATCCATCAGTCGCCAATCGCCCTTTGGGTATTTCTTGCGGGCAAGTGCCACCATGGCCGCAGCAGCATCCACACCCGTGATCTTGCGGCCTTGATCGCTGAGATAGCTGGCAATCGGATCACCTGATCCGCAGCCGACGTCCAAAATATGACCGGTCTTGGGAACATGGCCTAGAAATGCATCCAGCCAACCTTGTTCAAAAAGCGCCTTGTTGCGCTGTTTGTCAAAAGCAGCTGCGTGGTGTTCGTAGACATCCAGTGTCGTTGCCGCGAGGGGCAGAAGGGACGCGTCTGTCATGGTTCGTTTTGTAGGTGCGCAATGGCTGCCTGCAGTATCGTATCAACGCCGTTTTGCGCCGCTGCGACATCGACAGCGAGCCCGATATCGGGGGGCACACCCACCCGCTCAAAGTCCTCATCCGCCATGCTTTTGTAGATTTGGTGCGACAGTCCCAGCGTCCAGTCATTTGGCAACGTGAAGGTCAGCACATCGGACAGGCCGCCTGATGTCGGCTCTCCGATGGTGGTGACCTGCGGCAGTTCCCGCATTGCCATTGTGAAGATCTCGGCAGCGGACCCTGTGAATTTGCTGGTCAGCACAACAACGGGGGCCGTGATTTGTGTGGCTTGTGGGGGGATCGTCGCAGTGTAAGGCGCTGTATAGCCCGTTTCCGTTCGCGTGGTCTTCGTGAATGCTGACACTGGCCGATCGGTGAAATAACCTGCGTAGGCCAATGAAACATCATCCGATCCACCCGGATTATAGCGGACATCCAAGATCACACCGTCGGCGTCTTTGAAGTAGTCGGCGACCTGCGCAAAAGCCTCGGTGGCCACATCGGCCTGACGTTGACCAAAGCCTGCATCTGGGCCCATGTGTGCCATCAGGACATAACCGATGCCGGGTGCGGCCCATCCGATCTGCAGGCCAACTTCCGTGCTTTCCGATAAATCAGGCACCGCAGCGAGGGTCGCATCGCGCACAACATAGCGGTCATCGTGCCAAGGGGCAGGCAGTGCGGGTGACCAAGCGTCATCGCCTGCCGCAACAAATGTATGGCCGTCGTCCAAGCCATCGAGCGCTTGTCGAAACACCGCGAAAAGAGCTGCGGCGTCCAGCGGACCGTCCGGTCGCAATGCCTTGCGCGCTGCCCAATCGACGCCGTGCGTGTCAAAGTGCGCATAGTGCGTGTCCATTACGTCCCACATGACATCAAAGGTCGTTTGCGCATTATTTGGGGGCGTGGTGTCGCACAAGGCGGGTAGTGCCTCTGTCCGGGTGGCGTAAATCGGGTTCAGCGTTCCGGCGACGGCGATCTTAAGTCGCTCGCCGTCGCGCGCGAATTGGACGCCTTCAAGATAGTCGACAAGCCACATGTGCCCCGGAATTTGCTGGTCCGGGTGGCAGTGCACGTTGCTGACCTGATAGACGTCGATCATCGCCGCACCAACATCAACCGCCAAGCCGTAACCTTCGGTCTGCCACGTCCCGCGCGCATCTTTTGGCGGCGCATGCATCACCCATGTGACAGCAAGTGCACCAAATGCCACGACGCCGATCCCAAGAATCCATTTCAAGATGCGTTTCATCCTCTAGTCCTTTGACAGGGCGTGCAAAATACGCGCCCAGCTGCGGATACCTTTATGGAAGCTGGATAAGTCGTATTTCTCGTTCGGAGAGTGGATCGCGTCGTCGTCTTTGCCAAAACCGATCAGCATAGCGTCCATGTCCAAAACCGTCTTGAAGTGTCCGGCGATCGGGATTGATCCACCGCAACCTACATAGGCAGCAGCGTTCGGCCATTCGTCAGACAAGGCACCTGCCGCTTTGGCAAAGACAGGGTTGTCGGTGCTCATGTGACCGGCGGGACCGGCCCCGTGGTCCTTGAAGCTGACCGTGCAATCGGCGGGCAACATGTCTTGCACCATCTTGCGAAAGCTGTCCCGAATAGCCAGCGGGTCTTGTGTGCCGACAAGTCGAAAGCTGATCTTGGCAGAGGCGATGGAGGGCAGAACCGTCTTGAAGCCTTCTCCGGTGTAACCGGATATCATGCCGTTGACCTCGCAAGTCGGACGCGACCAGATCATTTCGAGGGGGCGGCGACCGACCTCTCCGGCAGGTTCGCTTAGGCCAACTTCGCCAAGGAAGTCCTTGTGATCAAATTTTAAATCGTCCCAGCTTGCTGCCAATTCATTCGACAGTTCAGGTACGCCGTCGTAAAAGCCGGGCACCGTGATGCGCCCTTGATCGTCGTGCAATGCCGCGATGATCTTGGCCAAGACGCGCGCCGGGTTCATCGCCAAGCCGCCATACATGCCTGAATGCAAGTCTTTATCCGGCCCGGTGATCGTGATCTCTTCGCCAAGCAGACCGCGCAATTGTGTGATGATCGCAGGCGTACTGTCGCCATAAAGTCCGGTGTCACAGATTAAGGCCACATCCGCCATCAGTTCCTGCGCGTTTTCGCGCATGAAGGGCACCAAAGAGGGCGAGCCGGATTCCTCTTCTCCTTCAAAGAAGATCGAGATTTTGCCGGGCAAGGTGCCATGCACTGCTTTCCATGCGCGGCACGCCTCGACGAAGGTCATCAGCTGGCCTTTGTCATCAGAAGACCCGCGCCCCCGGATAACTTTGCCTTTCGCCGTCTCCTCAATCTGTGGATCAAACGGGTCATTGTCCCAAAGATCAAGCGGATCAACGGGTTGCACGTCGTAGTGGCCGTAAAACAGAACATGGGGGCCACTGTCGCCAGTGTGACCCATCACCATCGGATGACCCGGTGTCGGGCGCTTTGAGGTGTCAAAGCCGATGCCTGCCAGATCGGCAACCAACCAGTCAGCTGCTGCGTCGCATTTGTCTTTGTAGGCCGGATCGGTCGAGATTGAAGGGATTCGTAGCAGGTGCAAAAGCCGGTCCGTGGCGTTTTCAAGATCAGCGTCGATCTGGGCAAGGACTGCGTCGAGGGTCATGAGGCGGGCTCTCCGATAAGGCTGGGTTTGGCAAAGGCTAGCAGGCCCGTCAGGGCGATCCAACCAAGATCGTTGGGTGGGAGTTTCACACAATTGCAAGATTTACCCACGTACTTGTGAGGACCTGTATATAGCCACGCAGGCCTTTTCGCCCTTAGGGTGGCGCGACAGGTTGCCGCGGAATCGCGGAAGCTGACAGTTTTAGAATGGAGTACCCCAACGTATGAAAACGCTATCCACCCTCGCTGCTGCTGCGACACTTGCCCTTTTGGGCGGAACGCAGGGCGCACTGGCAGACGGCCACGCGTGTGTTTTTGAAAATGACCCGATCGATTTTGAGCAGTCCGAGATCGATGCGCTTTATGCCTGTATCGTCGATGACCTTGCTGCAGGATATGCCGCTGAAGGCCACGAGATCGGCAGCGTTTACCGCGAGTGGACAGCGACGGCGACAGGCCCCTACAATCCCGGTCCTCACGGTGATCGCTTTTTGAACACCTTCGCCAATGACGTCGCTGCGGATCAGTACAACCAATATGCGTTTGGCGACGATCTGGTGATGCCCGTCGGATCGATCCTAGCCAAGGAATCGTACTCTTTGCGCAAAGATAACACACCGCGGCCCGGACCCCTGTTTATCATGACGAAGGTTGAGGCCGGTGGGGATGCAGAAGAATTTGGCAACTGGGTGTATTCCGCCGTTCAGCCAAATGGCAAGAATATGGGTGTGAAGCAGTCGTTCTGCCACAACTGTCACCAAGCTTTCGCGGACCAAGACAGCATGGGCTACCCAGACCCAAGCGTGCGCTTGTCCAACTAAGCCACCCTCAAACGATCTGACGAAAAGGCCCCGATCCGATTGTCGCTTCGATCGGGGCTTTTTTTTACGCTATGGACGATACGCAGTTTGACCTGAATCAAAGTCGCTCGCGCGTGCTGGCTGTTAGCGTCAACACAGTGATGCGGCAACGGGGCACAGGCAATTACATATTGATGGGTCACCAACCGCACTATATGAGACTTGGAACGCTTCTAAGACGCCGTCTTGGTCGCTGCTGCACGGAAGACGAGGAAACGACCGGTGAACTATAACGCGCAACTTGATGCAGCGATCACGCGGCTTCATGACGAAGGCCGCTACCGCACTTTCATCAACATTGAACGCACACGCGGCCAGTTTCCACATGCTGTCTGGAACAAGCCGGATGGCACGACGGCGCCGGTCACGGTCTGGTGTGGCAACGACTACCTTGGCATGGGCCAGCACCCGTCTGTTTTGGCGGCAATGCACGACGCACTTGACGCAACCGGTGCAGGGTCCGGTGGCACACGCAATATTTCCGGCACCACAGTCTTTCACAAACAGCTAGAGGCTGAGCTGGCCGATCTGCACGGCAAGGAAGAGGCGCTGCTGTTCACCTCTGCCTACATTGCGAATGACGCGACTTTGTCGACTTTGCCAAAGCTGTTTCCCGGTCTGATCATTTATTCGGACGCGTTGAACCACGCGTCAATGATCGAAGGGGTCCGTCGCAATGGCGGGGCCAAGCGCATCTTTCGGCACAACGATCTGGATCACCTGCGCGAACTGCTTGCTGCTGACGACCCGGACGTGCCCAAATTGATCGCTTTCGAATCCATCTATTCGATGGACGGGGATTTTGGCCCGATTCGTGAAATCTGCGATCTAGCAGACGAATTTGGCGCGCTGACATACATTGATGAGGTCCACGCAGTTGGAATGTATGGCGCTCGTGGGGCAGGGGTTGCCGAACGGGACGGCCTGATGGACCAGATCGACATCATTAACGGGACCCTCGCAAAAGCCTACGGCGTGATGGGCGGTTATATCGCAGCCTCCGCAAAAATGTGCGACGCGATCCGGTCTTACGCGCCCGGATTTATCTTTACGACGTCCTTGCCGCCGGCTGTGGCTGCAGGCGCTGCGGCCTCTGTTGCGCATTTGAAAACCGATCAGGCGCTGCGCGATAGCCAACAAACACAGGCGAAAATCCTGAAATTGCGTCTGAAGGGCATGGGGCTGCCGATCATCGATCATGGGTCCCATATTGTGCCGCTGATCGTGGGTGACCCGGTTCACACACAAAAGCTGTCGGACATGCTGCTGGCCGATCATGGCATCTACGTGCAGCCCATTAACTTTCCGACGGTCCCGCGCGGGACAGAGCGGTTACGCTTTACCCCCTCTCCTGTGCACGGTCCTGGTGAAATGAATGCCCTTGTTTCCGCTTTGGACACATTATGGAGCCATTGTGCGCTAAATCGCGCCGAATTGGCTGGATAACGTAACATTAACTTTGATCTGGCATGTGCATCTTAACAGGTGATGTGTTAGGACGTTGATCAGACGTGAGGATTCGGGACAGGATTCGGCGTCTCTGGGGACATTGCGGGCACGGACACCATTATGATTGGTAAAGGTTTCAGACGTAAGAGCGAGCTACAGGTCGAAGAGACTGTAGGTTTCGACGCGTTTGAACTGAAGCTTGGCGATATGATGCGCGGCGAACGCGCGACGATGGGCAAAAGCCTGTTGGATGTGCAACGCGAGCTGAAGATCAAAGCAACCTATATCGCAGCGATCGAAAACTGCGATCCCACTGCGTTTGATACACCCGGATTCATTGCAGGTTACGTGCGGTCCTACGCCCGTTACCTGAAGATGGACGCCGATTGGGCGTTCGATACTTTCTGCGAAGAAAGTGGATTTAGCACGGCGCATGGGATGTCCGCCGAAGCGTCGGCCGCCAAGCCGCTGCGGGCTAATGATCGTCAAAATTCGGGCGGCAAAGACATATTTGCATCCTCAGCGACGCCGTTTATTCCGGCGGGTGAAGCGATGTTCAGTGGTGTAGAGCCGGGTGCAATCGGCTCGGTTCTTGTGCTGGCTGGCCTGCTTGCCGGATTGGGATTTGGTGGCTGGACCGTTCTGCAAGAAGTTCAGCGCGTGCAGTTTGCTCCGGTTGAACAAACACCCACCGTCATCTCAGACCTCGATCCGCTGGCAGGGGCCGCAAATATTGCGCCCGCCGCTGACGAGATCGCATCGTTTCAGGCGCCCTCTGTTGAAGCGCTGGATCGCCTGTATCGCCCGCAAGCGCTGGAAGTTCCAGTTCTTGTGTCACGCGACGGCCCGATTGCATCTTTGAACCCCAGCTCGTTTGGTGCGCTTGTTCCCGATCCCGCCTTGGCCGACGCGGTCGAGATTGCGACTAATACCGCGCAGGATAACTTGACCGTGCCTGCCATTGATGCAGCCCTTCAACAGGCGGTGACTGCAAGCATTCAGGTCCGCGAAGCACCGGCACCTGCTGTCGAAATGGTTGCTGTTCGTCCGGCATGGGTCCGTGTGAAATCAGCGGATGGCACCACCATCTTTGAGGCAACGATGCAGCCCGGTGATACCTTTACCGTGCCGCAAACCGAAAATCCGGCCACTTTGCGGATCGGCGAAAGCGGTGCGGTCTATTTCGCGGTGAATGGCGTGCACTATGGTCCTGCTGGCCCGCGTGGGCAGGTGACCTCGAATCTTGCCTTGTCAGTGGATAACCTGACCGAAAGCTACACAGTTGCTGATCTGACGTCAGACAGCGCTTTGGCAGAGGTTGTACGGGTTGCCGAATTGCAAGCGCTGCCTGCGGCACCGGACGCGGCCCCGACCGAATAAATCTGCGACATGTGGTCTGGCTTGGTTGCCGCGCTTTGCGACACCGCTTAGGTTGGCAATAATGTTGACCCCATGAAGGCACGTCGCCCATGTCCCTGAACCACATCCGTCCTTGGCGAAACATCTATCGCCGCGAAAGCCGCCAGATCATGGTTGGCAGTGTTCCGGTTGGCGGGGATGCACCGATTTCTGTGCAGACGATGACCAACACGCTAACCACTGATGTGAAAGCGACCATCGATCAGATCAATGCTGCGACAGAGGCAGGTGCGGATATCGTGCGGGTTTCGGTCCCGGACGAGGCTTCCAGCCGCGCCTTGAAACACATTGTGCCAAATGTCGATGTTCCTCTCGTGGCCGACATCCACTTTCACTACAAGCGCGGCATCGAAGCCGCCGAGGCAGGGGCTGCTTGCCTGCGCATCAATCCCGGCAATATCGGCGATGAAAAGCGGGTGAAAGAAGTCATCAAGGCCGCCCGTGATCACAACTGCTCGATCCGGATTGGGGTGAACGCCGGTTCGCTTGAAAAGCACCTGTTGGAAAAATACGGCGAGCCGACCCCTGATGCGATGGTCGAAAGCGGCTTGGACCATATCAAGATCCTGCAGGACAACGATTTTCATGAATTCAAAATCAGCTGCAAAGCTTCTGACGTGTTCATGGCCGCTGCGGCTTATCAAAAATTGGGCGATGCGACAGACGCGCCTATCCACCTTGGCATCACCGAGGCCGGTGGGCTGATTTCCGGCACCGTGAAGTCTGCGATTGGTATGGGCAATCTTTTGTGGATGGGCATCGGCGACACAATCCGTGTGTCTCTGTCTGCTGATCCGGTGGAAGAGGTAAAGATGGGGTTTGAGATACTTAAATCCCTTGGGTTGCGCCACCGGGGCGTCAATATCATCTCGTGCCCGTCATGTGCCCGGCAAGGGTTTGACGTGATCAAAACTGTCGAGGCGCTGGAACAACGTCTGGAACACATCAAGACACCGATGTCCTTGTCAATCATTGGCTGCGTCGTGAATGGTCCGGGTGAGGCGTTGATGACAGACGTCGGGTTCACTGGCGGTGGGGCCGGGTCCGGCATGGTTTATCTGGCAGGCAAGCAAAGCCACAAGCAAGACAATGCGTCGATGATCGACCACATCGTGGAACAGGTTGAAAAGAAAGCGGCTGAATTGGACGCAGCCAATAATACCGAAGCGGCAGAGTAGGCGGCTTTTTCATCTGACCTTCACCGGACCACGCCGTATCGCCCTGGCAATTCCGGCAGTGCTACCCGTCTCGCGACCGCATCTGCCCGACAATCTGTTCCATCTGCGCCAGCGGGACGTATCCGCGCAGCATCTGGTCCTCGAAAACAAAGGACGGCGTGCCCGTGATTGCCAATTGCTGTGCCAGCGCCCTGTTCTCGTTGATGACAGCCGCAACTTCGGGTCCGTTCATCTTGGCGACCACAGCGTCATGGTCCAGCCCGAATGCGGTTGAGACGCGCGCCAAACTGGACTCTGATATGTTGCCCTGAAACTCCATCAGGGTGTTGTGCACGTCGTAATAGGCCTCATCGCCTGCAAGCTTCTGAACGGCCAGCGCATATTGCGATGCCAGAACGCTTTCTTCCCCAAGGATCGGCAGCTCCTTGATGACATAGCGGATGTTGCCGTCCCGGTTCAGTAGCTCTGCAACTTCTGGATGCGCGCGTTTGCAATAGCCGCACCGGTAGTCAAGGAATTCAACAACGGTAAAGTCTCCGTCTGGGTTCCCGCCAACAAAAGAGGTCTCAGAGTTGAATAGGGCATCAGCGTTTGACAGGACAAGGTCGACATCACGGTTGCGCGCCACTTCTGCTTGTCGTTCCTCCAGAATGCCGATGGCTTCCATCAACACCTCTGGATTTTCCAGCAAATAGGCGCGCACCTCGGCGCGGAAGGTGTCACGCTCTGCATCTGTCATGTCTTGCGCGGCGGTGGGGCCAGCGGCCAGTGCGCCAAGCAAAGCAAGGGGGGCCATTATCCGCATTGGTGTCGTCCTTCCTGTCGGGTCTTGCATTGGGCAAGATCATAGGTGGGTCCGGATGCCAAGCGCCATTGACGCCGCAGCGGCACCGGGTGCACAAGGCTTTCTAAATACTAAAGGGCAGCAGATGCGTCATTCAACCCGTGGAATGGTCGATCCGTTTATTGTGATGGACGTGATGGAAGCCGCGCGGCAGGCCGAAGCCGCCGGCCGCAACATTATTCATATGGAAGTTGGCCAACCGGGAACAGGTGCCCCTGCCGTGGCCCGCGCCAAGCTGGCAGCCGAATTGGATGATCCGTTGGGCTATACTGTGGGTCTTGGCTTGCCTGCGTTGCGCGCCCGGATCGCCCGCCACTACGGCGAGTGGTATGACGTTGATCTGGATCCAACCCGCGTTGTCGTGACCTCGGGCGCGTCTGGCGCATTCCTGTTGGCGTTTTCGGCCCTGTTCGACAACGAAGAGCGGGTGGGTCTTGGGACCCCATGTTATCCGTCTTATCGCCAGATCTTGAAGGCTGTTGGCCTCACTGCTGTTGATATTCCGACAACCTTTGCAGATCGCTTTCAGCCACAACCTGCTTGCGTGGATCAAAATGATCTGGCGGGTTTGATCGTGGCGTCACCTGCCAACCCGACGGGCACGATGTTGTCCAAGGATGAGCTGGCCGCCCTTTCGGAGGCGTGCACCGATAAGGGTGCCGCCTTGGTGTCCGACGAAATTTATCACGGCATCGGCTATGATCGCCGCGCTGTTTCCGCACTAGAGGTGACGGATGATGCATATGTCGTGAACTCCTTCTCGAAGTATTTTTCGATGACCGGCTGGCGCGTAGGCTGGATGATCGTCCCGTCCGATCATGTGCGCATCGTCGAACGGCTTGCCCAAAACATGTTCATCTGCGCGCCCCATGCCGCACAAAGACTGGCCCTGCACGCGATGGATTGCACGCAAGAGTTGGAAGAGAATTGTGCTGTCTACGCAACCAACCGCGCCATGATGATTGCCGGTTTGCAGGCCGCAGGGCTCACCAAGTTCGCACCACCTGACGGGGCGTTTTACGTCTATGCTGATGTCAGCGATCATACCGACGACGCCTTGCAATTCTCGAAGGACATCCTTGCAGAGGCCGGTGTCGCGGTGACACCCGGCCTTGATTTTGATCCTGTCCGAGGCGGCGTCTGGTTGCGGTTTTCCTATGCACGGTCGACGGCTGATATCTCTGAAGGGCTCCAACGATTGGCGACCTTTATGGCGAAGCGAGCAGCATGATCCGCTTGATAGCATGTGTCTTGGGACTTCTTGCGACGCCCGGCTTTGCGCAGAACGCGTCGGCTCTTTCTGAGGGCAGCATCATTGAAGATGATGGTAACGGTGTTGCTTTGACCCTGACATTGACACAGGCCGTGCCCTATCGGCTGTTTCTGTTGGACGACCCACGCAGGCTGGTTCTGGACTTTCAGGGGCTTGAGTGGGGACGCCTTGATGGGACGGCGCTTGATCAGGCCGAAGCGATCTCTGGTGTGCGGTTTGGCCTGTTTCAACCAGGATGGTCGCGGATGGTTCTTGATCTGAATGCCCCGTTGCGCATTCAATCGGCGGGTTTAGACGTCGCGCGCAGGGCAACCGTGACTGTGGACTTGACCCCAACATCTGCGACAGAATTTGCCCGCGATGCAGGCGCACCTGAAAACGGGGCATGGGCGCAAATCGCTGAAAACGCACCTGATTTGCCAGCCCCCACGTCAGAAGATGGTCCTGTGACCGTTGTGATCGATCCGGGCCATGGCGGCATTGATCCCGGCGCGATCCTTGGTGAAGTGCAGGAAGCGGACCTGATGTTGCTGCTGGCGACGGAACTGGCTGAGATGTTGAATCATACTGGTCAGGTACGGGCGCTTTTGACCCGCGAGACGGACCGTTTTGTGTCGCTTGAAGGGCGCATGTCGATGGCGCGGTCGGTAAATGCGGATTTGTTCATTTCGTTGCACGCGGATTCTTTGGAACAAGACAACGCGCAAGGTGCATCGATCTATACGCTGAATGCCAAAGGCGTCGATGCTGCCGCCCGGCGCATGGCGGAACGGCACGAGCGTGGCGATTTGCTGGCCGGACTTGATCTAAGCGGGCATGGCGACCGGGTGGCGACGGTCTTAATGGACCTGGCACGGGCAGAGACGGGTCCGCAAAGCGACCGCTTTGCCGATGCCGCAGTCGAGGCCCTGACAAATACGGGTGTCCTGATGAATTCGCGTCCCCGACGAGACGGGCAGTTTGCGGTTTTGAATGCGCCGGATTTCGCAGCTGTGCTGGTGGAAACCGGGTTTCTGTCGAACCCGCAAGACCGTGCGCGGCTTGCTACGCCTCAAGGGCGCGCGCCAATTGTCACGGGGTTAACGGACGCTGTTCAGATCTGGGCGCAGGAAGAAGCAGCCTTGGCCACCCGCCTGCGTCAATAACACCCAGCAATTGCAGGCTGGTCTGCGCCGATTGTGATTGCTTTCCCCGCATTCGGCTTTTGACCATCGCAGGCCAGCGGCGTATACAGCATCTAACATCCTAAAAAGGATACAGAGGCGTGTTTCGGTTTATTTTTTCTTTCTTTGGCGGCATCTTTTCGATGCTCACCCTTGGGCTTGCGATGCTGGCCCTATCCATTGGTGCGGTGTTGTTCCTGTATGGCCGCGATTTGCCCTCGACGGACGTGCTGGCGCAGTACACCCCAAAGACGATTAGCCGGATCTATTCATCCGAAGGCCAGATCATCGACGAATTCGCAACCGAGCGGCGTTTGTTCACTCCGGCAGAGGAAATTCCGCCGCTGGTCAAGCAGGCCTTTATCTCGGCGGAAGATAAGAACTTTTATGAACATGGCGGGTATGACGCCCGCGGTATGGCCGCAGCCCTTGTCGATGCGGTTGCGTCGCGCGGCGAAGATGTGCGCGGGGCCTCGACGATTACGCAGCAGGTGATGAAGAACTTCTTGCTGGACGGCTCGCGGTCGGCTGAACGCAAGATCAAGGAACTGATCCTTGCGACCCGGATCGAGGGGGCGATGCCCAAAGAACGTATTCTAGAGTTGTACCTCAACGAAATTTTTCTTGGACAGAACAGCTTTGGTGTCACCGCAGCAGCGCTGACGTACTTTAACAAGCCCTTGTCACGCCTCACACCGGGCGAGGCTGCTTATCTGGCCTCACTGCCGAAATCACCGTCGAACCGTCACCCCGTGCGTCACCGCGATACGGCAGTCTTTTGGCGCAACAACACCCTGCGTGAGATGTTCGAGAACGGCTATATCGATGCCGAGACCTACCAGCAGGAGCGTGATGCGCCGCTGTTGTCCGTACAAGGCGGCGACTATGACAGCTTCCGGTCAAACTTGCCTCCGCGTGACTATTTCACCGATGAAATTCGCCGCCAGCTAAGCCAGAACTTTGGCGAAGAAGAATTCTTTACCGGCGGGTTGTCCATTCGGGCGACCGTGGACGAAGAATTACAGATTGTCGCCCGCGAGTCGTTACAACGCTCTTTGGAACAATTCGATCGCGAGCTTGGCATCTGGCGCGGGACTGGCAAATCGATTGAGGCCGAAAGCCTTGTGGATGAAGAGACATGGCGCGCTGTCCTGTCCCGCGTCCGCGTGGCCCGCGATGTGTCGTTGAACAGCAAGTGGTATCCTGCGGTTGTTCTGAACATCGAAGACAACACGTTGTCTATCGGGATCGACGGCGTCTCCGCGACCGAGGCTGAGCCGCAGGTAATCCCGCGTGAGGATATCGCGTGGGTACGCGGCAACTTCTTTGACAATTTCGAGATCGGCGACGTTGTGCATGTGCGTCGGATGACCGAAGACGACACTGGCAATTTCATGCGCTGGACCCTGCGCCAGATCCCCCAGGTCCAGGGCGGTTTCATGGCGATGGACGTGAACACTGGCCGGGTTTTGGCAATGCAGGGTGGGTTCTCTTACCAGAACTCTGTCTTTAACCGTGCCACACAAGCACGGCGCCAGCCGGGGTCATCGTTCAAGCCATTTGTCTATGCAGCAGCGCTTGACTCCGGGTATTCGCCTGCGACCGTCGTTGTCGACGCCCCTATCGAGATTAATACGCCACAAGGCGTTTGGCGCCCACAGAATGCATCGAACCAGTTCTATGGGCCGACACCACTGCGCACGGGGATCGAGCAATCGCGGAACCTGATGACCATCCGCCTTGCCCAAGAAGTGGGGATGAGCACGGTTGCCCAATACGCAGAGCGGTTTGGCGTTTATGACAGCATGAACCGGGTGCTTGCCGCCTCGCTTGGGTCGGACGAGACGACATTGTTCCGTATGGTGGCGTCCTACGCGATGTTTGCCAATGGCGGCGAACGGGTCGAGCCGACGCTGGTGGACCGCGTACAAGACCGTTTTGGGAACACTGTTTACCGTCATGATCAGCGCAAGTGCGTCAATTGCTCTGGCTTCGATCTGGCCCCGGGCGAAGCCCCCCGCGTTGTATCGAACCGCGAGCGTGTGATGAACGAGATCACAGCCTATCAGTTGACCTCTATGATGCAGGGTGTTGTCGACCGCGGGACAGCGCGGAAGACGATCAATCAGAATGTCCCAATCGCCGGTAAAACCGGAACGACCAACGACAGCAAAGACGTATGGTTCGTTGGGTTTTCCAGCAACATCGTGGCAGGGTGTTACATCGGTTACGACACGCCCCGCACAATGCGCGGCGCGTCGGGCGGTGGCACCTGTGGCCCAGTATTCAATCGCTTCATGACTAAGGCCGTAGAACGCTTTGGCGGTGGTGCGTTCCAAGCCCCAGCGGATTGTCAGTTCATCCGCATTGACCGTTTTTCGGGCGCGCGCCTGCCGGACGGTGCCACGGGCGACAACGTGATCAGCGAATGTTTCCGGTCCGGCGAAGAGCCCTTGTTCGGGATTACTTTCGACGGTGGCTTTGGGGTCTCTGCGAACCTGCCGCTGTTTGATGATGTACCACAGGCCTCGCGGCAGGTGACGACATCGACGGGTGGCACAGCTACAGTTGGGCCAAAGGCGACATTCGGGACACTGTCTTCTGGTGGTCTTTACTAACGCGTTCTTGCCCGCGGCCATGCTGCGGGCTATCACGCGCCAAGACATTCACCCTATTGGAAGACCATCATGCGTGCCGAGACACAAAATACCGTTTCCGAGATTGAAAAATCTCTGGCACTCCTCGCCCAGCGGATGGACCACGAGACCGCCGCCCATCGGATGGAGGAATTCAACGCCCGTGTTGAAGATCCCAACCTGTGGGATGATCCGGCGGCTGCACAAAAGCTGATGCGCGAGCGTCAGGCATTGGATGACGCAATCAAAAGCTACGACAGCCTAAAGCAAGAGCTGACGGACAACGTCGAACTGATCGAATTAGGCGAAATGGAAGAGGACGCAGAGGTTGTGTCCGAGGCTGAAGCCGCACTGATGTCTTTGGCGGAAACTGCCGGGAAGAAGGAACTTGAAGCTTTGCTCAATGGCGAAGCCGACAGCAACGACACATTCCTTGAGATTAACTCTGGTGCCGGGGGAACGGAATCGTGCGATTGGGCTGCAATGCTGGCCCGGATGTATATCCGTTGGGCCGAAAAGAAGGGCTACAAGGTAGAGTTGCAATCGACCTCGCCGGGGGACGAAGCCGGGATCAAGTCGGCTGCCTATAAGATCAGTGGTCATAACGCCTACGGTTGGCTGAAATCGGAAAGCGGTGTGCACCGGCTTGTCCGGATTTCGCCATTCGACAGTGCGGCCAAGCGGCACACGTCGTTTACGTCTGTCAAAGTATATCCGGTGGTTGACGACAACATCGAGATTGATGTGAACCCGTCTGATATTCGCATCGATACCTACCGGTCTTCGGGGGCTGGTGGTCAGCACGTAAACACGACAGACTCGGCTGTGCGGATTACGCACCATCCGACTGGAATCGTGGTGACATCATCCGAGAAGTCACAGCATCAGAACCGCGACATTGCGATGAAAGCCCTGAAATCGCGGCTGTATCAGATCGAGTTGGATAAACGGTCCGCACTGGTGAACGAAGTCCACGAGAACGCGGGTGATGCGGGGTGGGGCAATCAGATCCGGTCATATGTGTTGCAGCCCTATCAGATGGTCAAAGACCTGCGGACCCGCTACGAGACCTCAGATACGCAAGGCGTCCTTGACGGCGACCTTGATGCGCTGATGGCGGCAACACTTGCGATGGATGTCTCTGGCATGAGCCGGGCTGACGCGACCGCAGACGACTAGGGTCAGGACCCATCAATTCGCATCGTCAGCGCCGATTAGTAGGGCTTGACCTTAGTCCAGCCGCTTGCGGCACAAACAAAAAGGCGCGCTGCTATCTGCAGCGCGCCTTTTGTATTTCGAAAACGAAGGGTCGCTTAGGTCTTCGGCTCAATCGGCATCTTTGCTTTTGCACCACCGCTGTTTGACAGCGGATCATCTTCGCGCTGAACGGACCCTTCAAAGTGGGCACCAGATTCGATGGCGATGGTCTTGTGAATGATATCACCCTCGACACGGGCCGTCGACGTCAGGCGGACCTTCAGGCCGCGGACACGGCCAACAACGCGGCCGTTCACCACAACATCATCAGCGACAACTTCACCCTTCACGGTGGCACCTTCGCCAACTGTCAGAAGGTGGGCGCGGATGTCACCGTCAACCTGACCTTCGACGTTGATGTCGCCAGAGGTTTTCAGGTTACCCGTGATCAACAGATCAGCGGACAACGTTGATGCAGGTGGCTTTGATTTGGGCGGCGAAGACGTCATATCAGAAGCCCCCAAGACAGCTGGCTTGGTTGCAGATGCGGTATCGCCTGCGGGCTTATCACCAGCCTTGGGCGCGGGATCATTGATTTTGGATTTAGAAAACATCTTGTCCAGCTTTTATGTAGATCATGGGGTTTACGGGTCGACCGCCGACGCGGACTTCGTAGTGCAGGTGCGGTCCGGTAGACCTTCCAGAATTGCCCATATCACCAATCCGCTCGCCGCGCGAGACCCTTTCTCCGACGTTGACGCTGATCTTGTTCAAATGAGCGTATCTTGTCTCAATGCCAAACTCGTGCTGGATCTTGATCAGGCGACCATACCCAGATGACCAGCCCGCAAAAGTAACGACGCCATCGGCAGTGGAATAGATCGGGGTGCCAATGGGACCTGCGAAATCGGTGCCATTGTGCATCCGACCCCAGCGCGGCCCAAAGCCTGATGTGTAGCGGAAGTTGGCTTTCACTGGGATGTCAAACGGTGCACGCTCTGCGGCGATCCGGTACAGGTTGATCCGGTCCATCGCGCCCAGAATTTCGTTCGCACGCTCCGTGTCGGCGTCCGGTGCACCACCACGGGTCGAGAACGCAATCGGTGTCAGTGGGCCACCCTGACCAGAGTAGCCGCGACGGACTTGTGAAATCAGGTTGTCTGGATCCATGCCAGCGGCACGAAACATATCATCAAGCGGTTCAACGGAGACCAGCATGGCCTCTTCCAGCTGCCGGAAAATCTCGTCGTTTTTGTCTTGCAGAAGGCGCAGTTCCAATTCGATCTCGGAGGCGCGTTCGATAGCAAACTCAGCGTCAGCGGCAACCATATCTCGCTCTGCACTGGTTTGCGCCAAGGCAGAGGCCAGCAGGTCAACGGTATCCGTCGCCTCAGCACTCAAGGCGCTGGCAGCAGCGGCACCGCCCTCGTCAGACAATGTAGCAAGCTGGGTGCGGGCGTCTTCGCGTTCACGCATCACATTGCGCAGGGTGCTTTGAACAACCTCAAGGCCGGTTTCCAGCTCGCGGCGTTTGTCTTCGGTGGCCAGCAGTTCGGATTGCATGACAGATATCTGTTCAAGTGCTTTGCTGAACCGCTGTTGGGCAGCGACAGCTTCTTCCGCGCGGGCGTCGCGTTCCTCAGACAAAGTATTCAGGCGCTGTTCATAGACCATCTGGTCACGTTCAGCTTGGGCACGGAAGTTGCCGGCGCCGATGCTATCCATCAACAAAATGGCAGTCGCAACGATGGTCCAGGCCACAACAATGGAGCTGCCTGTCCAGCCGACAAGCTGGGCTTCCGGGCTGAGCCGAATAAACCGCGTCTCTGTATCAGAGCGCAGAAACAGGCGTTTCTCTGGAAAATACTTGTTCAGCCAGTGGTGAAATCTGTGGCCCAATCGTGCGTGCACGGCAATGTCCCTCGTCCCATCAAGTCCTGATGCGGTCCGGCAAGGTCCCACGCCTGCCAGATTGCAACGCCCTCGTGTTATTCGGTGGTTATGAAATTCGCAATAACTCTGGGGATATCTGTCGAAAAAACCGCGTGTTACGCCGCGTTTAAGCGGATTGGTGCCTAAAATGACTCAACCTATGCGGGGGTTGGTCGTCCGTCCTTTGTCAAAGGCCAATAGAAATCTGGGGGAAGACCAGCCTCTGCGCGCTTTTCTTCGTTAAATGGTGGCCGCAGATCACTGTGGAAATATTGGCGGACAAGGGCGTGAAACTTGGGTGTTGGATCGGCCTCATGGCGGCCGCACAGGTAGTGAAACCACTTGCTGCCATAGGCGACGTGATGGACCTCTTCTGCGTAAATTGTCTCAAGAGCGGCGACCGCATCTTTGGCTTTTGCCTGTTGGAAAATTCTGATCATGCCGGGTGTAACATCCAGCCCGCGTGCTTCAAGCACCATCGGAACAACAGCCAGACGACCAAACAAGTCATCGCGGGTGTCGTCGGCGGCACGCCACATGCCCGCATGGGCCGGGAGCGCACCATAATAGCTGCCTGCGGCCTCAAGGCAGTCGCACATCAGATTGAAATGTTTGGATTCTTCATCGGCTGCTTGGACCCAATCATCATAAAAACCAATTGGCATAGGGGTGTCGGTGAAGCGGGCAATGATATCCCAGTGCAGATCCACGGCATTCAGCTCGATATGGGCGACCGCATGTAGAAGGGCGATGCGGCCTTCCGGGGTCCCCGGTTTGCGATGCGGAACATCGCGGGGGTTTAAAAGCTGCGGGGCGTCTGGGCGGGCAGGGCTGTCAGGCGGTGTTGCGGCACCAATCTTTGGCAGATCACCAGCCTGTCGTGCTGCGCGCCATTGTGCGGCGAAATCACGGGAATAGGCCGTCTTTGCGCGACCATCAGAGGTGGTCAAGACGGCCACAGCCATCTCAGCCAAGGGCAACATGTTTTGGGTCATGGGTTTCTTTGGTGCTTTCTACGTTCCGGGGGGCGCGACGGGGACGGGTGCCCCCAAATTTTCTAGAAAAATTGCCGGACCCCTTCAAAGCCGCGTCTTTACAATCCTTGGGTTGCTTCCAACACAGCATCCACATGACCCGGCACTTTCACTTTGCGCCAGACCTGCGCAATGGTTCCGTTTTCGTCTATCAAATAGGTGGCACGCTCGATCCCCATGTATGTCTTGCCATACATGTTTTTTTCCACCCAGACACCGTAACGCTCGCAAACGTCGCCATCTGCATCGGACAGCAACGGAATGCCCAGTTCGTACTTGGCGCGAAACTTTGCGTGTTTGGCGACGGGATCCTTGGATATCCCCCAAACGACGGCATCCGCTGCGGCAAAGTCTGCGGCGCGCTCCGTAAAGCCGATCGCTTCTTTTGTGCACCCCGGCGTGTCGTCTTTGGGGTAGAAGTAAACAATGACCTTTTGTCCCTTTGCTTGGCCAAGATCAAATGTGGTGTCTGCGTCACCGGGCAGCATAATGGCAGGGGCCGTGTCGCCAAGTTGGGGATGTGTCATGTCAAAGCCTCGTTTGTGCGTATATCCCTTTTCGTTGTAGATCACTTCGGGCAAAGTTAAAGGCGGGATGGACAAAGAGGGGGAGCGATTGCTCGTCGCACGACGATGCAACGCAAAAGCGCGATGACGCAGACCGAAGACACCGAAGCTGCGTCAGAACAGGGCGTCGCACTGACGTCGCCGCCTGCACGCAAGCGGTGGACTGCGGTTCGCTGGGTCGCCGTTTTGCTTTTGACACCTTTCGCCCTTGGGGTTCTTGCGCTGCTGGTCGCGCTGGATCGCGATATCGCGGCACCGGCATGGGTTGTCTCAGAGATTGAGGAACGGGCCGCAGATGTCCTTGCTGGTGGTCGGTTAGACGTCGGAAATGTTACTGTCAGATTGGGGCGGGATTTGCATCCGCGCGTCCGGATGGCTGATACAACCTTG
The DNA here is from genome assembly GCA_938016515.1 of uncultured Paracoccaceae bacterium. Taxonomy (GTDB): domain Bacteria; phylum Pseudomonadota; class Alphaproteobacteria; order Rhodobacterales; family Rhodobacteraceae; genus Yoonia. The sequence continues at coordinate 19,461 of CALILP010000151.1, forward strand.
CGCGACGCGGATGGATTGGCTTTGGCCCGTATCCCCCTGATTGAAAGTCTCTTTTCTCCGCGTGGGTTGGTTTTGCAACGCGAAGCTTTGCTGCAGGATCTGCGGATCAGCGGCGCACAGGTCAATCTGCGCCGAGACCGGGATGGCAGCGTGGCTTTGTCGTTCCGAACGGGCGGCGCGGACGTCGAACAAGCCTCTTCTTGGCTGGACCTGTTGGATCAATCAGATGCAGTCTTTGACCGACCGGCCTTGGCTGCATTGGAAACGATCCGCGCTGACGGCCTTGTTGTGAACTATCAGGACGCCCGCGCCGGACGGGCCTGGACCGTCGATGGCGGTGCCTTGTTGCTTGATGTCCGCAATGACGAAACCCGGTTGCAAGGTGATTTCGCAGTTCTGTCTGGGGGGGCAGGGATCACGACGCTTGCGTTAAGCTATGAAAGCGCGCGCGGCAGTCAGGCTGCGGCCTTTTCGCTTGACCTGACCGATGCCAGTGCTGCCGATATCGCCGCACAATCGCCTGCCTTAAGCTGGCTGGCAGGTGTGCAAGCGCCGCTTTCCGCGACGATCTCAAGCGCGCGCAAAGCTGACGGCGGACTTGCCCCATTGACTGCGTCGCTCAGTCTTGGTGCAGGTGCTTTGCAACCAAACGTTGCTACGAAGCCGATTGCCTTTAAACAGGCAAATGTCGACCTGACATTTGATCCTGCACGCAACCTTATCGCATTCGAGACGATCTCGATTGATGGTGACCTTGGTCAATTGACAGCGACCGGTCAGGCCTTCGTTTCAGGTGTTGAAGCCGGATTGCCGCAATCCCTGACCGGTCAATTCCGCTTTGCCGATACGTTCTTGAACCCCTCTGACGTCTTCGACCGTGCCTTGGCGATCCCGCTGATGCAGGTTGATATGAAGCTGGATTTAGAACCGTTTGCGCTGACTTTCGGTCAGATCTTTGCACAATTGCCGAACGTTGCAGTTCACAGTCAGGGCAAAGTCGTGGCCACTGACAAAGGGTGGGATGCGAGCTTTGACATCAGCCTTCCTGAAATCTCTCATGCAGATCTGATGGCGCTTTGGCCCGACAATCAGATCAAGGCCGTACGAGAGTGGATTGTTGAGGCCATGACCGCGGCAACATACGAAGACATACAGATCAGCCTGCGCAAGCCAACCGGTCAGGCTTTGCAGGTTGCAGGCAGTCTGGGTTTTCGGGATGTCGAAGTGCTCTATCTTGGGACGATGCCGCCGATCACTGGCGGGGCCGGGACGGGTGTCTTTACCAATGACGTATTTGCAATGACCGTCGATTCAGGTGGTGTGACAGCCCCGCAAGATGGTTGGGTCGATCTGGCGGGTTCGACGCTGGTTTTGCCCGACCTGAAGGCAGACCCGCGCCCCGGGAACTATGATTTGCGCATGGATGGCAGTATCACGGCGCTGGCCTCACTTTTGGAATTGCCGCCAATGGGTTTTATGACCCGTGCAAAGCTGCCGGTTGATGTGTCTGAGGGACGCGCACAGGTGCGCATGGCACTGACCCATCCAATGAAGCGCGGCATGACGGGGGCGGATGTCAGTTTTAGCGCAACTGCAGATTTGCGCGACGTAGCAAGCGATGGCTTGATCCTGAACAGAACGCTGCAGGCCCGCGCTTTAAGCCTCGACATCGACAAGGACGGGATGGAAATTTCGGGCCGTGCCCGTGTTGATGGTGTGCCGTTGAATGGCACGTTTGATCAACGCTTTACCGGCGCTGGGGGCGGAACCTTGCAGGCAGTCGTGTCACTGACAGAGGCGCGGATGCAGGCGTTTGGGGTCGTCTTGCCCGCTGGTGCTGTTGCTGGCGAAGGTGCCGTCACCTTGCGGCTGGAGATCCCGCGCGGTGGTGTGCCGCGCTACCGGATTACCTCGGACCTGCGGGGGTTGCAGATCGCGATCCCGGCTGTTGGATGGGCAAAACCACCTTCTGTTGCCGGGGCCCTTGATGTGTCAGGTCGCCTTGGGCCTAACCCCCAAGTTGACAGTCTGGCCATTTCGGGCGGCGGATTGGATGTGCGGGGTGATGTGACGTTCAACAGTGCAGGTAGCCTCGATCGCGCACGGCTGTCTCGCGTGCAGATCGGCAATTGGCTGAATGCGCCAATCACGTTGCGTGGACGTGGCCAAGGGCGGCCCTTTGGGGTCGAAATCGGCGGTGGCGTGATTGATTTGCGGCAGGCCAGTTTTGGCCGGGGGACCGCAGAAAGTGGCCCGATATCCATTGCCTTGGATCGTCTTCAGGTGACGCAGGGCATTGCGCTTAACAGGTTCGTCGGAGAGTTCACCTCGACGGGTGGTTTTGCTGGCCGGTTCGACGCTTGGATCAACAACGTGGGTCAGATCCAAGGGACCGTGGCGCCGCGCAATGGCCGATCAGCTGTGCGGATCATCAGCGACGACGCAGGCGGCGTGGCTTTGGCCACGGGCCTGATGCGGACGGCCGTTGGTGGGTCGCTTGATTTGACGCTTTTGCCAGCCGGGGGTGATGGGACCTTTGACGGCCAACTTGCGATCCGAAACCTGCGGATCAGGGACGCCCCCGCGATGGCGGCTTTGCTGGACGCGATCAGTGTGGTGGGATTGCTGCAACAACTTGATGGGCAGGGCCTTGCCTTTGACGCGGTGGACGCCAGCTTTCGGCTGACACCAGAGCGGGTGATCCTGACGCAATCAAGTGCGGTTGGTCCGGGTCTTGGCATTTCGTTGGACGGGCTCTACACGCTCGCCACACAACAAGTGGATTTTCAGGGCGTGATCTCACCATTGTACTTGATCAACAGTATCGGATCGATCTTCACACGGCGCGGGGAAGGTCTGATCGGGTTCAACTTTAACATCGGGGGGACGGCGGCGGCGCCGCAGGTCAGTGTCAATCCTTTGTCGGCTTTCACACCGGGCATGTTCCGTGACATTTTTCGGCGTGATCCGCCGCAGGTCAACCAATGAAGCTGTCGGATTTTGACTTTGCCTTGCCGGATGACCGGATCGCAGTGCGACCGGCTACGCCACGCACAAGTGCCAAGCTGCTCTTGGCTGAAGGGTCTACGATCAAGGACCGGCACGTTTTTGATCTTCCATCGATTTTGCGACCCGGCGATCGGCTTGTCCTCAATGACACGAAGGTCATTCCGGCACGCCTGACAGGCCAGCGGTTCCGCGATGGGGCAGAAGGCCGAACTGCCGCAAAGATCGAAGTGACCTTGCTTGATCCGCAGCCAAACGGTGATTGGGCGGCCTTGATCAAACCTTTGAAGAAGGTGCGCGATGGTGAAGAGATCGTCTTTTCGGATGATCTGACGGCCACGCTGCAAAGCCGTGCGGACGGACAGGGGCTGCTGCAGTTCAATCTGTCTGGCAATGATTTTGATACGGCTTTGAACGCTGTGGGGGCGATGCCTTTGCCGCCCTATATCGCCGCAAAGCGACCCGCCGATGAACAAGACAAGACGGACTATCAAACAGCCTGGGCCAAACACAGCGGGGCAGTTGCGGCTCCCACAGCCTCTTTGCATTTTGACGATGCGCTTTTGGGGCAGCTGACAGATATGGGCGTGACGTTCACATATGTGACCCTGCATGTGGGGGCCGGGACGTTTTTGCCTGTAAAAGTAGACGATATCCGTGACCACAAAATGCACGCAGAGCGAGGCGAGATCACTGCGCAAGCAGCCGCAGAGATCAATGCAACTAAATCGGATGGTGGTCGGATCATTCCAGTCGGGACAACAGCGCTACGGCTGATCGAAAGTGCGGCACAAGATGGCAGGCTTGATGCATGGTCGGGGGCGACAGATATCTTCATCGTGCCTGGGTTTGCGTTTCAGATCACCGATGGGTTGATGACGAATTTCCATTTGCCAAAATCGACACTTATGATGCTGGTGTCAGCCTTGATGGGCGTGGATAAGATCAAGGCCATTTACGATCATGCGCTGGCAGGCGACTATCGGTTCTTCTCTTACGGAGATGCGTCGTTGTTGGTGCCGGGCTGACAAAATCTCTTTCGAGATTTTGGCCACAAATTCTGTTTCAGAATTTGGCGGCAGGCCGAGGGCCAAACCCGTCATCTGTGATGTCGGTTCCAGACTAGACGCTGCACAATCATAGGCGTATGCGCCTTCAGATTGTATCTGCCGGAGGCCACCATGATACAGGTTTTTTCCGCGTCTTGGGCATTGTTCCTTGGCATGTTTCTTTTGATGGTCGGCAATGGCCTGCAAGGGACTTTGCTTGGCCTGCGCGCCGAGGCTGAAGGCTTTTCCACTTTCGAGACCTCAGTTGTCATGTCAGCCTATTTTCTAGGGTTCTTGGGCGGGTCACAGTATACGCCCAAGCTCATCGGTCGGGTCGGCCATGTCCGCGTCTTTGCGGCACTTGGCTCGATGATTTCGGCGGTTCTCATCCTTTACCCTGCTTTGGCAGAGCCGTGGGCCTGGACCATTGGTCGCGTGATCATCGGCTTTTGCTTTTGCGGGGTCTACATCACTGCTGAAAGCTGGCTGAACGACGCATCCGACAATGCAAATCGAGGACAGGCCCTGTCGATCTATATGATCGTCCAGATGGCCGGAATCGTGGCTGCCCAGTATATTGTCACGACCGCTGACATCAGTGGATACCTTTTGTTTGTGATTTCTTCGGTTCTTGTCTCGCTCGCCTTTGCACCGGTCTTGCTTAGTGCCGGTAAAAGCCCCGACTTTTCGGCGACGAAACCCATGCGCATTCGTGATCTGGTCGCTACCTCTCCTTTGGCCAGTGTGGCCATGTTTCTGCTTGGCGGTGTCTTTGCAGCACAGTTCGGCATGTCAGCTGTCTACGGGCAGCGGGTCGATCTAAGCGTGGGTCAGATTTCATTCTTCATATCGACCATTTATGTGGCAGCTTTGGTGCTGCAATACCCGATTGGGTGGATGTCAGACCGGGTTGACCGGCGCTTGTTGATTATTGGAACCTCTTTGATCGGTGGGGCCAGTGCGTTGGTGGCCTATCTGATGGGCGGTGCTTTTTGGGCGATCCTGGTCAGTGGTGCTATCATTGGGGGCACGTCTAACCCGCTTTACGCCCTGATTATCGCCTACACCAACGACTATCTTGATCGTGAAGACATGGCTGCGGCCTCTGGCGGTTTGCTTTTCGTGAATGGACTTGGCGCGATTAGTGGCCCTTTGATCCTTGGCTGGATGATGGATCTGCTCGGGCCGGGGGGGTATTGGATCTATCTGTTTGTCGTGATGACTGGGATTGGCCTGTATGCGCTTTACCGGATGACCCAACGTGATCGCTCGACTGAGGAATACGAGAGCATTCCATATGCGGCGATCCCTGCAACCTCGACCACGATGCTGGCGGAAGTGGCGCAGGACTACTACGCTGATGCAGAAGAGGATGTTTTGTCTGAAATTGCAGACGCAGAATCTCAAACAGACCCACAGGAATTGGAAAATGACTGATCTTGCCACACCCGCTGCGGTGCGACAGTTCTGGCTGGAAGAGCTGACGGTCAAAGACTGGTACGTCGCAAAGGGTACTGTCGATGACATGATCCGGGACCGATTTCTGACGGTTTGGCAGGCTGCCCATGATGGAGGCTGTCAAGACTGGTTGAAGACCGCGGATGATCTGCTGGCCTATATTATCCTGACAGATCAGTTTCCGCGGAACATGTTTCGCGGTGATGCCAGATCGTTTGCGACGGATGCACGGGCTGTTCAAGCATCACAGATCGCGCTTGGCCATGGGTGGGATTTGCAGATCCCCGCACCGCAACGCCAGTTCATCTATGTCACGTTGATGCATGCCGAGGATATTGCGCTGCAGGATAGGGCGGTTGATTTGATCGCCCATCGGATGCCAGAAGGCGGGGCTGGCAATATCAACCACGCCAAGGCGCACCGCTGGGTCATCGCGGAGTTTGGGCGCTTTCCATATCGCAACGACGCGCTTGGACGCGATACAACACCGCCAGAGCAGCGCTTTCTGGACGCAGGCGGTTATCGTTTTGCGCTGCAAAAATTTTCTGAATAGCGGCTGATCCGCATTTTTCTGACCGTCTTAATACAATGTTTCCTTCAAACGTCTAAAAATTGTGCGAATTGAAGGGGATGATGTATGCGGGAAGAAAAGATTTCGGTGCCGCAGCACCTTGGCCCGGAAGTGGATGGCGCGGAAGCCGGCAGCGCCTATGCCTTGACGACCCAAATTCTGGATGCCTTGGAACAGGGTGTGATCTTGTGGTGTACAGACGGCACATGCCTCAAACACAATCAGCGTATGCTTGATCTTATGGCGTGGCACCCATCCGAGTTGCGATCAGGAACCACGCTCAGCCAAGTGCTGGAACGCGGCGCGCAGCGTGGCGACACGTTCGTTCCAGATGTGGCAGAACTCTTGGGTCTCTTCGGCTCCGGTACCGTCTTTCATTTCGAGCAAACACTGTCGTGTGGCCGCATCGTCTCGGCAAGCGCACGTCCCGTACGAAACGGCGGATACGTTGTGGCCTACAGTGATGTGTCAGAGGCGCGCGCGTCCTTACAAGCGATTGACGTTGCCCGATCAAAGGCAGATGCGGCGGAACGCAAAGCGGTTGAAATTTTGCATAACGAACGAGCCCGCCAACGCGAGGCGTCGCGGCTGGCAAAGCTGAATGGCTGGCTGCAATCGTGCAAGTCGCTGGATGAGCTGTATCAGATCGTCACATCGTTCATGAAGCTGGTGTTGCCGGGCACGCAAGGTCAGTTGTTCATCTATTCCAACTCTCGGGACATTCTGGAAACAACCTGTGGCTGGAACACCGCTGACGGGCAGGACCCTTTGACGCCAGATGATTGTTGGGCGCTCCGCAAGGGCCGACAATACCTGTATGATCCGGGCGATCTATGTTTCGTTTGCGACCATGTGGCTGATGCGACGAACCCTGAAGGGGAAATTGGCAAATACCTTTGCGTGCCTATCGTGGCGCATGGCGACACGGTTGGCCTGCTTCATTTGCAGTTTGGCACTGACAATCCAGAAGTGACCGATGCGGTGGAATTCGCTTCGCAATGTGGTGAACACATTTCGATGGCGATCGCCAATGTGAAATTGCGCGACGAACTGCAAGATCAATCAACCCGTGATCCACTGACCGGTCTGTATAACCGTCGATACTTTCTGGATGCCATGCGGCGCGAGTTGGCAACGGCCACCACCCGTCAAAGTACCTTTGTTTTGCTGTCCCTTGATGCCGACCGGTTCAAACAGTTCAATGATGAACACGGCCATGATGCTGGCGATCATGTCCTTGAAATGCTCTCGCAAAAACTGGTCGAGATGGACGTCTCAGGCGCCGTCGCCTGCCGGATCGGCGGAGAAGAATTTTCGGTCATCTTGCCCAATGCTGACCGGACACGGGCAGGTTTTGCCGCCGAAGAACTGCGGCAATCAGTAGCGGATATGCGGGTCAAACACATGGGGTCGGACTTGCCCAAGGTCACCATCTCATTGGGTATTGCGATCTACCCAACCCACGGGACACAAGCGAAGGATTTGATAAAGCAGGCAGATCTCGCTTTGTATGCGGCAAAGAAGGCAGGTCGCAATTGCTGGAAAGTTGCAGAAGGGGACGGTATGATCAGCTTTGAATAGCGGCTATGCAGTCACGTAACTAGCGGTCGTCAGGAAATTAGTTTAACGTCAAACTATATTCTATATGGAGGACAGACCCTATGGCCGCACAGACCTTTGACATGATCGTAATTGGCGCAGGGCCGGGCGGTTATGTGGCCGCAATCCGGGGCGCGCAACTTGGCATGAAAGTAGCCATTGTCGAGCGGGAACATATGGGCGGCATCTGCCTGAACTGGGGCTGTATCCCAACCAAAGCAATGTTGCGGTCTTCTGAAGTGTTTCATCTGATGCACCGCGCCAAGGAATTCGGGCTAAAGGCTACCGGCGTTGATTACGATCTTGACGCAGTGGTCAAACGGTCACGCGGCGTCGCAGCCCAGCTGTCGGGCGGCATTGGCCATCTGATGAAGAAAAACAAGGTCACGACCTTTATGGGTGAGGCCTCTATTCCGTCCAAAGGCAAGGTTTCTGTGAAGACAGACAAAGGAACCGAAGAGCTGGCGGCCAAGAACATCATCCTCGCGACAGGCGCGCGGGCCCGTGAATTGCCGGGGCTAGAGGCGGATGGCGATCTGGTCTGGACATACAAACACGCCCTAGAGCCTAAGAAGATGCCAAAGAAGCTGCTGGTCATCGGGTCCGGCGCAATCGGCATCGAATTTGCCAGTTTTTATAACACGCTTGGTGCTGACACGACGGTCGTCGAAGTCATGGACCGGGTCTTGCCCGTCGAAGACGCCGAGATTTCGGCATTCGCCAAAAAGCAGTTCGTCAAGCAAGGTATGAAAATCATGGAGAAATCCATGGTCAAACAGCTTGATCGCGGAAAAGGCAAAGTCACGGCGCATATCGAATCGAACGGCAAGACCGAAAAGATGGAGTTTGATACCGTCATCTCTGCAGTTGGTATTGTGGGGAACGTTGAAAACCTCGGCCTTGAGGCACTTGGCGTTAAGATTGACCGCACCCATGTGGTCACAGACGAATTCTGCCGCACTGGCGTTGATGGTCTTTACGCTATCGGCGACATCGCGGGCGCGCCGTGGCTTGCCCATAAAGCCAGTCACGAAGGTGTCATGGTCGCCGATCTGATTGCAGGCAAACACGCACACCCGGTCAAGCCGGAAAGCATTGCAGGCTGCACATATTGTCATCCGCAGGTCGCGTCTGTCGGGTATTCAGAGGCGAAGGCCAAAGAACTGGGCTTTGAAATCAAAGTCGGCCGTTTCCCGTTCATTGGCAACGGGAAGGCCATCGCTTTGGGCGAGCCTGAGGGGATGATCAAAACCGTCTTCGACGCAAAAACAGGCGAGTTGCTGGGCGCACACATGGTTGGCGCTGAGGTGACAGAACTGATCCAAGGTTACGTTGTTGGTCGCCAGCTAGAGACCACAGAAGAAGATCTGATGAACACGGTCTTCCCACATCCGACATTGTCCGAAATGATGCACGAAAGCGTGCTGGATGCGTATGGCCGCGCAATCCACTTCTAGTTTGTGGCAAATAAAATGACACAAAAAGGGCAGCTTTCTAAGCTGCCCTTTTTGAGTCTCAGACAGCAGGGCTATCGGACCGTCATTCATTTTCAGACGCGATCTGCTGGGTCTTTCAAAAAATCTGACATCCTTGCTGAATTCTCAGATTTTTTCGCGGCGCGTCGATTTTTTTTGGTGGACGTATAAAGTGCATTTAAATCAGCA
>CALILP010000152.1 GCA_938016515.1 uncultured Paracoccaceae bacterium
GGCCATCGTGGAGGCCGTACCCATCGTGTTGCAGGACCCAGCGGAGCGGGACATAGAGGCTTCCGCCGCTACGAATTCCTCAGGTGTCATGTTGCCTGCCGCGACCTCTGCCGAGAAGTGGCGGATATGCGTGCCAGAGCCGATAACCTCGCCCCGGAAAGACCCATTCAGCATCGGCCCGCCGGAGACCATGATCGCAGGGATATCGACAGAGGCCGCGCCCATCAGCAGCGCAGGCGTGGTCTTGTCGCATCCTGCGAGCAGGACAACGCCGTCGATGGGTTTGCCGCGCAAGCTTTCCTCGACGTCCATTGCGCACAGGTTGCGGAACATCATGGCTGTGGGGCGCAAGGCGACCTCGGAGGGAGAGAACACCGGAAATTCGACCGGGAAACCACCCGCTTCGTAGACCCCGAACTTCACGCGTTCAGCAAGGTCGCGCAGGTGCGCATTGCATGGCGTGAGTTCTGACCAAGTATTGCAGATGCCGATCACCGGGCGGCCATCCAGCAAGTCGGCGGGCAGACCTTGGTTCTTCATCCAAGACCGGTGATAGATTGCGTCTTTCGACGTGCCGCCGAACCATTCTTGGGAACGCAACTTGCGGGGCCATGCGGCTGGCTGGAAGGGCATATAATTCTCGCGATGCGGGCAATTGGATTTCGCCTTGTGATACGCGGAACTGGCGGTAATCTCAAACGTGAATGGGTCTCAATATTTGATACCATTTCCCGTTAAGTCATTGAGAAAAAACACTTGCCCAGCATCACGCTGAATCTTCAAAGAGGTCACATGCGCAACACACTTGATCATTGGGAGGCCCGAGTCGATTTGGCGGCGTCCTTTCGTTGGGCCCAACGCCTGAACCTGCACGAAGGCGTCGCGAACCACTTTTCCTTTGCAATCAACGACGACGGCACCCGGTTCTTGATGAACCCGAACCAGATGCATTTCGCGCGGATCAAGGCCTCTGATCTGATCGTGGTCGATGCAAATGATCCCGACACGCTGCAAGGTCCAGATGCGCCGGACCCGACTGCTTGGGGCTTGCATGGTGGGCTGCACCGGTTGGTGCCCCATGCCCGATGCGCGATGCATGTGCATTCGATCTTTGCGACCGTCCTTGCCACTTTGAAGGACAGCCGCCTGCCCCCGATTGATCAGAACTGCTGCACCTTCTTCAACCGGGTCGTGATTGACGAAGGCTATGGCGGACTGGCGTTTGAGGATGAGGGCGCGCGCTGTGCCGCACAGTTCACTGACCCCAAACAAAAGGTCATGGTGATGGGCAACCATGGGGTGTTGATTATCGGGGAAAGTGTCGCGGAGACGTTTAACAGGCTCTACTATTTTGAACGGTCATGCGAGACTTACATCCGTGCGCTGCAAACCGGACGGCCTTTGCGCGTGTTATCCGATGAGATTGCAGAGAAGACAGCGCGGGAACTGGAGGCCTACCCAGAACAGGACGTCAGGCATTTGGCCGAGTTGAAGGCTATTCTGGATGATGAGGGATCAAATTACGCAAGTTAGACACTGCGAAAGATCAATAGACGCGCCACTTCGTCCCGATATTCCGGGTCGCACCGGTCGTCATAAATCTTGATGTCTTTGAAAGTCAGATCGGTGATCTGGCCTTTCAGGTCGTCCAACAAAGCCGCGAAACCAGCGCTTTCATAGTGCCGCGCGTTCACAGAGATGACAAATTGCGTGTCAGGGGCAGCACCGTCAAGCAAGGCCGTAATCCCTTCCGGCCCGACATGGCCAAGGGTGAATGTACCAGAACTGACAATACCTGTGTAAGTCGGGGCACCGGGCAGCGCCTTTGTGACATCAGCCTCGATCAGCCGGCGGTAAACAGCTTTCGCTTCGGCGACCCGCAGCATGTCAGGCGACAAATCAACACCATCGACCGGGCCGATATCCAGCTTGACCATTTCCTCTGCCACGAGACCGGTGCCTGCCCCGACGTCTAAAACAGGGCCCTGACCGCCAATCTCTTGGTACGCTAACGCCACCTCGCGGGGGATTTGATAGCCTTGGTCCATTGCGAAACCAGTGTCATAGGTATCCGCCCACGCCCCATACAGGTCGAGAACGTCGTTTCTGCCTTGCAGCGCATGGGCCGCTTTCAGTGAGGGTGTCTGAGCCATAAAACACATTACCATAGTCTTGCAGTTCCGTCGCCGGTCCCTCACGTAGGTGTCATGACTTGTGCACTGCTTTCATTCGGACACGGCTATTCCGGTCAGGCCCTTGGCCGCCTTTTGCTGCCCCGCGACTGGCGTGTCATCGGCACGACCCGGTCTGAGGACAAAGCAGTTAGCTTGATGCAAAGCGGGGTAGAGCCACGCATCTGGCCCGGCGCCGATATGATCCCGGCACTGGATGCGGCCACACACTTGCTGATCTCGGCAGCCCCCGGCGAAGATGGCGACCCGGTTTTGGCCCAGTTAGAGACTGAAATCGCCAAACGCGCCGGACAATTCGCCTGGGTCGGCTATCTGTCCACCACCGGCGTCTACGGCGATCACAATGGTGATTGGGTGGATGAAAACACACCCCTCACCCCCGCCACCAAACGGGGCATAGCCCGCAAAGAAGCAGAGGCCGCATGGGCCGCGATCCCCGACCTGCCGCTGCATATCTTCCGGCTCGCGGGCATCTATGGGCCCGGACGCGGCCCGTTTTCAAAGGTTCGCAATGGCACTGCCCGGCGGATTATCAAACCCGGACAGGTCTTCAGCCGTACGCATGTAGCCGATATTGCGCGGGTGTTGGATGCCTCGATCAAGCACCCAAACCCCGGTGCGGCCTATAACGTCTGCGACGATGATCCGGCCCCACCGGAGGATGTGATCGCCTACGCAGCCGAACTTCTCGGCATGCCGGTGCCAATAGCAGAAGATTTTGCGACGGCCGAGATGAGCCCAATGGCCCGCAGTTTCTATGCGGAAAGCAAAAAGGTGCGGAACGACCGGATCAAGGATGAATTGGGCGTCGAACTGCTTTATCCAGACTATAAATCAGGCCTTAAAGCGCTGTTTGCAGCTGAGATGGCCGGCGAATAAGCCACGCGATTCCCGCATAAACAAGCAACAACACCAGCCCAATCGCAAAGTTGGACCCGTAAAAGACAGCGCGTTCAGGCAATTCCAGATTGTTCAGGAACGGATAGGGCAGACCACTTGTTACGCTGCCCACAGGCGCATCGTTGAAGGGCCCCACCACAAGCTCTGCCCACAGAATATAGAGACTAATCACGCCAAACAGCCATGCCGCCCCCGGCAGAATGCGGCGATGGCTACGGTGCACGAATAACGTGTCGATCACCTGAAGCGCAGGGCCAAGACCGTGCAAGTAAAGTTCCAGATAGAACGCATTCAGCTCTCCGTCACTTGTGACTGAGGCGGGATCAGCGAAGAACAAGCGCCAGTACAAGAACACGACCATTGTGTTGATCACCGCCGTCATCGCAACAAAACCATCCCACCGCCGCTCGCTGCGGTGTTCTTCCAGCGCCATCATGCGACTGGCCGCAAAGAAAGAGCAGAACAGCGCCCAGATCGTCAGATACCGAAAAGGCCCGCCGAAATTGTCCCAATCACCCAAGATCAGCATCCGCAGGCAATAAAATGCGGCCAGCAGAAAGACGATCCAGCGAAAAACTTTGCGTGTCGTAGTCATCTGTTCAGACAATCGCAGCATGATGCAGAGGTCCAGCAAAACTTAACGTCATCCGGGACGCTTGAGGTTCGCAGCCTAGCGTCCCATATGTTCTGCGACGTCACAAAGGGCCCGCCATGTCACTTCGCCAGCGCATCGATACATTTCTCGACCGGGCCCTTGTCCGAAATTTCATCATCGGGGTGATCCTGTTTAATGCGATTATCCTTGGGCTAGAGACGTCTCAGACAGTGATGGCGCAGTTTGGGTCGCTGATCTTACTGTTGGATGCAGTATGTCTTGCGATTTTCGTTGTCGAAATCGGGCTCAAGCTTTTTGCCCGCGGCGGTCGCTTTTTTCGGGACGGCTGGAACATCTTCGACTTTCTTGTCGTCGCCATTGCCCTGACTCCAGCCGCTGGTGGTCTCTCGGTTCTACGTGCTTTGCGAATTCTGCGGGTCTTGCGCGTCATCTCTGTCGCCCCGTCCTTGCGCCGCGTAGTCGAAGGCTTTGTTACGGCTTTGCCCGGAATGGGCTCTGTTTTTCTGCTTATGGGGATCATCTTTTACATCGGCGCGGTGATCACCACCAAACTGTTTGGAGAGGCTTTTCCACAATGGTTCGGCAACCTTGGGCAATCTGGCTACACCCTTTTCCAGATCATGACACTCGAAAGCTGGTCAATGGGCATCGTGCGCCCCGTTATGGAGCAATTCCCTTACGCTTGGGCCTTCTTCTTGCCGTTTATTCTGGTGACGACATTTGCTGTGGTGAACCTATTGGTTGGTCTGATTGTGAATTCGATGCAAGACGCCCACGCCGAAGAAGGCAACGCTGCAACCGACGCTTACCGCGACGAAGTGATGGCAAAGCTGGAAGCGATTGAGAAGCGGCTAGAGACCCAGAAATAGCTATTCTCTTAGTATGCGTGCGGGCACCCCTGCTTTTCCGGTAAACTGGAACAAGACAGGCGAGCCGATGCGCCCGCCTGTCTCTCATTGGTGAAGGTATTTAAGCCAACGCGGCCATGTTTTTGAGGCCACGTTCGTAGGTTTTGCCAAGCATGCGATCCATAAAGAGGCCGAAGATGCGAAAGACAGGGTTGAAACCCATGTCAGACGTCACGGTCCACGTCACATGTGCGCCAGCGCCTGTCGCCTTGGCTTCGATCGTCTGGACAGGCTTTCCCATCGCACCAAGGTCAATGAGATGTGTCACGCGCGTGGCAGTCACGTCGGTGACCGTTTGGGTGCCTTTGCCGTCTTTGCCTTCGAAACGGAAGCCGGACCCAACACCCTCGGTCTTGCCGAAAGGTGTGATTTTCAAACTAGGGTCTGTCGTACAATACGGGTTAAAGGTCTGGAACCCTTCGGTGCTGGCCACACGAGCGATGACATCTTCCGGGGACATTGCGACATCTGCTTGGCGGGTCACCACGACTTTGCGGGGCAAGAGCAGTGCGATCACGATAACGGCGGCGACGATAGCGATAAGAGTATAAACGATGGTCATTGGCGTATTCCTTTTGGTTGGTTGTGAGGGTTCACTTTCCCTTCTGCCCACACGACGGATCCGAACGCCCCCAATCGACACCTCAAGACATCTTTTTTCGCAAATCCTTGATTTTGTTCTCAAGCCACTTTCGCGATGGGCCATCCGTGCAAAGAGAAACTGCGGTACTATAGGCCTCAGCAGCCTCTGCGACCCGGCCAAGTTCCGCCAAACAATGCGCGCGGACTGCGTGGAAGGGCTGGTAGGCCTCAAGACCGGCATATTCGATCAGTGCCAGCATTTTCAGCCCCGCGTCAGGCCCTGCGTCTTGCGCGACGACGGCCGCCCGACTGACAGCGCCCCCTATCGACGGGTATGCCGCCATCAAGCCTTGATAAAGCTGCGAAAGTGCGCGCCAATCTGTTTTCCCGGTCACGGATCGGGCAGCGTGTACCGATTGAATAGCGGCCTCTAACTGGAAACGACCTGGTAGGCCCTTCGCGCCCTTTTTCATCGAAGCTTTTGTCAACAGGCTGACCGATCGCTGGATGAGATCGGCGTCCCAAAGATCAACGTTTTGCTCTGGGACAGGTACCAGAACGCCCTGTTTGATACGCGCATCGCGACGTGCCTCAATTAGTCCAATGAGCGCCATGAGGCCCAAAGCCTCGGGGTTTTCAGGGGCAAGCTCTGCAAGGATATGCGACAGAAAGAACGCCTCATGACTAAGATCCCCATCGCCTTCCAGCCAATCCACTGCATAGGCGCCGTAAACTGCCTCTAGCACGGCATCCATACGGTCGGGAAAGGCGTCTGGCTCTGGCACGACGAAAGGGATACCCGCGGATTTGATTTTCTTTTTGGCCCGAACAAGACGTTGCGCCATAGCAGAAGGTGCAACAAGAAACGCCTTTGCAATCTGCTCTGCTTCTAGTCCAAGAACGGTTTGAAGCATGAGCGGCGTGCGGATGCCCTCGTCAATGGCGGGGTGGGCGCAAACAAAAAGCAGCTTGAGCCTTTCGTCCAGTGGCGCCTCTTCAGGTTCGATTGCTTGTGCATCAGCCATGTCATTTGCCTTATCAGTGATGACCAGACGGGCATCTTTGCGGGCCTGATCAATGCGTCTGTTCTTGGCCACGGTCAAAAGCCAGGCCTCGGGTTTTTCGGGGATGCCGTTTTCGGGCCATGTCTTCAGTGCGGCCACAAAAGCATCGGCCAAGGAATCTTCGGCAGCAATGATGTCGCCGGTTTTGCTGGCCAGCATTGCAATCAGTTTGCCGTATGCGGCGCGGGCGACGTCTTCCGCCCGCGCCTGTGCGTTGCTATCCGTCACACGCTGTCCATAGCCGAAGCGCGGATTTCAACCTTGCCATAGTAAACGGCAGGGCATTTCTCGGCCCATTTCAGTGCCTCATCCAAATTTTCGACCTCAATGGCAAAAAAACCACCCAGCGTTTCTTTAGTCTCGGCAAAAGGGCCATCCTGAACCCGCTTTTCACCGCCTGCCAATGTGATCGTGGTGGCGGTTTCAGCGGGGTGCAGCCAGTCTGTGTCGATAAAGACGCCAGCCTCTTGCAGGGCCCCGATATATTGGCCGAAAACCTGTTTGGATTCTGCCCAATCCTCTTCGGTCATGCTGGCAGACATTGCAGGGTCAGAGTAAAGTAGAAAAGTGTAACGCATTGTTTTGTTTCCTTGTTGGTAGTTGGATTAAGCCGCAACGTCGGCGATTTTGGCAAGGCCAAGTTCGAAATTCGGACCCATCATGCCGTCCATGGAAAGTCCCATGACGCGGAAAACCGGGTTCATGCCCAAATCCATGTCCATCGTCCATGTCACCTGTGTGGCACCATCAACGGCAACCGCAGAAATCGCCTGCGTTGGCTGACCAAGTGGGCCAAGATCAAGGTCAAAAGTCACCTGATCAGACGTCACCGCAGCGACAGTCTGTTGTCCCGCGCCGTCTTTGCTTTCAAACGAAAAGCCAGACCCAACGCCAGAGCCGGGACCAAACATCTCTACTGTCAGCTCTGGATCGAGGTCCTTGTAGGGGTTGAACGCTTGATAGCCAGTGTTAGAGGCCGCCAGTGCAATCACAGCGGCGGGGGCTGCATTAATCACAGCGGACCGTTCAATACTGACATGACGGGGCAATGCCATTGCGGCAACGGCCAGCACGGCTACGCCGCAAACTGTGTAGGAAGCGATTTTCTTGATGTCCATTTCTCTGTCCTCTCGTTGGTTTTTGAGAAGGGCTTTTTTGCCTCTTCACCCATACGACGGGCGAAAAACGCTTCAATCGACATCTCTGCGGAAAAAAATCAAAACAAGTTTCGGCGCATCAACTTTGTCCGCGCAACTTCACGCTACGGCTGAGCACACATACAGGGGGCTTTTCGTCGATACGCTTTTTGAAACCGCTGTTGAGCCTACTTGAACAGCCTATGGCTTGCTTGGAAATCTGCAAAACGATCCCATAAATCGGCCTGCGCCGTGGGGAAGTTCCTTGGAAACTTCCCCGCTTCAATGACACGAAGTTGTCCAATTTCATCACTAGCTCAATATCAACCAAGCCTCTTGCGTCCGTAAAAAACGAACACTGGCGCATGCTGCTCATAGTTGGAGATTACTGATGTCGATGTTGTCGGAAAAGGTGGTGAATGCGCACAAAGCGTCTGTGTTTACACGCCAGACGCCAACTTTGGGCAATGCAGATCACACGACATCGATACCGGATGCGCATAACTGGCACGTCGTTCCATTGGACCAACTGAAGGTGGTCGAAGGCGTCTATAGAAAAGAGCAACTTACATCATCAGATCAACTTGTTCCCGGCGATGAAATCCAGTTCCCTTTGCTGGACGATCAGTCTCGTGCAAGTCGTCTTTCGCAAACGGGGCAGGCGTCAATCGAAGTTTTCACAGCCAACCGGTTTGGGCCAACGTCTTTCGGCGCAGCAGTGACGCATTGTGTGGTTTTCCTATCAGAGACCGGACATCAGCTGACAGGCTACGTTCTTAGAAGCAGTCCTAATGCAAACAACAGACCCAGTGTTCTTATCTGTGGCGATCCCCGATCCGCAGCAGACTATGAATTGATCAAGATCACTGAGACCCATGAAACGGTTGATTTTGCGGACGCAAATACAGCTGATGCTACTGTTCTGTCCGCAACCCTGCCCGACACCACCTGGGGCGCTGCCGGATGAGCAACAGACAGTCCTTTTACGGCCACAACAACGCAGGGCGCGGTCCCGTAGCCTTGTTCCTCATTTCAATTCAGGAGCGGTCCAATGCCAACTCCATATATTGATCAAGCGTATCCCGTTGATATTTTTAACGTAAACGTCGGCGATGTACTGACCGTCACGTCGATCACACTCGTTGATACTGACGATGACGGATTGATTGAAGTGGGCGAAACTATCAACGGTTTCATCATCTCAAATGTCTATGTCGGCGACACGGTCACCGTCGACGGCGTGCTGATCACCGGTGTCACGTTCACCACCAGTGGCGGCCCGTTCTTTACACCAAATGACGGGAGCGTTTTGTTTGACGGAACGGTTGATGCCACAACCACTGTTACCAGTTCAACGTTCATGCCTGTCTCAACGCTTGGACCGCCTTGTTTTGTAAGTGGGACATTGATCCAAACGCCGTTTGGGCGTGTTCCCGTGGAAACACTTCAGGCAGGCGACTTGGTTACGACGCGGGACAATGGTGATCAAGTCTTGAAGTGGGTTGGCACGGCGAACACCCATGGGACGGCCCAATTTGCCCCTGTTCGGTTCGACATCGGGGCGTTGGGGAATACTGAAGTCCTGGAAGTATCCCAACAACATCGCATGCTGCTCGACGTTGCCTGTACTGAACTTAATTTTGGGACGCCTGAGGTTCTGGTGGCTGCAAAGCATTTGGCCGGGAACAAAGGCATCACCATCGCGCCCCGCATGCATGTGGAATACGTTCACCTGATGTTCGCGCAACATGAGATTGTGCATGCGAACGGGTCATGGAGCGAAAGTTTCTTTTACGGAGAACAGGACGTGAAGGGACTGGAAATGGCCGCGCGTCAGGAGCTTGAAGACATCTTTGCAACGTCCTTGGACTTGCTTGCTGGCTTTCCAGAAACAGCCCGATATTGCCTGAAGGCACATGAGGCGGCGCTCGTCTCTCTTTGATTGGATGCTCGTGTGAATGCGTGACGTCAGCTTGGCTTACAGGGTCAGCGTGCCTTTGACTACGGGATACACCGACTGCAGACCCACATAAGATTGGCAACCAAAGTGAGCTTGAGGTTACGCGCGTTTCTCCAACGTCGCCACGCCCAAAACCTCAAGCACTTTTGCTTCGATGTCTTCTGCATTTAGACCAGCAACCTCATACATCTCGCGCGGACCGGCTTGGTCGATGAAGATGTCAGGCAGCACCATCGACCGGTATTTGAGGCCTGCGTCGAACACGCCCTCTTCCGCCAAAAGCTGCGCCACATGCGACCCAAACCCGCCGATGGCACCTTCTTCCACCGTGATCAAAGCGTCATGATCCGCCGCCAATTGCAGGATCAGATCCTTGTCCAGCGGCTTTGCAAAACGCGCATCTGCAACCGTCGGTGTGATGCCTTTGGCGGCCAAGGCCTCACATGCGGCCTCGACCTCTTGCAGGCGGGTGCCGAACGACAGGATCGCCACCTGTGACCCCTCGCGGATCATCCGCCCTTTACCGATTTCCAGCGGTTTAGGGTCTGTTGGCATCTCGACGCCCACACCTTCACCACGCGGGAAACGGAACGCGATTGGTCCATCATCATGGGCAGCCGCAGTCGCCACCATACGCACCAACTCCGCCTCGTCAGCGGCGGCCATCACCACAAAACCTGGCAGGTTTGTCAGATAGGCCACATCAAAAGCCCCCGCATGCGTCGCCCCATCGGCCCCGACCAACCCTGCGCGATCAATCGCAAAGCGAACTGGCAGACGCTGGATCGCAACATCATGCACGACCTGATCGTAGCCCCGTTGCAGGAACGTCGAATAAAGCGCGCAGAACGGACGCATCCCGCCTGCCGCCAGACCAGCCGCGAAAGTCACCGCATGCTGTTCGGCAATACCCACATCAAAACAGCGGCTGGCATACCGTTCCATAAACTTGTTCAGCCCAGTCCCATCCGGCATCGCCGCCGTGATCGCGCAGATTTTAGGGTCCGTTGCAGCGTGGTTCATCAGGCTTTCCGCAAACACCGAGGTATATGACGGCGCATTTGAAGGCGCCTTCTTTTGCTCACCCGTGACCATATTGAATTTGCCGGTCGCATGGCCTTTATCGCGCGCAGCCTCGGCGGGTGCAAAGCCCTTACCTTTCTTGGTGATCGCATGGATCAAAACCGGCCCTTCCGCGCGGTCTTTCACCGTGCGCAGAACAGCCAACAACTGATCCATATCGTGCCCGTCAATCGGACCGATGTAAGAGAACCCAAGTTGCTCAAACAGCGTACCACCCACGGTCATATGTTTGACCATATCCTTGGCGCGCTTGGCACCTTCACGGAACGGCTCTGGCAGGAACGATACCGCCCCCTTCGCCGCTGCCTTCAAATCCTGAAACGGCTCGCCTGCGTAGAGCTGCGACAGATAAGACGACATCGCACCCACAGGCGGGGCAATCGACATCTCATTGTCATTCAAAATCACAATCAGGCGTTTCTTCAAGTGGCCTGCGTTGTTCATCGCCTCATAAGCCATGCCCGCGGACATCGACCCATCACCGATCACAGCAATCGCATCACCGCCTTCGCCGCCCAAATCACGGGCCACCGAGAACCCCAAAGCCGCAGAAATCGAGGTGCTTGAATGGGCAGCACCAAAGCAGTCGTAGTCACTCTCTGACCGCTTGGTGAACCCCGATAGACCATCCTTCATCCGCAAGGTCCGAATGCGATCCCGCCGCCCGGTCAGGATTTTATGCGGATAACACTGGTGGGAGACATCCCAGATGATCTTATCCTTGGGCGCATCGAACACCGCATGCAACGCCACGGTCAGCTCAACCACCCCAAGCCCAGCGCCTAAATGACCACCGGTGACAGACACAGCAGAGATCGTCTCTTGTCGGACCTCATGGGCCAACTGATGTAATTGACCGTCAGACAGGCCTTTCATGTCCGCAGGAACAGTGACCTGATCTAACAAAGGGGTTGAGGGACGATCAGCCATAGCAGGCTCCTACTTATCGCGGGTGATCACAAAGCGGGCAGCCTCCCGCAGCGTTTCCGCGTCATTGCCATAAGGTGATAGCGCATCACAGGCCTCATCCACCAGATCAGAAGCCCGGCGTTTTGCCGCATCTAGCCCGAGGAGCGAGACAAAGGTGGC
>CALILP010000153.1 GCA_938016515.1 uncultured Paracoccaceae bacterium
CTGCTTGCCGGTGGGTTGGCGCTTGGCTTTGATACAATGGCGGAACTCCCGCACACCGCAATTGGACTGGCCACGATGGCTTTGTCTGCGGGATGCGCTCTGGCGCTCTATCGTCCGGTTCCAGCGACAAAACAAAGACGCACCGTGACGTGGACCCTGCCATCATGGGCGCATCTACCTGCGGTGGCCTGCGCCGTTGTGGCGGCCATCACAATCGTCAGTGCGCCCAAGCGGCCATTAGATGTCTCGGCCCCGGTACAGGCCGCCATCCTGCCAACCCAGCTGAACGGTCAACGGGCAGTGCAGGTCGCTTTGTCAGAGACCGAGGCGCATTACTTCACAGCCTTCGGTGGCACGGCGCAAAAGGTGCAATACGGCCCCCTTGGCCTGAACCTTGTGCGCACGTCTTCGCCCCTGCGCCACCTGCATTCGCCAGAAACCTGCCTGCGGGGCATGGGGTTCGACGTACACTTCAAAGGCACGCGCTTTGATCCGATCCCCACGTCCGTCTACGAGGCAACAGGCCCCGACGGACGGGTCTGGACGGTGGCTGTCAGCTTCGTCTCTGACGACGGACACACGACGGCGGGGGTGGGTGAGGCTGTCTGGAGCTGGCTCAGCGGGTCGTCCCGGAACTGGCAATCCATTCAGCGGATCACCCCCGCCGACCTGCCCGAACACACGCGAATTTCCTACGAGATGGCAACCCTTGCCGCGCTCGACTTAACCTAACGCGAGGATATCATGCGCCTTATTTTCTTACCTTTCATATGCGCCATCGTCGGCTTTGCCGGGGCCACAACCGCCCGCGCCACCGTCTCGGATGACATCGCAGGCCAAGTCGTGGCCCGTGTGGCCGGATCCGAATACATCCTGCCGATGCTGGACAGCGACATTTCGGTCAGTATCGAAGGCGACATGGCGACGGTCGAAATCACCCAGACTTTCCTGAACGAGGCCCATGTGCCGGTCGAAGCGGAATACCTGTTCCCTCTTAATCAG
This sequence comes from uncultured Paracoccaceae bacterium, assembly GCA_938016515.1. Taxonomy (GTDB): domain Bacteria; phylum Pseudomonadota; class Alphaproteobacteria; order Rhodobacterales; family Rhodobacteraceae; genus Yoonia. Next base: position 1,003 of record CALILP010000153.1, read on the forward strand.
ACCGCCGCGGTCTACGGGATGGAAATGGTGGTGGGCGACGAAATCGTGACAGCCATCATTCAGGAAAAAGCCAAGGCTGAAGCCACGTTTCAGGCAGCAGCCAACGAGGGCAAGGCGGCAGCCCTTCTGACCCAACACCGCCCCAATATGTTCACCCAGCGCATCGCCAACCTGATGCCGGGTCTGCCCATCGAAGTGACGCTGCGCTATGTCCAGATGGTCCCAAAGATCGACGGCCAGCAAGAGCTGGTGATCCCTCTGGTGGTCGGCCCAAGATATCAAGGTACCCCAGAAACGCCGGAGCTGGTCGCAGTCTCAGACGACGACGCGCCGCTGCCAGCAAACACATGGACAGTCAGCGATGTGCCTGCGCACCCGCCGGTCATTGGTCTGGACATCCCCGACACGTTCAGCGCGGACCGGGTGTCGCTGGACCTCAGCATGGTCAGCGGCGTGTCCGTCACAGACTTTGGCAGCGCGACCCACCCCTTGGCGATAGAAACCACAGATAGCGGGTTGATCGCGGCCTTCGCGCAAGGACGTGTGTTGGACAACAAAGACCTTGTGATCCGGTACACCTTGGGCGGGCAAACGCTGGAGGCGGCAAGCCTGTCGCACACTGATGAGCGGGGCAGCTTCCTGTCGCTGATAATCGAACCACCGGCCTTGCCCAATGACGCCACAATCACGCCGCGTGAACTGGTTTTTGTGCTTGATACCTCTGGGTCGATGGGCGGCGCACCGATGACCGCTAGCAAAGCCTTCATGGACACCGCGCTGCAAGGCCTGCGCGACAGCGACTACTTCCGGATCATCCCATTTTCCAACACAACCCAAAGCTATTCAGCGGATGCGCAGCTGGCGACAGCAGGAAACATCCGTCAGGCGCGTCGTTATGTGAATGGTCTTGGAACCGGGGGCGGGACGGAAATCGACAACGCGATCAGAACTGCCTTTGCAACCCGGCAGCCCGAGAATACATTGCGGATCGTGGTCTTCCTCAGTGATGGGTACATCGGAAACGAGGCGCAGGTCTTGCGGACCTTAAACCAACAGATCGGGCAGGCGCGGGTCTATGCCTTTGGGGTTGGCAGTTCTGTGAACCGGTATCTGCTGGACGCAATGGCGGACGAGGGCCGGGGCTATGCGCGCTACGTCCCCGTCGGCGAAGATGCAGGTGAGGTGGCACAAACCTTGGCGGCTGATCTGAAAACGCCATTGTTGACGGACATCAGCATCGACTGGGGTGATCTGGACGTGACCGAGGTGACACCCACCCGCATCCCTGATCTGTTCGCGGGGCAGGGCCTGCGGATCTACGCGCGCCACGCGGGGACAGAGACAGCACAGGTGACTGTCAAAGGGCTTGTGCAGGGGCGGATGGCAGAAATGCCGGTGACGCTGACGCTGACAGACAACGCAGACGCATCCGCTTTGCCGCTGGTCTGGGCGCGCACCCGGATTGCATCCCTCACACGGCAGGTGGCACTGGGCCAAAACGCGGACGCAGCAGATGCAGAGATCACGCGGCTTGGCCTCAATTTTTCACTGCAAACGCAAAACACGTCTTTTGTGGCGGTCTCACAAAAACGGGTGAACACAACCGGTCAAACCGCGACACCCGCGTCGGTGCCACTGCCAATCCCGGCAGGTGTGCCCGTCACAGCCTTTTCGGGATCGTCTACACCGGAACCACACGCAATCCTCGGGTTCTTAATCGTCGCGGCGATGTCGATCGCGGGTCTGCGCAGGAAGGTGGGCTGATGGCGTTGGTTCTGGACAAAACGCTGCGGCGCGGTACACCTTCGACCATGACATCGCGTATTCTTATTGTTGATGATGACCCACATATCCGGGATGTCGTGCGGATCGCGCTGCAATCGGCGGGTTTCGACACGCGGGAGGCGGCAAACGGGCAGGCGGCCCTAACCGAGGTGGGACGGACACCGGTTGATCTTGTGGTGCTGGATATCGGGATGCCGCAGATGGATGGGTTCGAATGCTGCAAGGCGATCCGGGTATCCTCGAACGTGCCGGTGCTGTTCCTGACAGCGCAGGAAGACGAGGTCGACCGGGTGCTGGGGTTCCAACTGGGGGCGGATGATTTCGTGCCCAAACCGTTCAGCCCCCGCGAGCTGGTGTTGCGGATCAAGGCGATCCTCGCGCGGGGCAAACCCACGGCAGATGATGTCCTCAGACACGGCGACCTAAGCATGCATCCGGTCGCACACCACTGCACATTGGGCGACAAGACGATGGCGTTGACAGCGACAGAGTTTTCCTTGCTTGAACTGTTGGTCCGGTCCCCGCAGCAGGTGTTTGACCGTAACCAGCTGATCGCGGGCATCTACGGGCCCAACTCTGCGTTGTCGGGCCGAACGCTGGACAGCCATCTGCGCAACGTGCGGGCCAAAGCGGCAGCATTGGGGTGCGATGACATGATCGCAACAATTCACAGCGTTGGCCTAAAGCTTGGGTCATGCAAGGCGTAGCTGGGATCAAAAAACGGTGGCGGCCATCCATTGCGATGGTTGTGGCGGGGGTGTGTATCACGCTGGTGTCGGTGCCGCTGATTGCCTTGCTGGCGGTCCGTTTGACCTCGAACCAGTTTGTGCGGGAAACGGAACAGGCGTTGATCCAGCAAGGGGCTATCTACGCAGAACTTTACGCGGACGCCTACAGCGCCCTGCCCGGAGAGCCGCAAGGTGCGATATTGACCGCACAGCAGAAGGCCCATTGGGGGTCGGGCCTGCATCCGGCGCGGGCCACCTTGAATGTCCGGGTTGATCAGGTCCTGCCATCGCGCCCTGACGGGACGCCGGTTGCCGACCCAATTGGTGCACGCCATGCGGCCATCATCGACAGCCTTGTATCCATCGCGCGGCAGGCGCAGCAGACGAACCTGTCCGGCGTGGCGTTTCTGACGCATGATGGGCGTCTTCTAAACAACGCGGACGCGCCCAGTCTGGCGGACCTGCCAGAGGTGCAGGTGGCTTTGAACGGCGATATTGGTCGGGCGTTGCGCCTGCGGGGGGACAGTTATCAGGTGCATCCGCTGGCTTCGATCAGTCGGGATACAGGCTTTCGTGTCTTTGTGGCCTATCCTGTCATTCTGCAAGACCGGGTGATTGGGGCGATCTATCTGTCGCGGACGCCGCTCAATCTGGGCAAGTTTCTTTACAACGAACGGGGGGCGTTTCTGGCGATCCTTGGGGTTATGATCGTCGCAGCAAGTTTGATCGGCTGGATATTGGTACGCCTTATCTCACGACCAGTCATCGGCTTGCGGGATGAGGCCTTGGCCGTAGCAGCGGGCAGCAAGGATCACGCAGCAGCCCTGCCGCACTACGGGTTTCGCGAACTGGCCACGCTTGGGGAAAGCATCGGGCAAATGGCCTCTACGCTTACGAAACGGTCACAGGAAATCACCACCTACACGGATCACGTCACGCATGAGCTAAAATCGCCAGTCACAACCATTGTCGGCGCCGCAGAGCTGCTGCAAGAGGCGGACCTGACACCGGACGATCGCGACAAGCTGCTGATGAATATCTCAGCAGAGGGAAAGCGCATGAGCGCCCTGCTTGGGCAATTGCGCGAAATTGCACGCGTCAAGGCGATGCCCGCCGGTGTCGCAGGCCACTTGCAAGAGATGATCCCAAAGGTTGCCGGATTGGACATCAACGTCGTGGCAGACTCGCAGGCAGTGCTACCGCTGACTGTCGAACACGGTCGGATCATTTTGCTGCACATGGCGCAGAACGCCGTGGCCCACGGTGCGACGCAACTGCGTGTGGGCTGGTCAGACAATTGCCTGTCGTTGATCGACAATGGCGAAGGCATCGACCCTGCCAATGCCGGTCGTCTGACAGAGCCGTTCTTCACAACCCGCCGCGACAAGGGCGGGACGGGCATGGGCCTGGCAATCTGCGAGGCGATTTTGGAAGGCTACAACGGAACGCTTGCAAACCAACCGCATGTCGGCGGCGCGCATTTTCAGATTAGGTTCGCAAAGACCGCCCCCGCATAAATCCCCAGCGTAAAAGCGCAGCCGAACCTGCCGTCTAAGGCAACGGCTCGCGCAACACCAATTGAACCTTCGAGACATCAACCAGAATATCAGCGGCAAGCTTGGTCGAGTGGTTGTGGGTCGGAAACCTAAAATTCCGGGTCGTTTCCGGCTTGGCACCGGTCACATGAAACCGCTGCACCTCGTCCACAAATTGGGCAGCACCTGCCGTATTGCCCCCTTCGAATGAAATCGTCTGACCACCATCCATGATGATCGACCAGCGATAGCTGACAAGAGGTCCGTCGTTTTCGTCTATGATAGCCATCCACTGCTCCTTTGCGATTAAGGAACCTTGTGACAAAAACGTTGAAAATTCGTTGCTGTTATTCAGCTGCTTCCTTGGCCTGAAAACCCTGCTCGATCATATCAGACGGGGCGATTGGATACTCTCCAGAAAAACAGGCATCACAATAAGCAGGGGACTTTGCATTCCGGCCCTTGGCCTCGCCGACAGCGCGGTAAAGACCGTCGAGACTGATAAACTTCAGACTGTCCACACCAAGGTGTTCGCACATCTCATCGGCGGTCATCGTCGCGGCCAATAGTTGAGACCGCTCGGGCGTATCAACCCCATAAAAACAGGGCCATGCGGTCGGCGGAGAGGCGATGCGAAAATGCACCTCAGCCGCTCCGGCATCAAGGATCATTTCCTTGATTTTGCGGCTTGTGGTGCCCCGCACGACGCTATCATCCACCAGAATAACCCGTTTGCCTTTGATCAGGGCGCGGTTCACGTTCAGCTTCAGGCGGACACCCATATTCCGGATCTGCTCTGTCGGCTCAATAAATGTGCGGCCCATATAATTGTTGCGAATGATCCCCATCGCAAACGGGATACCGCTTTCCAGCGAATACCCAATCGCAGCGGGCGTCCCGGAATCAGGCACAGGACACACCAGATCCGCATCCACCGGGGCCTCTTTCGCCAACTCGCGGCCGATGTTCTCGCGGGTTTCATAGACGGATTGGCCGCCCAGCTGACTGTCAGGGCGGCTGAAGTAGACATGTTCGAAGATGCAGAACCGGGATTTGGCAGGGCGGAAAGGATAATGGCTTTCGACGCCTTTCGCAGTGATGACCACCATTTCACCGGCTTCAATCTCGCGGATGAAAGTGGCACCGATGATGTCCAAAGCACAAGTCTCAGAGGCCAGAACCCAGCCATCGCCAACCTGACCCAGTACCAGCGGGCGCACACCCAGCGGGTCGCGACAGCCGATCAACTTGGTACGGGTCATGGCGACAACAGAAAAGGCACCCTCAACCTTGCGCAAGGCCTCTTCCATGCGATCCGGGATATTGCGACCCATCGAGCGGGCCATCAGGTGAATGATACATTCCGAATCCGAGGACGACTGAAAAATCGACCCACGCTCGATCAGTTCCTTGCGCAGGGACAAGGCGTTCGTGATGTTCCCATTGTGGGCAATCGCAGCGCCACCCATTGCGAACTCGCCAAAGAACGGCTGCACATCGCGGATCGCGGTCTGCTGTTCCTTCTTACCGGCGGTGGAATAGCGGACGTGGCCCAGACCGATGCCGCCGGGCAGGCGTTCCATCATCGACGTCGAGGTAAAGTTGTCGCGAACGAGCCCCATGCGCCGGGCCTGATGAAAGCCGGTCTCGGGATGATGGGTGACGATCCCACCGGCCTCTTGCCCGCGATGTTGCAGGGCATGCAGGCCAAGGGCCACAAAGTTGGCAGCGTCAGACACGCCAACAACGCCAAAAACGCCGCACTCCTCTTTCAGTTTGTCATCGTCAAAGGGATGGGCAGGCGGCATCGTATGGGACAAGAGTGGCAGCTCCAAAGAATCCGAGGGTGTCCGTTAGCGGGTTCTTAACCTGTGATCTGGCGTGTGTCACGAAGGGATCAAGGGTCATGCGAGAAAATGTGGTTTGTGCAGGGTATGACGGTGTTTGGGGCCGTTGCAATCACGACGGCGGTCAGGCGCGTCGACCAGTCTTTTGGTTGTGCATACAGTCTTGATCCAGCATCCGCTTGTGCAAGTTGCAAAAGCGCGATCAAGTTGCAGGTCATGTCACCAAAGCCGCCAGTTTCAGGCGTTGGATCTTGCCAGAGGGCCCCTTGGGCAATTCGGTAAGGAAATGAATGCAATCGGGCGATTTGAATTTGCCAAGGCGCTGCTGGCACAGATCGATCAATGCGGCCTCTGACAAGTCCGAACCGGGTTTGACGCTGACAGCAGCTTCAACCCTTTCACCGTAGCTTTTGCAGGGGCGGGCGAAGGCTGCGGCTTCGATAATGTCGGGTTCAGAATAAAGAACCTCGTCAATTTCACGCGGGGCGATGTTTTCGCCGCCCTTGATGATCAGTTCTTTCAGGCGACCCGTTACAAAGACATACCCATCTTCATCCACATGACCCAAGTCGCCGGTGCGCAGCCATTCCCCGGCAAAGGTCTTGGCTGTGGCCGCGGGGTTGTGAAGATATGCGACCATGACATTGGGGCCACGGACAGCGATTTCGCCCTCTTGCATCGGGGGCGCTGGTGTCAGGTCGGGGGCAAGAATGCAGACTTCATTGCCGTAGCTGATCCCCGGAGACCCGATCTTGCGAACGCCAGGTGGTAACGGGTTTGACAGGATTTGCGCTGCCGTTTCCGTCAGCCCCATGGTTTCCACGATGGGAACCTTAAAGCGGTCTTCAAATGCCGACTGGGTCTCAACCGCAAGCGCAGATGATGCAGACCGCCCGAACCGCAAGCGATTGCAAACCGCAGCACTGGGATCGATGTCACTGTGCAGCAGGTGGCTGATGATCGTTGGCACAACCGAGAACCAGGTGACCTGTGCAGTCTCAGCCTGATCCCAGAATTTGCTGACCGAAAATCGGGACGCCATCGCCAGTGATCCGCCAGAGACAAGCGCGCCCATCATCGTCACGCATAACCCGTTGATGTGATAGATGGGCAGCACGCAAAAGCCGCGATCTGCGGGGGAAAGTTCATGTGCAACTGCGGTCGTCCAGCCACCAGCCAAAAGGCTGGAATGGGTGTGAACGACCCCCTTGGGCTGACCGGTCGTGCCGGAGGTGTACATCAAAAGCGCATGCTGATCGGGGCCAAATGCGGGAAGCCCCGCCCGGTCTTGAAGCATGTCGTCTGTTAAAAGGGTCAGTCCGTCAGGCGCTATCGCCTTGATGGTTGCAGTCTGGCTTTCGTGCACAAATGCAAAGTGCGCACCGCTATGGTCAAGCGCGTATGCAATGGCATCCGGCCCTGCGGCCAGGTTGATCATTGTGGCGCGAAATCCGCCGTAAAGGACAGCATATACCGCAAGCACACCGTCTTTTCCGTTGGGATGCACGATGGCGATGCTTTCGCCCTGGGCGATCCCAAGTCCGACCAGGCCCTGGGCCATATCGCGGGCAGTATCACGCAGGTCTCGCCAGCTCAGAACGTCACCAGTTTCAGGAAAGATGATGCCAACATCGCAGCCTTGCGCGCGCGCATCCAGCCAGTCCCTGACCGTCCCTTTCGGCGGCGACCTTTTGTCAAAGATCATTTGCCAGCCTCATGCCAGTAGTCGGCAAAAATGTCTGCAACGGCAGGCTCGTTGGCAGGGATTTCACGCACGATCTTGGTGGTCTGCATGAAATGACGCCAGTGCACGTTGGTATCAATGGAATTACCACCCCACGATCCACAGCCCATCGACAAGGAAAACGGCATGCCATTGGTGAAAGACCCGCCTGTGGCAAAAGTATGGGCTTGGTTGACGATCACGCGGCTGGTCGGGATCGCTTTGGCAAGGTGCAATGGCCGATCTTCGGTCTGTGTATGCAACCCGACAGAGTGGCCTGCACCCTGATGCATCTCGATGTCGTGGGTGATGCGGACGGCATCGTCAAAATCGCGGGCGCGGTAGACAGTCAGAACACGGCTTAACTTTTCGCCGGACAAGGGGTGATCTGCGCCAATACCGGTTGTTTCGACGGCAAGGTAGGCGGTGTCTGCTGGGACCTCATCGGTCAGCCCAAGGGCCGCAATCATCTTATCGGCATCCTGTGCGATGGCTTGCGGGTTCAGATGCCCTTTGACCCATAACTTTGACGTCACCTTGGTCTCGTCCGTGATCAGCGCACCGCCCGTCCGTGCCATCTGGGCGGCAAAGGCATCATAGACGGCGTCCACCACCACCACCGCGTTTTCAGAGGAACAAGAGGTGGCATTATCGAATGTCTTAGAGGCTTTGATCTTGTCAGCGGCCGCCGCCAAATCAGCGGTTTCATCAACGATTACGGCGACATTGCCAGCACCAACGGCCACTGCGGGTGTACCGGATGTATAGGCGCGTTTGACGTTGTTTTGACTGCCTGTGACGACAATCAAATCGGCGATTTCCAAAAGGCGCTGGGTTTTCTCTTTTGATCCGCGTCCGGGGATCATCTGAACCAGATCGTGATCAATCCCCAGCTTGTCGAATTCGGCGTGGATATAGCCCAGCAAAGCTTCAAAGGTGGGGACACCCTTTGGGGACGGGGACACGACAATAGCGTTCCCGCACTTCAGGGCGTTGATGATGTTATTGGCGGGGGTGGCACCGGGATTGGTCGAGGGGACGACAGCACCGATCACCCCAATGGGGCGGGCAATTTCCGTGATGCCTGTTGTGGGATCATCGCTGATCACACCGTAGGTCCGCGCGTCCTGAATGTCGCGCATCAGACCAAGGGTCTTGCGATGGTTCTTGGTGATCTTGTCGGGCACGTTGCCAAGGCCCGTTGTTTCAACCGCAAGCTCTGCCAGATGGCGATTGCGGGCGGGCTCCATGATCGCCCAAGCGGCGGCCTGTGCGGCGCGGTCATAGGCCGTCTGGGATCCGGTCCGCTCAAAGCGCGCTTGCGCCGCGCGGGCGCGCGCCACGATGGCTTCGACTTCAGCGATAGGATCATCGGTGTTCATGGGAAATGTCCTGTTTGAGGGATGCGCAGCACCACATATCGGGTGCTGCGCTGTTGGTTTAAAGGCCGGCCAAAAGCGCTTCGAGCGTTTCCTGACGGGCAGCCCACATCTCAAGAACTTCGTCGCGGGTCATGATGGCCATAGGCGAGCCACCAGCAGCCATCCGGCTTTGCACACGGCCGTTTTCGAACATGGCAGGCACGGTTTCAGCCAGCTTTTCGATGATCGGCTGTGGCGTGCCTTTTGGCACCATCACACCGCGGAAGTTCACGGAAGCGTTGTCGATATCATAGCCTTGTTCTTGCATGGTCGGCACATCTGGCAGGAACTCTGCGTTGCGCTCTACGTCAAATACACCAAGGATTTTGACGTTCCCGGCTTCCTGCGCGCGGAAGGCGTCAGACAGATTGTTCACGCCGCCCAGAACCTCACCTGCGATCACAGCGCGCATGGCACCCGCACCGCCAGAGTTGTTGGGGATATAAGCCATTTTCACACCTGCCGCTTTTTCAAGCTGCAAGGCTGCGATGTGATGGCCCACAAACAAGCCAGCGCCAGAGAACGTCAAACCGCCGGGATTTTCCGTCGCATAAGCCACAACATCAGCCATCGTGTTAAAGTCACTGTCAGCCGCCACAACAAACACAGCCGGGTCAGCGCCCCAGTTTGCAATCGGCTCAAAGCTGTCGGTGGAATAGGACACGCCGCCTTCGATGGACTGGGCCACAAAGTGCGGGATGTTGTAGGCACCCAGTGTGTAGCCGTCAGCCTCTGCCTCGGTTGCGAACCAATTCCAGCCGACGCGGCCACCCGCTCCGGGACGGTTCACGATAGCGATGGGCATTCCTAGCGCATCTTCGTTGCCTGCCGTCATCGTAACGATACGTGCCTGAAAGTCAGTGGCGCCGCCCGCACCATAGCTGACCATCATCATGATCGGCCGTTCCGGGTAGGTGTCATGACCATCGGCAAGTGCCGGTCCTGTCAGTGCGGCGAAGGCCAGTGCGGCCCCTGCGATCCAATTTTTCATAAGTTATCCTCCCTAGGGTTCAGTCTGCCGCTGATGCGGTTCAGAAAAAGATCTCTCGCGGTGTGAACACGTTCAGCAGTTGCGCGAAAAGACCATACATGACCGCCATGAAACCGGCGGTGATCAAGATCCGTTTGCCCCAGCTTTTCATCTGCGAATGGGGTGCCGGATCGTAAAGTGAAAGCAGGATGAAAAAGGCGATTGTGGTTGCTGTGTAAAACCCAAGACCCTTTGCTGCCCAAAAGACATAAATGATGGTGACACACAAACCGGGTAGCATGTTGCGCATCGCCCCGGCGCTGATCCCGTTGCCGACCTTGGTGCGGCCCAAAATGGCCTTGGCAAAGGTCCAAATGGCCAGCACCGCAAAGACCGATGAAATCAGGCGCGGGAAGGTAAAGGCCGCTGCCGGTTCTTGGGTGAAACTGATGTAGGCGATGCTGACGCCGATGCCTGCGATCAGGCCGGACGCGATGACATGTTGGTTGCGTGGCAGATCGGTCATGACAGCGACTCTTCCTTTGCGACGGCATCGTCTTTGGTGGTGTAACGGCGGGCCATGACCTCCATCCAGACGGAATAGCTGATGGATGCCAGCACGATCAGGATCAAAAGCCAGTTCAGCCAGCCGGTGAAGAAGTAGGTTCCGGTGCCAACGGTCGCATTGGCAATCATCGCGCCTTGGATAAAGTTCGCCTCTGCGATGGGTCCCAAGATCAGGCCCAGCACCAATGGTGCTGCGGAAAAGCCAAACCGCTCAAGGAAATACATCGCCAGCCCAAGTGTCGCCATCACATAGACATCACCCATAGAGTTCTGGACCGAATAGCTGCCAAACACGGCCAGCCCCAGCACAATAGCTGCCATCACCGCATGAGGAACCCGTGCAACGCTGGCGGCAAATCCTGCGATGTAAAGACCGAAGACACACATCAAAAGTTGGCCAATCAGCATGCTGTCGATAAAGGTCCAGGCCACCTGCGGGTAGTTCATGAACAGGTCCGGTCCGGGGAAAATCCCGTGGATCAGCAGGCCACCAAGCAACACCGCAGCAGTGGGCGAGCCGGGAATGGACAGCGTCAGCAACGGCACCAGCGACGGGCCAACCATCGCGTTATTGGCACTTTCCGCGGCAATCACGCCTTCGCTGTGACCGGTCCCGAATTTCTCGCTTTCCTTGCTGAACTTCTTGGACTGATCATAAGCCACCAGCCCTGCAATCTGCCCGCCGACACCGGGGATCAACCCGATGATCGACCCGGTGATGGTGCCAATGGCAAGGGCGGTTTTGCGTTTGAACACCTCAACAAAGGCCAGCCGGATCGGGTGCTTTTGCACGCTGATGACTTCTGCATCATCGCT
>CALILP010000154.1 GCA_938016515.1 uncultured Paracoccaceae bacterium
GTGCAACCTGAATTTGCAGGCAAGATCACAGCCATCCACGTGCGCAACGGCGATCTGGTAGAAGCCGGCCAAACCCTGATCGAAATCGACGCGACCGAAGCCCAAGCCGATCTGCGCATCATCCAAGCCGAACAAAACCGCCTGACCATCGAACAGGCGCGCATCGACGCGATGGTCACAGCCCTCGACAGTGATCCATCCAGTATAAATTTCACCGACGACACCCTCGCCCGCTTTACCGTCCCCGACACGCTCGCGGGTGATCCCTTCACCGCAGAACAACGCCGCCTTCTGCTGGCAGAGATCAACGACTTCCTCGCTGCCCTCGATCAGATCGACGCCCGCGAAGCAGCAAACCTGCGGGCCGAGGATGTGACCAACGCCAACATCGCGCGCGTCACCGCAGCCGTGGAATTCCAGTCAGAACGCCTTCAAATCTCCGAACAACTCCTCGAGCAAGGCACCACCAGCCGCAGCAATTTCCTCGATGTCGAACAGGCCGCGACAGAGCTGGAGCGCGAACGCGACATCTATCTCAAGCAGCTGCAACAACAGATCGCACAACGTGCAGCCCTGAACACTGAACGCCGCCAGATCACAGCTGAGTTGCGCCGCACCCTTCTCGCGCGCAAGGCAGAGATCGACGCCCGCCAAGCCACTCTCGAACAAGACGCGCGTGCGGCCTTGCGGCAGGTCGGTACCGCCACCCTCACCGCTCCCGTCTCGGGCATCGTCGACCAACTCAGCGTTTTTACCATCGGGGGCATTACCGATGCAGGCGCGGAACTGCTGCGGATCGTGCCCACCGACGTGCAAGTTGAAATCGAGGGGGCTTTCCCCAACCAAGACATCGGCTTCATGCATGTGGGCCAACAAGCCAACATCCGGCTGGATGCCTTCCCCTCCGAACGGTTCGGCTCGGTTAAAGGCGAGGTCACAGACATCGCGGCAGACTCTACCGAAAACGCCAGCGGGCAATGGGGCTACGTTGTGCGGGTCACCCCCGACTCCAGCGTCCTGCAAGCAGGCGACGACGCATTCCCCCTGCGCCCCGGCATGACCGCCACCATAGACGTGACAACCGACACCCGGCGCATCATCAGCTATTTCTTCGCGCCCATCGTGCGGACCATTCAGGACGCGATGGGCGAGCGGTAACAGCAGCTAAACCAATTTGAATGGGTTCTGTGGGCTTTGCCGATCACGTTGCAGTCACAAAGACCTTGGTCGTCGGCCCGCAGGTTCGGGCCAGTGTTTCAGGAAACTCTGGGGCACATTCACTATTCATTCATCGGAATCAGTAAAACTGATCACAGACAAAACGCCGGTGATGGGATGCGTCAAAAGACGCGACAGCCCGCGCCGGGCCACTCAAAACGGTGGATGAATTGGTCTGGAAAACCCAGATCGTGTTGGCATAGCCGGCGTTTGTCTGCTTGACGGATCAGTAGGAATATTCCGCGTAAATCCGTTTCATATCGCCATCCCAATCGCCAGTGTAGTGGGCCAGTAATTCGTCGGCAGGCGTCTGGCCAGTCTCAATCGACTCGTGCAGCGCGTTCAAGAAATGGGTCTCATCGCCAACCAGCCCACCAGCCCCGGCTTTGCCACGGGCAACCAGACCTGCCTGCGAAATCGCAACCGCCTCACGGGCCAGATCGTGCATATCAATGCCATCAACCTTGGCCTGCAATCCATCAACCGACGCGGCCACACGTAACGCCTCGCGCTGTTCAGCTGACCACCCCTTGCACAGATCCCATGCGGCATCCAATGCCCCCTGATCATACATCAGTCCGACCCAGAACGCAGGCAAAGCACACAGCCTGCGCCACGGGCCACCATCAGCGCCCCGCATCTCGATGAATTGCTTGATCCGCGCTTCGGGGAATACAGTCGTCAAATGATCCGCCCAGTCCGACAATAGCGGCTTCTCGCCCGGCAACGCAGGCAATTCGCCCTTCAGAAAATCGCGGAACGACATGCCCAGCGCATCGACGTATTTGCCATCGCGATAAACAAAATACATCGGCACATCGAGCGCGTAATCCACCCACCGTTCAAACCCCATACCTTCTTCAAACACCCATGGCAGCATGCCCGTCCGGGCGTCATCCAATGACCGCCAGATCCGGGATCGCCATGATTTGTGACCATTCGGCTTACCCTCAAAGAACGGCGAGTTCGCAAACAAGGCCGTCGCCACCGGCTGCAAGGCCAAGGCGACCCGCAGCTTTTGCACCATGTCCGCCTCTGACCCAAAGTCGAGGTTCACCTGAACGGTACAGGTCCGCCGCATCATTTGGGTGCCGTGGGTGCCGACCTTTTCCATGTAGGCGTTCATCAGCTTGTAGCGACCCTTGGGCATCAACGGCATCTGCTCATGGGTCCATTCCGGGGCCGCACCAAGGCCAATGAACCGCACACCAATCTCATCCGCGACCGATTTCACCTCTTCCAAATGGGTGTTCACTTCGTCGCAGGTCTGATGGATCGTTTCCAACGGAGCGCCGGAGAGTTCCAGCTGACCACCCGGTTCCAACGACACATTCGCACCGTCTTTTTCAAGGCCAATGATGTTCCCGCCTTCCATCACAGGTGCCCAGTCAAATCGCTGTTGCAAGCCTTGCAGGACAGCCTTGATCGACCGATCGCCCTCATAGGGCAGCGGCAGCAGGCTGTCCTGACAATAGCCAAATTTCTCGTGTTCGGTCCCGATGCGCCAATCGTCCTTGGGCTTGCAGCCTTTGGATAACATCTCTGCCAGTTGATCACGATTTTCGATCAGGCCGCCGCCGGATTGGGGGATAGACATGGGTACGGGCCTCTTTCGCTGCGTTGCCTGACAGGTGACGCCAAGTGTCGCCTAATGCAAGAGATGACGTGGCCGAGACCAGATCACAACCCGCTGATCAGGCTGCCCGGACAACACACTCAGCAGTTTCTCGGCGCGCATTCCGGGCAAGGCCGAGAACGTGTCAAACAAGGCCTCAGCACCCCGCGCCGTGGTAGGGATCGCAATTTCGCGATTTTCAGGTCCCGTGATCACCCAATGCGGTGCAGGGTGTCCGCCCGGATCAAATGCCAGCATACTGATGTCGGTCAGATCCATCACACCACCGTTCAGGGGGCCAAAATAAGCCAGGCGGCGCTCTGTGATCTGCACAACACCCGGACCATCGTTGCCTTGGCGAAAACGGGCACGCTGCAACCCGGCGATCAACAGCACAGCAGCAAGGGCCAGAAAGATATAGCCAAGCCACGGCAGAAACCCACCGCCATAAAACACAAGCCATACGCCCAACGCGCCAACGGCACCTGCGACGATCACATCGCGAAACCGCCAAAGGGCTGCTTTTGCTTCGGGTCGGAAAAAATCAGCCATGGGCCACCTGTGGGGTTTCGTAGACAACCAAAGCAAATTCGCCTGTGCGTTCAAAGCCTAGCGATTGATAGACACGCGCAGCGGCTTCGTTTGCCGCAGACAATACGGCTTCTGTGACCCCATCTATGGCCACTTCGGTCAGATGCAATGCAAGGGCCACCCGGGCATAGCCACGACCGCGCAAGGCGGGGGGGGTATAAACACCGCCCACCTGCACGATTTCGGGCAAAGTCGCGTTAAACCCTGTCATGCCAACCGGGGTGTCTCCTTTGAACAAAACCCGATGCGAATCCGTAGCCATGAAATTGCGGATCTGTTGTTCGGCCCGCTTGGTTGCAGCAGGTTCAGGCACCAGCAAGGTTTCCACTTCGTAGTCTGCGCGCCACTTGACCATCAATGTGTAAGGTGCTGCCGATAAATGCCTGAGCGTAAAGCCATTCGTGTCAGGTAATTGCAACTTTGAGATGTTGAGCAAGAAGGCAGGCTCTGTCGCGTCCAGTTCCGCGGGCTTTGTCAAACCAATCAGGCGACGCAAAGCGGCGACTTGCGGCCCCTCCCCAATGAAACCTTTGATCGTACAGCCTTTGAGCACAGCCGCCGCCGCATCCCACGGCCCGTTTGGACAGCACGGAAACACCATGCCCTCGCGGGAAATCGTCAGGACATCGGTAATCGCACCCTCATCTTTCATCACCCACGCCGAGATCGCGCGGGGGCTGTCCCCGCCCAAGCCATAGCGGGTCAGGTTGGTCAGCGGGAACATCATAATCGGGGCATGCGCGAACATGAAATCGACCAAAGCCTCGCGGTCAGCATCCCCAATTGGGTCGAACACCTTGGTCATCCGCGCCAATCGCCCCGTTGCTGTTGCCACAAGGTCAACGCAGCCACAGCGGCAGTTTCGGCGCGCAAAATGCGGGGGCCAAGGCTGATCGTGTGGGTGAATGGCAAGGCCTGCAGCATCTCCCGCTCTTCGGGAGAAAACCCACCCTCAGGGCCAATCAGGATGGCAGCGCTGTTAGACGTTGGAACATCGGCAAATCCAGCGACGGACCCCAATGCGGCTTCGTCGCAGAAATAAAGCGGTCGGTCGGTCGGCCAATCCCGCAAGACCTGCCTTAACTTCTCAGGCGCATCCATCGCAGGCACATAGGTCCCGCCACATTGTTCGGTGGCTTCAACGACTTGCGCCTGCAACTTTTCGAACCGGACACGATCACCGTTGTTAGTATAGGCCGTCTGCACAGGCATCAGACGGGCGGCCCCAAGCTCGGTGGCTTTTTCGACCAGAAAAGACATCCGTTCCTTGCGGATCGGTGCGAACAGCAACCAAAGATCGGGGGGCATCTGCAACGGCTTGGTTTGTGCCAGACACCCCAATGCCCCACCACGTTTCCCGGCCTGAGCAACCTCTGCATCCCATTCGCCATCGCGACCGTTAATCAAGGACAAGACCGTCCCTTCAACCAGCCGCATCACGCCAAACAGATAATGGGCCTGCTCCCGCGACAGCGGAACCAATTGCCCTTCCCCCAGCGGGTGATCTACATACAGACGAACCTTGGATGCCATAGGCGGACCTTATGACCGGGACAGAACAGACGCCAGAGGGGGAAACCCTTGATGCGACACAATCTGGTGTCGTGGCGGATAGCGCTGGGAATTGGGTAGATACGTGGGCACCCGCCAAAACACGCGGTTACCTGCGGCTTAGCCGGGCGGACAGACCTATCGGAACGTGGCTGCTGTATCTTCCGTGCCTCTGGGGGCTGGCGCTGGCCTGCCTTGCGACCAATACGTTTACGTGGGTCTCGGTCTGGATCGCGGTCGGCTGTGGGATCGGGGCCTTCCTGATGCGGGGGGCCGGGTGCACTTGGAACGACATCGCAGACCGGGATATCGATAACAAAGTCGCGCGGACACAGTCGCGACCAATCCCGTCAGGTCAAGCAACCGTCAAAGGGGCGGTGATCTGGATGCTTTTGCAGGCCTTTGTGGCCTTCTTTATCTTGCTGACATTCCCGTGGGCGGCCATTGGTCTGGGCGTCGTGTCGCTTTTGCCGGTGGCGATTTATCCTTTCGCAAAACGATTCACATGGTGGCCTCAAGTCTTCCTTGGGCTGGCCTTTAACTGGGGGGCCTTGCTGGCATGGGCGGCGCAAACAGGCAGCCTTGGCTGGCCGCCAGTGTTTGCCTATTGCGCCGGCATTGCATGGACGTTGTTTTACGACACCATTTACGCGCATCAAGACACAGAAGACGACGCGCTGATCGGTGTGAAATCGACAGCAAGACTGTTTGGAAACGAGACCCCCAAATGGCTGCGATGGTTCCTGATCGGAACGGTGCTGCTTTTGGGGTTTGCAACATTGATGGCGACAGTTGACCGGTCAATGCTGTCATTGACAGTGGCGCTTGGGGGGCCTTGGGCAATGGGCTGGCACCTGATGTGGCAACTCAGCCGGTTCGACCCGGAAAACAACGATAGGTTGCTTCAACAGTTCTGGTCGAACCGAGATGCGGGGCTTATCCCTCTGCCGTTTTTCGCTCTGGCATTTTTCCTTTGATTGAACCTCTGGACAGAGAGGCCTATGCAGGCTGTGAAATGAAAAAAAGTCAGCCCCACTAATGCGCTTATCTGGTCTATTTCTGCGACTAACCGTCTTTGTGCTTGCCGCTGTTGTGGCAGTCTTTGGGGCGCGGGCCACTGTGGCCTTTGTGGAAGACAGATCCATCGTCGGCGTCCGGGAAGTTCTGATCGACCGGGGCTACGAATGGACTTCTGTGGTTAGCGACGGTTTGCAAGTCATTCTGGAAGGCGAAGCCCCGTCAGAGGCCCTGCGCTTTCGGGCGATCTCGGCGGCGGGCAGCATCGTGGATGCCAGCCGGGTCATCGACAACATGGATGTTGTGGCCACCGAAAGCATCGCGCCCCCCGAATTTGCGATCGAAATTCTGCGGAACGACCGGGGCGTGTCGCTGATCGGGTTGATCCCGGCCTCAACAGACAGAGACGACCTGATCAGCCAAATCAGCGCGGCAGCTGACGACCAGCCGGTCACGGACTTGTTGGAAATTGCGGACTACACGGCACCCGACACGTGGCGACCCGCCGTCAATTACGCGGTCCGGGCACTCGGAGAGCTGCCTCGATCCAAAATCTCGGTCTCAGCGCGGCGGGTCTCGGTGAATGCGATCACAGATAGTGCCGTCGAAAAGGCAGAGCTGGAAAACCGACTGACGCGCAACAAACCAGCAGATGTTCGGGTCAGCCTTGGGTTAAACGCGCCACGTCCGGTGATTTCGCCCTTCACGACCCGGTTCACACTTGACCAAGAGGGGGCGCGGTTTGACGCCTGTGCCGTCGACAGCACACAGGCGCGCGCCAAGATTACGGCCGCCGCACGCAACGCAGGTTTAACAACAGACAGCGGATGCGTTGAAGCACTGGGTGTACCCTCGCTGACATGGGGGGACGCTGTCGCGCAATCCATTCGGGCAGTGACGGCGCTGGGCGGGGGAACTGTGACGATCTCGGACACCGATATCGCGCTGATCGCGCTTGAAGGCACGGACCAAGGCACATTTGACGATGTTATCGGTGAATTGGAAAACACCTTGCCAGACGTCTATGCGCTGGCCTCTGACCTGCCCAAAACGCCGGATGCAGGGGCTGAAGGACCACCACGGTTCACCATTGTGCGCAACGAAGACGGGGCAGTCACACTGCGGGGGCGTATCCCCGATGAGTTGTCAAACAAAACGGCGCGCAACTTTGCCAGCGCCAAATTTGGGGCAGCCAACACAACAAACAATGCGCGGATCGCAGAAGGCCTGCCCGCAGGCTGGATCGTACGAGTCCTTGCAGGGATCGAAGCGATGGCGCAACTCAACAACGGGACCGTTGTGGTAGAGCCCACAACGATGAGCGTGCAAGGCCAGACTGGCAGCGAAACGGCACAGGCCAACATCTCGCGCTTGCTGATCGACAAACTGGGCGAGGCGGCAGAGTTTGATATGGATGTCACCTACGTCAAAGAACTCGACCCGGTCGCGGGCTTGCCCACACCGGAAGAATGCATCGCCCAGATCGAGGCTGTCACCAAAGTTGGCAAAATCACCTTTGATCCTGGTGCGTCGTCGATCACCAATGATACAACACCTGTCGTGGACGAAATTGCCGATATCCTCAGGCGTTGCCCGGACCTGCAGGTCGAGATTGCAGGTTATACTGACAGTCAGGGCCGCGAGGAAATGAACCAGCAACTGTCGCAGGAACGGGCCACGGCGGTCTTAAGCGCCTTGCGTCAGCGCCGGGTGCCGGTTGGCAGCTTTGAAGCGATTGGCTATGGCGAAGCTGACCCGATTGCGGATAATGGGACCGAGGCAGGGCGCGAAGCGAACCGCCGGATCGAATTCAAGCTGGTCAACCCAGATGCCGAAACACCGGACGAGACGTCCGAAGACGAACAGACTGAATAACAGGACCAGACGACGTGAACAGAACCGAGTTTATCATCGCCACGGCAATCATCCTGTTTGTGGCCTTTTGTCTGGGCTGGTTCTGCAGCTGGCTGGTGAACCGCTTTACGCGGGTGACCAAAGCGGACGTGGGTGAGTTGGACAAGATGGCGCAAGCCTTGCATGAGGCCGAAGAAACCCGCGATCAGGCGATCACCTATTTGCAACAGCGCGAAGCCGAGATGACGAACCAACATGCGCAGACTGAAGCGGAATTGCGGGCAGCGATGGACGGCTTGCGCGAAGCGCGGCGCGAGGCTGAAGAACTGCGCACCTACGTCGACCGCCAAAGCATCTGACGCCTGTTTGATCCCCCGATTTTTCTAGAAGAATCGCCGCTACCCGCGCGGTGCGGCGGCCCGCCTCAAGCGGTCATTAATCGCACGGCCCAATCCCGTTTCAGGTATCGGAGACACTGCAATCCGCGCAGCACCCATTGCATCCAACTGATGCAAACACGCGAACAAATTTGCGGCCGCCTCTAGCAAATCCCCCGCCGGTGACAGATTTAGCGGGGCCTCTACTGGCCCAAAACCCAGCAAAACCTCGCCCGCTGCAGGCTCTGTCACGTTCAAGCGCACGGCCCCAACCGGCGCATAATGTGACGCAAGCTGTCCCGGTGCCTGCGGCATCGCAGGATCATCCGGCATCACCAATGATGCGCCTAAACAAGCCTCCAAGGCCTCCGTTGGGACACCGCCCGCCCGTAGTAAGGCAGGCGTCCCAACACACCTTACAATCGTCGATTCGACACCGACATCACATGCCCCACCATCGATCACTACATCAATCTGACCGTCCAACCCCGCGATCACATGGTCCGCTGTCGTGGGGCTAATCCGGCCAGAGGGGTTCGCCGAAGGTGCTGCAATCGGCCCGCCAAACGCAGTTAACAATTTGCGTGCTAAACCGTGGTCCGGCATTCGTAATGCCAGTGTATCCAGACCCGCCGTCACCAATTTGCTCACCCCGGCATCCGAACGCAGCGGCAAAACCAACGTCAGGGCACCCGGCCAAAACGCCGAGGCCAGCCGCATCGCCGTATCATCAAACACACAAAGCGCTTCAGCCGCCGCCATATCCGCCACATGCACAATCAACGGATTGAACGACGGACGTCCTTTGGCTTCATAAATCGACGCAACTGCCACATCCGACCGCGCATCAGCCCCCAGCCCGTAAACAGTCTCAGTCGGAAACGCGACCAGCCCACCAGCCTGCCAAATCTCGGCCACGGCAGCCACGCCGCGCGCATCTGCGACAATTCGTTGGGTTTTGACAGATTTCATGACGCCGCGTTTTGGTTGCCCCGTGATACGCGCATGGCACAAGCTATGCACAACCCTACCCTTATGCGCGGCGTCCATTATTGCCAAGCCGCCAGATTTTTTAGGAGCCCGCCATGCCATATCGCGCCCCCGTGAATGACTTCCGCTTTTTGATGGATGAAGTTGCAGGTTTTGATGCCGTGGCCGGAACCGACCGCTTTTCGGAAGCCACCGAAGATATGGTCTCAGCAATCCTGACCGAAGCCGCGAAACTGGCCGAAGACGTCATTGCACCCCTGCAACGGCCCGGCGACCTGCACCCTGCTGTCCTGGAAAACGGCGTCGTGCGCACCTCACCCGGTTACGGCGACGGCTATCATGCAATCGCAGAAGGTGGCTGGATCGGTATGTCAGCCGACCCGGAATTTGGCGGCATGGGCCTGCCCATCACGCTCACCACCGCTGTCAACGAAATGATCGCCAGCGCCTGCCTGTCCTTGCAACTGAACCCGCTGATGACGCAAGGCCAGATCGAGGCGTTGGAGCATCACGCCTCTGACGACATCAAGAACCTGTACCTGCCCAAGCTGATCTCTGGCGAATGGTGCGGCACGATGAACTTGACCGAACCGCAAGCCGGGTCTGACGTCGGCGCTTTGCGGTCCAAGGCAGAACCCAATGGCGATGGCACCTATGCGATCTCTGGCCAGAAAATCTACATCTCCTGGGGCGACAACGACTTCACCGAGAACGTCTGCCACCTCGTCCTCGCGCGCCTGCCCGACAGCACCCCCGGCACCAAGGGCATCAGCCTGTTCATGGTTCCAAAATTCATCCCAGAAGCGGACGGCACCCCCGGCAAGCGCAACGACCTTCGGGTTGTGTCGCTGGAACACAAAATGGGCCTGCACGGCTCGCCTACCGCCGTGATGGAATACGCAGGGGCCACCGGCTGGCTGATCGGCAAAGAAAACGCGGGCATGGCGGCGATGTTCACGATGATGAATAACGCCCGCCTTGGCGTTGGTGTGCAAGGCATCGCCGTTGCCGAGGGCGCGTACCAACACGCGCTGGCCTACGCGACTGACCGCAAGCAAGGCAAAGCGGACGGTACCGGCGCGATCGTCGAACACGCCGACGTGCGTCGCATGCTGGCCACCATGAAGGCCGACACATTCGCGGCCCGTGCCATCGCCCTGATGAACGCGGTCGCCATCGACATGACCACGGCAACGAACGATCCAAAATGGGCGGCCCGCGCGGCCTTCCTGACACCCATCTGCAAGGGCTTCGGGACCGACGTTGGCATGGAAACAGCCTCCACCGGTGTGCAGGTCCACGGCGGCATGGGCTTCATCGAAGAAACCGGTGCCGCGCAATACAGC
>CALILP010000155.1 GCA_938016515.1 uncultured Paracoccaceae bacterium
GCAAGCACGCCGGCCCAAAAGACGTTCAGGGTTATGCCGGTCAAAGCGGGCAACCCGTAATAGACCCACAAGATCAACACGAGGATCGGCACAGCGCGGACAATCTCGACATAGGTCCGGTTGAACGCGCGCCAGCCCTTCTTTTCTGACAGGCCCGGCAAAGCGACCAGCAGGCCCACAACCACCGAGATGGAAATCGCGGTCACTGAAAGCAGGATTGTGTAATAGGCCCCAGAGGCCATGAATTGCAGGTTCGTCCATCCCTTTGATGTCGACGGATCAACCACATACCAGCCCCAGTTGCCGGTACATCCGGCAAGCAAAAACAGGGCAGCGACAGCTAATAAACGGTTCATAACAGCAGCCCCTAGTGGTTCAAAATCTGTTGTAGGAATTTGCCAAATCGAGCGGACTTTGGGGCCGTAAACACCTGCTCGGGCGGCCCCACCTCGACGATCTCGCCCTTATCCATGAACACCATCGTATCAGCAACCTTGCGGGCAAATCCCATCTCATGGGTCACAACAATCATGGTCATGCCAGAGGTGGCCAATTCGGTCATCACATCCAGCACCTCAGCAATCATCTCGGGGTCCAATGCGGAGGTCGGCTCATCAAACAGCAAAATCCGCGGCTCCATGCATAATGATCGGGCAATCGCGACCCGCTGCTGCTGGCCTCCGGACAACTGGCGCGGCAGCTTTTCAGCCTGCTCCGGTATCTGCACCCGCTCCAGATATTCCATCGCGCGGGCGTCAGCATCCTTGTCAGATAGGCCCAACACCCGGCGCGGCCCCAATGTCAGGTTCTCCAGTACGGTCAGATGGGGGAACAGATTGAACTGCTGAAACACCATCCCAACGTTACCGCGAATTTTCTCTAGCGAGGCGGCATCATCAGTCAGCACCGTGCCATCCACCGTAATCTCACCACTCTCATGGGACTCCAACCGGTTGATACATCGGATCAGCGTCGACTTGCCCGATCCAGACGGGCCGCACACAACAACACGCTCGCCAAGTGCGACATCAAGGCTCACTGACTTTAACGCCTGAAAGTCCCCAAAATACTTGGAAACGTCGCGCATCGTAATAATTGGAGAGGTCTTATCCATTCACCCAGCCTTGTATCGTCCATCCCGCAAACTGTCAGAAAAATCTTACACTTTTGTGTGTCCGACCTTTGCATTCCCCGCCCTATCAGGCAAACTAGAAAAACGTCCATCGAAAAGGGAAGACTATGAAATTCTTCAAAATTGCCGCCGCCACCGTCGTTCTTGCGGCAAGCACCGTCTCTGCCACCGCGCAATCCGCGCTGAATGACATTCTTAGCGAAGGGGTTCTTAAGGTTGGCACAACCGGTGACTGGAACCCGATGACGATGAAAGACGTCGCGACCGACAGCTATACCGGCTACGACATCGACGTGATGACCCAACTGGCCGCCGATCTTGGCGTTGAGGTTGAGTTCGTGGCGACCGACTGGAAAACCCTCGTCGCAGGCGTGACATCGGGCCAGTACCACATCACCGGCTCGGCTTCCGTGTCGCCATCGCGCGCCAAAGCCGCAGGCTATTCCGACAGCTATTTCTCACTGGCAACCGTGCCATTGACCCTCAAGGAAAATGCAGCCCGCTTTGACAGTTGGGCCAGCTTGAACAACGCGGATGTCTCCGTGGCAGCGACCCTCGGCACGACACAGGAACAGCAGGTCAAAGACTTCTTTCCAGATGCAGAACACCGCATCGTCGAGGCCCCGGCCCGTGACTTCCAGGAAGTCCTCGCAGGTCGTGCCGACGCGAACATCACGTCCAACGTGGAAGCCAACAAGCTGGTCGCGCAATACGACCAGTTGATGATCGTCCCCGTCGCCGAAGGCCGCGCGCCAACACCGATCGCGATGCTGTTGCCACAGGCCGATCAGGTCTGGATCAACTACGTGAATACCTGGATTACGCTGAAGCAGGAACAGGGCTTCTTTGATGAGCTGGGCGTGAAATGGCAGCTACTGGCTGAATAAGCGTTTTCGCATTAAGAAAAAGGCCGATTGCCTCGCGCAGTCGGCCTTTTGCATTCAAAGGACCTGCCAATGCTGACGATCTACGCCGTCCCCGTTTCTGTCTACAACGCCAAACTGCGCATCCTGTTGCGGCACAAGGGCATCGCCTACGAAGAACTGCCCCCGCCGGGCGGATACGGGTCAGCGGAATACAAAGCTATCGTCCCCTCCGGCAACCTGCCCGCGATGATCCACGACAGCTTCATGTTAGCGGACTCAGAGGCGATTGCGGAATATCTTGAAGATGCTTTTCCCGACGTCCCGATGCTGCCGGGCGAGATGCAACTCCGCGCCAAAGCCCGCGAGAAAAGCCGATTACACGACACGCGGCTGGAACCAGCGGTTCGGGGGCTCTACCCCTACGTGGCCCATGAAACGCGAGACATCAACGCCGTCAAACGCCAAGGCGAAGCGATCACCAAATCGCTCGACGCGCTTGCACTACTCCTGGCGTCCGATCCACTTGACCCAAACACACTGTGGATGTGCGACTGCGGTTTCGCCGTGACCTTTGCGTGGATCAAAGCCTTCGAGGCGACCATCGGCCTGAAAGTCACATGGCCCGAAGCCGTCCTGTCCTACGACGCCCGCCTGCGCTCCCACCCGGAAGTCGCGAAAGAACTCATCGCCTACAAACCCGCGATGGACAGCTACCTGGAAAAAGCCAAACCGTAGGGTGCGCATTCATTGCGCACCTTCCAACACCGAGAAAGTGCGGTGCGCGATAAATGCGCACCCTACGTCGGCCCGACCGCCGTGGCCTTGAACACCGCATAGACGGTCTGCCCCACAACAAACCCCAACTTGCCCACCGACATCGGCGTCAACTCCGCCCATAACGGGGCCGCACCAGCACGCAACATCACGGCGACATTCTCATTGGGCAACGGCGTGATCGCCGTGATCTCGGCGGCCAGCATATTCAGGGCCGATTGCCCCTCCAAAGGTTGCCGCGATAAAATCACGTCCTGCGCAGGCACCCGCAGGCGCACCGCATCACCGATAGCCCCCAAAGTCCCCGGCAACATGACCTCACCCGCATCAGACGCCAGCACCGTCACCCCATCTTCGTGGCGGGCGACAGTGCACGCCAAGATCGCCCCCGCATCCCGCTTCGCAAAGTAACGCGCAGCCCCCGGATCGGCCAAAACCTCTTCCAAATTGCCTTGGCGCACGACCTTTCCACGATCAAGGATCACGATCCGGTCCGCCAATTGCGCCACCTCAGCCATGGCATGTGTGACATATATAATCGGCAAACCAGCACCCGCCCCCAAGGCCGCGATATAAGGCATCACCTCTGCCTTACGGGGATCATCCAAAGCGGCCAATGGCTCATCCATCAAAACAACATCCGGCTTAGTCATCAAGGCGCGGCCCAATGCGACCCGCTGCTTTTCACCGCCCGACAGCCCAGCAGGGCGCCGGTCCAACAGACCCTCCAGTCCCAGCACCGCAACCAACCGATCAAAGTCATGATCCCCACCATAAGTCAGGTTCTGGCGCACGGTCAGGTGCGGGAAAAGTCGAGCATCCTGAAAAACATAGCCGACCCGCCGCAAATGAGCAGGCACATTCACAGCCCCCTCAAACAGCACCCGGTCTCCCAAGGAAATCCGGCCCGTGTCAGGCCGCAGCAACCCTGCAAGCGCATTGATCACAGAGGTCTTGCCCGCCCCCGACGGCCCAAACAGCACGGTCACACCGGGCGGCACCTGCATTTGCACATCCAGCGCCAGATCACCAAGTGCGGCCTTGATATCAACGTCCAGCATCACGCAGCCACCCTTTGCGCCATCCGCCGCGCCAGCCACTCCGACAGGATCAGCGCGCCCATTGCAAAGACAACGGATACAACGACCAAGGCCACCACATCCCCTTCCGCCCCCGGCACCTGTAACAACCCGTAAATCGCGGACGGTATCGTCTGCGTCTGGCCCGGTATCGCGGCGACAAACGTAATCGTGGCCCCAAACTCGCCCAGTGCCTTGGCGAACCCCAAAACGGCTCCCGCCAATATCCCCGGCGCAACCAGCGGCAACGTCACCGTCACAAACACCCGCACGGGTGCAGCTCCCAACGTGGCTGCGGCATCTTCAATCCCCCGGTCGGCGGCTTCAAACCCCAGCCGGATCGCGCGGACCATCAAAGGAAACGCCATGATCCCAGCCGCCAAAGCAGCTCCAGTCCAGCGAAATGCCAGCGTAATCCCAAACAGATCATTCAGCAGCCCGCCCACCGGCCCCTGCCGCCCAAACACCACCAGCAACAGATAGCCAGTCACAACGGGGGGCAAAACAAGCGGCAAATGTACGAGTCCATTCACAAACCCATGACCCCAGAACTTGCGACGGGCCAAAAGCCAACCCATCGCAATCGCCGGCGGCAGCGTGAAGACCGTGGCAACGCTTGCAACCTGCAACGATAGCAAGACGATCTCCCAAAAGGCCGGACCAAACGTCATTGGGCCTCACACGGGGCTTCAATGGCACAAAACCCTGCCCCGCGCAGGATCAACTGGACCTCAGTCGACTGCATCCGCGCCACAAAGCCGGCAGCGCCCGGATGATCAGACGCACTGACCTTTGCGGCCCAGTACGACACGTCATCATGGCTGCTGTCGGGAAACACGGCTACAACTGCCAGGTCGGGGACAACGCGAACGTCAGTTGCATAGACCACGCCCAAGGGGGTCTCGCCGCGTGCAACCAACGCCAACGCTGCGCGCACGTTATCAACCTCAGCCACATGCGGGGCCACATCCGCCCACAACCCCAACGAAACCAAAGCCTCTTTGCCGTAGATCCCGGCTGGGACAGAGGCCGTAAACCCCATCGCCAACCGCCCGCCATCGAGGGCTGCCAACACAGACGGGGCATCCAACGTAACAGAGGCCATCTTGGATTGGCCCACCAAGACCAACCGGTTTCCCGCAAAATCAATCGGATCATCAACGACGCCGCTGTCCACCAGCGCGCCCATCCAAGCATCACTCGCCAGCAAGACCACATCTGCTGGTGCGCCTTGCTGCACCTGCCGGGCCAAAGTCCCGCTGCCCGCATAAGACACCCGGACCTCCGGCATCTCGGCCACGATCTTGTCCAGCGGGCCTTTCAGGCTGGCGGCTGCGAAAACCAGCAAATCGTCAGCCCAGATCGGGGTCGCAGCCATCAGGGCACAGACAATAGCAATAGGGTTCAACCACATCATGCCCACCCTTATCCGGGCAAGGCCATGGGCTGGCAAGCGCCTAAACCCAGGCAGCGCGGCGGGCTTGCAAAGCGGCCACCAGATCACGCACCTCTGCCAGCCCCTCACCGGGGCGGGGTGCATCAGCCAAGGTTGTGATCCAGTCAGACGGCGGGGTCTTCACACGGCGCTGCCCCTCCCAGGTCAAAGCCCCCAACACCTCCTGCGCTGCAACAGGCAAAACGTCCGGCACCTCAAACCCGTTCAGGGTGGCCCAAACCCCGGTCCAGCACCGGCCCACAGACCAAGGGTTATACCCACCGCCGCCCAACACCAGATACCGTTGCGCCATCCCCTGCAAAGCTGAAACAACCGACCAATGTGCCTGATTGGACCACCCCAGCCGGGACTGGGGGTCTTCCAAAACAGCATCAGCACCACATTGCAAAACAATGGCGTCGGGGCGAAACGCCTGCACCACCGGCAAGATCACTTCATCGCGCACACGTGCGGCCACATCATCACCAGACCGGCTGGGGATCGGGACATTCCACACCTGACCGGCCCCGCGATCACTCACAGCACCGGTGCGAGGCCAACGATTGGCCTCGTGGCAGGAAATCAGCAACGCATCGGGATCGTCAGCAAAGGCATGCTCGACCCCGTCAGGGTGATGGGCATCAATGTCGATATAGGCAATCCGCCGGACACCATGATGGCGCAGGGATTGCATCGCAATCACGGGATCATTCAGATAGCAAAACCCGTTGGCCCGGTCCGGCATTCCATGATGGGTCCCGCCAGCAGGGGAATAGACTACACCACCCTTCGCCAGCATCTCGCCCGCCAACCAAGACGCGCCAGCAGAGGTGGCAGGCCTGCGGTACATCTCGGCGAACACGGGGTTTGACGGCGTGCCAAGACCATGCTTGTCCCTGACATCATCACTGACAGACTGGGCGCGCTCTGCGGCCTGCAGGGCATCTAGATAGGTCTGCGTATGAAACCCCAGCAAGGCAGCAGCCTTGGCGCGGGGCGAGGTCACGAACTGATCCGCCGGCAACCACCCCATAGAACGGGACAGGTCCATCACCGTGGACACCCGAGGCACCCGTAACGGGTGATGCGGACCATAAGAGGAGGTCCGGTAAATCTCATGTCCGATCATCACCGGAACAGGGCTTGCCTGCGGGTCGCTGGCGTGTGACGATCTGCTCATACAGGCGAAAATAGAGCGTACAGGCCCAAGCGCCATGGTAAAATCAAGCGTCAAAGCCCCCAAACGGGCACAACTCCCCCTCAAATTGCGGCGGGTGCCTAAAACACAGGCGCGAACCCAGTTTGCAGCGCTGTGCTACCGGGTGCGCAAGAACGAGGTCCAGATCTGCCTCGTCACCAGTCGTCGGACAAAACGTTGGATCTTGCCCAAAGGCTGGCCGATGCACAATCAAACGCCAGCTCAGGCGGCAGCGACAGAAGCGTGGGAAGAAGCGGGCCTGACGGGCAAAGCCTATGACACCTGTCTGGGGGTCTACGGCTACACCAAAGTCCGGGGCAAGACAGCGCTGCCAATCCTGACATTGGTCTACCCGGTGAAGGTCAAGAACGTGCACAGCAACTGGCCAGAAGCCCACCAACGCAAACGCCGTTGGATGACGCCTGCAAAAGCGGCCAAGAAAGTGCGGGAACCGGCCCTGAAACGGATCGTCGCGACGTTTTCACCTGCACTTGTGAAGGCATAAAGCTTGCAGTGGCCCCAGAACCGCTTAAGTCGTTTGATATGATGATGAAAACGCAGCGCCCATGATCCGCTTTGACCTGACCTGTACCAATGACCACAGCTTTGACAGCTGGTTTCGCTCCGGGGCGGATTGCAACGCGTTGTTGGACAAGGGGCTGGTCAGTTGCACGACCTGCGGTAGCACTGAGGTGCGCAAAGCGTTGATGGCCCCGAAAGTCAGCACGTCTGACAAAACCAGCATCACAGCGCCCAAGGCCCCCGATGCAACCCCGCTGGAACGGCTCAAAAAAGAGATCGAGGCGACAGCCGATGACGTCGGCCGCAATTTCGCAACCGAAGCACGGGACATGCACGCAGGCATCACACCAGAGCGGCCCATCTACGGACAGGCGACCGGGGCAGAGGCCAAACAGCTGTTGTCAGACGGGGTGCCGGTGCTGCCCCTGCCGTTCGTGCCCACCAAGAAAACGCATTAGTGTGCCCGATCAGCGGAAGTCTCATGTGGACTACATGCAAGCTGGAGCAGCCCCCACACCTCGTTCTAAAATTGGGGCCAGCCCCCGAACGCGGCCTTCTATGGGGGCCAGCCCCCAAACGCGGCCTTTTATGGGGGCCAACCCCCAAACCCCCGGGATATAGAAAGAAACAAAGAAATCATGGAAGGTGCGCCGCTCGCCCTCGATCGCCAGGCGTCAGAGGCAAGCAGCGGCTTCTTCGATCACGATATTGGCATGGCTGCCGTTACCGCCCCTACACCAAAGCCTAACATGGTTAATGGCACGTAAACGCCCGGAGGTCTGGTTGATCCCGTGTTTCTTTGATCCAGATATATGGCCGCCGGAGGCAATAAATCTCTTTGGACCACTCGCCGCATCGTCAGAGCGCCATATCTGTTGCGCACCATAGTAGCGAAAGATGCCATGACCCACGTCCTTATTCTTGGTAGCGGCCCCAATGTCGTGAGATGCCGCGACTGGCCCAAGGCTCCGTTTGATCTGATCCTTGCGATCAACAACGCCTGGGCCGTCCGCCCCGACTGGGATGTGCTGATCCACCCTAGCGACTTTCCTGTCGATAAACACCCCAAAGACCTGACGCCAGATCAGCGGATCATCAGGGCCAACGACTATGTGCCTGTGCAAAACACCCTCGGCGGTTTCGTCTATGCAGGCGGCACGATGGCCTTCACAGCTGGATACTGGGCGCTTGGAGCGCTCCAGCCCACGACCATCTCAATGCTCGGCTGCGATATGGTGTACGACGCCAAGACGACCCACTTCTACGGCACCGGCACCGCAGATCCCCTGCGTCCCGACATCAGCTTGCGGTCTCTCGAAGCCAAGGCGGCGCGCTTGCAGATCCTCGCGGCCCAACGCAACTGTGCGGTGGTAAACCTGTCCGCTGATCCCAGCCGTCTGACGTTCCCCCGCACGACGCCATCTGCGGTCGCCGCAAACCTGCCGGTCCCTCATGACGCAACAGCCGCAGCGGCGGCCCTCGCAGAGGAAGACCGCCTTGGCTACTACGTTCCATCCGGAAAATACTGGAAAGAGGAAGACCGGTTCGATCCAGACGCCATCGATGCCCTCGATCAGATGTGGCTCAAAGCAGCCCTGCTTGCTTGAACATCGCAGCGATATTGGCCTTGGGCCGCGGCCCAATATGACCGATCACTTCACTGGCAGCCATGACACCCATCGCACCGCAAACATCCAGCGGGCGGCCCGTCGCCAACCCAAACAAGAACCCAGCCGCAAACTGATCACCCGCGCCCGTGGCATCGACAGGGGTGGTCGCCACGACTGGCACCTCAATCATCTTATCGCCCTGCAACACCTTCACAGGCTCACCCGAATGGGTACACACGATAATATCACACACAGCGGCCGCCCGCGCCAAAGCCGCATCCAAATCATCGGTTTCGTACAGCGTCGTCCACTCGGCAGCATTCCCAATCGCAAAATCCAGACTGTCGGTGATCAACGCCTTAAAGTCATCGCGATGCCGGTCCGTACAAAACGGATCTGACAGCGTGATCCCTGACCGGCCACCTGCGGCTTTCATCAATCGGGCGGCCTCAGCAAAGGCGGTCTTCCCTGCGTCCTTGTCAAACAGATACCCCTCAAGGAACAGGATCTTGCCGCTGTCAAACACAGCCTCAGGCACATCGCCCTGCCCCAGATCAGCGCCAGCGCCCAGATAGGTATTCATCGATCGCTCCCCATCGGGAGACACAAAAATCATCGAGCGCGAGGTGGGGGCCTCTGCCTCAGCAACGGGAGGATTAGGAAACGCAGTCCCCGCCTCTTCCATCCCCTTGGCATAAAACCGACCCAAAGCGTCATCCTTCACCTTGCCAATAAAGGCCGTCGACAGACCAAGAGCGCCGATGCCTGCAATCGTGTTGGCCACAGACCCGCCGGGCGCCTCGGTCCGGCTATTCATCGCGGCATAAAGCACCTCAGCCCGATCCTTTTCGATCAACTGCATGATCCCTTTCTCGATCCCCATCAGGTC
>CALILP010000156.1 GCA_938016515.1 uncultured Paracoccaceae bacterium
AGTGCTGTCAGGATGGTTGTAAGAATGGCATAAAGCCTTGTTGATAAGTGCAAAAACCCACCCATAACGTTGCGCCCATCGGCAAACTGTGATGCTGCATCATCCGCTTGTGCCCTGACTAGAATCTGCGTGAGAATTTCAACAAATTCTTGACGCGAAAGGCGCTGTTTCATCAATGCCGCGAAGTCTGGATGCCATATATCATGCCCGTTTAAGTCGATACTTCTAAGTGCGGCGGGCACCGTGACGTTGGTCTGTTTGGCCCGGACGGGACGTAAAGGCCTGTGAAGACGATTTTGCGTCTTAGTGTCGAAGACGAACACCGTGATGGGGTTGTCTTGGGTGAGAATGGCCATCAGATCTGCGTCAAAATCGTGTTGGTCAAGCATGATCGTCGTGCTGCTTTGCGGGTTGGCGACGTCATACCCTGAAACAACGACACGGTTTGAAAATGCGTCCAACATCAGCGCGCGGTCCGAGGTTTGGCGGGTGCGATTGTGCAGCAGGGTTACCATATCCGACGACGAAAGCGGCGGGCCGGTGATCGGCTGATAGACGTCTGAAATCTCGGTTGAAGATATGGCCCGGTTGATTGCGATTGGTGTGTCTTCTCGCAAGTTGGCGATTGTGATGAGAAGCAAAAGTGCGATACCAAGCGTGCTGGCGGCGATATCCGCCAAGACGATCATCCCGCCTTTCATTGGTCAGTTTGGAATTGAGGACAATTGCGATCACGCGTGCAATTGCCGTCGAGGTAGACCCGTGAAATATCGGTAAAACCGATGTCCGCCAGAATTGGCTCAAGCAGAAATGCGACCTCTAGCCCACCCGTCTCAATGAAAAGTGCAGGGTGTTCCATGCGTGACTTTGCTGACCAAAGTTGATCTTGCAGGGCAACGCTGCTGTGTAAGTCTTCAATTTTATATTCTGTCGCTTCAGTACCAGAGGCAATCTTAAGTAATTGGTTTGATGTGATGATTGGCAGAACTGGTCGCCCATTTTGGGTCAAGGTTTCGCCGTGTGGGGCACCATCGCTTAGGTCCACCAGCGGGACCAGCATGATTGTCACCAAAAGAACAATTGCGACAAGACCCACAAGGACATCAACGCTTGGGTCAAAGTCAAATTCTGCGTCTTCACGTTGGGTCGGGCTGTGCCGCATTATTCTGCGGCCTGTGCCAAGGTCGATTGTGATGCGAGGTCGGTGTCCAGCTTTTCAACGTAGCTGAGTGAGACCGATGCGATCAGGCTGCTGACAAGGCCCAACATCGTTGTTTCAAAGGCGATTGCGATGCTGCCGAAGCTATGGCTGAGACCATCAACGACGTCACGATCCGCGTTGCCGGCGCTTTCGAGTAAGGACGGCAGGCCGCTCATGGCTTGGGTAATTCCAAATACGGTGCCTAAGAATCCAAGAAGTGGTAGTGTCCCGATAAGGACCCGCGCGAACCATCGTAGCGATTGTTCTTCAGGTAAAAGTTCGGTCGGTTTTCGCTTTCTTGAAATCGTCCCCAAATAGCAACGCGCAATATAGCTTATTAGGACGAAGAATAAGAAGATGATACTATAGTGGATGAGTGAACTGCCCCAAAGTGCTGAAATTGTAGATTGGGGCGAAAATGTGGCACTACTGTCGGTCACATACCGTATAATGGAATAGAGACTGATCATCAGGGCAGTGCCAAACGCAATGTCGGGCGATAGCGAAGTAACGTGCTGTCGCGATATCTGTTGGCGCGAGATTGATTGAAGACATAACGCTGCAAAGATCGTGGATGGTAATAACAACCAAATCGGTTCGTTGAGAAGAAGCGCCCGAATGTCTGCCGAAATCCCCTGGCTTTCCGTATCTTGCAATATTGCCGCGCGGCTGATCGCAAAGCCAAGCGACGCCAAGATCGCGACGGTCAGAAAACCGTTCGGTTCCCTGTCATTGCGTTGTGATAGGAGAATGGCCGCTGAAAAGACGATTGCGATCAACAGGCTAAGGGCGATGAGGGTTCTGATCCCGCTGCCCAAAACTGCCAAAATGATCAAGATGGATACCAAGAACGCCGCCAGATACAGGTGGGTTTTGCGCGCTTCGGATTTCATGATCTTACGACGCAGATGGCAGTTGGTTTTGCGCAGCACCTGCCAGCTTAATCCGCTCTAGCGGTTGGATATTGGCATCTGCGGTCAGTTCCTGAAACGATAACACGGCTAATGTCGGGAAATCGCGTTCGACGACTTTGCGCATAAAGCGGCGAATATCCATCGGGGCGAGCAATACAGGTGTGCTTGCGTGCGACGACAGTGTGCCGGTCGCTGCTTTTAGTGCTGCAACAATCTGCCGGTGCACATCGGGTGACAGCGCAAGGTAAGACGCGCCGCTGGTTTGTCGGACAGCACCGCGCACCTCGTCCTCGATTTCCTTGGACAGCAGATATGCAGGGATGATGTTTTGCCCGCCTGAGAACTTGTAAGTCACGTAGCGAGACAGCGCGCTGCGCACATGTTCATTCAGCATAATCGGGTCTTTTTCGCGTTGCCCCCATTCGACCAGCGCTTCCAAAATGGTCCGCATATCGCGGATCGACACCTCTTCGCTGACAAGGCGTTGCAAGACATCGGTGATGGTGGTGATCGAAAGGGCGCGCGTCGCTTCGCGCACCAACTCGCCATAGTTCTTTTCCATTTCGTTCATCAGGTACATGGTTTCCTGAATGCCAATGAACTCTGCCGCGTTGTTTTTCAGAACGTGGGCAAGGTGAAACGTCAGCATGGACGACAGTGTCATCACTTGAATGCCCGCACGCTGCACCATTGCGTGGTGCTTCATCGCGACCCAATAGCTGGGCGTGTTGGGCAGGAAATCTTCGCCGATTTCATAAGGAATGTTGAACATTTTTAGGTTGGCTTCGGTCTCGCGCACGATCACATAGCCGGGCCGGGCTTGTCCTGATGCCACCGGGATTTCATTGACCATGATCCGGTATTCGCCGTCTTTCAGGTTGTCGTTCAGACGCAGGTTGATGCCGGGAAACGGGACGCCCAGATCGAAATACAAGGCCCGCCGGACGCGCGCGACTTCATTGTCCAGCTTTTCGGGCCGGATGGCCGCCCGCACGCTGGATGCAATATCGACGATCAGGGGCACGGTCAGGGCAAAGGTGACCGGCTCGACTTCCTCAAAGGCGTCGTCTTCTTCGGGGAAGGACGGCGGCGCGTTGTGGGGTTGGATCGCAGGCGCGAAGGCTGGCATTTCATGCGATCCTGACGGCGTTTTGTCCGACGAGGCCTGTCGTTTCATGATGAAATAGCCCCCTGTCCCGCACATCGCTGCAAGGACAAGGAAGACGGGTGTTGGAAATCCGGGCACTGCCGCGAACAGCACCAAGATGCCAGCCGCAATCAGCAGCGCTTTGGGTTCGCCAACGATTTGATCGGCGATGTCGCTACCAAGATCCTTGTTCTCTTCCGAGGCGACGCGGGTCACGATAAACCCGGCTGTGATCGAGATGAACAAGGCAGGGATCTGCGACACCAATCCGTCGCCAATGGTTAAGATCGCATAAACATCCAAGGCCTCGGTCATCGTCATGCCGCGCTGGTACGAACCGATCATCACGCCGCCGATCAGGTTCACTGCGATGATGATCAGGCCCGCAATGGCGTCGCCTTTCACGAATTTCATCGCACCGTCCATCGCGCCATAAAGCTGGCTTTCCTTTTCCAGCTTGCCGCGGCGACGCTTGGCTTCGTCAATCTCGATCATGCCTGCGCGCATGTCGGAATCGATCGACATTTGTTTGCCTGGCATAGAATCCAAAGAAAAGCGGGCTGATACTTCTGCAACCCGCTCTGATCCCTTTGTGATCACCATGAAGTTTACGATGGTCAGGATCAAAAAGATCACCGCACCAACAACCAAATTGCCGGACACCACGAAGTTGCCAAAGGTATCAACAATCTCGCCTGCGTCCGCTTGCAGCAGGATCAACCGTGTCGTTGTGATCGACAGGGCGAGGCGAAAAAGCGTCGTCAGCAAAAGGATGGACGGGAAGGCCGAAAAGCGGACAACGTCCGAGATATAGACCGCGACCATCAACAAAATTGCTGCGAGACACAGGTTCACCGCGATCAAGATGTCGACCACGATGGTCGGCAGCGGCAAGATCATCATGAAAACGATGCAGATCAGAAGGACGGCCAGAAAGACGTCGTTCCGTTTTGACAGCATGTTCAGAAACTTGATCATGATGCGATGGCCTACGTTAGGATAGCTGGGTCGTGCGCACGCCCTTTTCGAAGGCCGCGATCCGGTTGCTACGCCATCTTTCAATCGACAAGTGTATCAAATTGCACACTTCGACCGCACAAGCGCTGTTAGTCCAGTCGCAACAAATGACCGTTGCTTCGGTCGGTTGGTCCAAAGTGCGGTCTGAATTGCCCGGTGGTCTGACTGATAAGGCGCAAAGCGTGTCAGCAAAAAGTGATGCAGGAACAAACAGATGTCGGATCTTATTGAACAAGACGATCTCAAACTTCTCACGGATATCGGCTTTACCGCGATGTCCGGTGGAATGACCGAACATGCCTTGGCAATCTTTGCCGCCGTGAAAGCGACCCGCCCCGAAGGCGAGGCAGGCTATTTGGGTCTGGGCATGATCGATATCCTTAAGGGCGATCCCGCCTCAGCCGTTAAAACGTTAAATGCCGCCCCTGACACCGATGCTGTGAAAACGTTTCTGGGGATCGCACTCGTGCAAACCGCCGACTTGGAGCAGGGCGAACAAGTGCTGCAATCCGTGGTTCAGAACAGCCCGGACACGCCGTTTGCCCGCATTGCATCAGATACACTCGCGTCGCTCACGGCCCGTGTGGCGTAAGCCCGCAGCGCCTGCGACAACTGGAGAATAGACATGTCTGCCATTCACTCTGCCCTGCCAAACACCATCGGTCGTGGCCTTGATGCAAATGCTGTTGACCCGATGGACCGGGTTTCCGGCGCTGCTGAAGGCGCAAGCCTGTCGCGTGTCCGGTTCGAACATGCGCTGGCCAAGGCGGACGCGCTGCATGCACCCGGTGCGATCTCTGGGTCACAAGGTGTCGACGCAACACCGCGCCCGGAGTCGTTTATTCTGGCCCAAGCAACACCCATCTCACCCGCAACCCCGAACGCGGGCAGCACGGCGCCGAATGTCGCGGGCATAGCACCAACCGAGACAGACCGCACCCGTGCCCTGCAAGGTCTGGACCTGTCCAATGAAGTTGCCGCTGTTGATACCAATGGCACCGGCGAGACGATCATCGACGGTTTGTCAAAGCTGCGCAGTGTGTTTGACGCACAGGAAAATGCGATCACTGGCGTTTCGTCATCGAACGTTTCCGGCACCGCGCTGACCAACAGCAGCGAGTTGATCAACCTGCAGCTGGAAGTCGTGAAATACTCTATGCT
Source organism: uncultured Paracoccaceae bacterium (assembly GCA_938016515.1). GTDB lineage: Bacteria > Pseudomonadota > Alphaproteobacteria > Rhodobacterales > Rhodobacteraceae > Yoonia. The sequence goes on from CALILP010000156.1 coordinate 5,441, forward strand.
GATGGATGTGACCTCCAAGCTGGCGGGTAAATCCACCCAAACATTCGATACATTGATGAAGGGTCAGTAGACCCTCCCCTTTAGTTGGAGCCCCTGCATCGTGTGGCGCATTTTACTACTTCTGTGTGTCTTCGCCCTCGCGGGCTGTAAGACTGATCTTTACCGCAATCTGTCAGAGCGTGAGGCCAACGAGATGTTGGCGATCCTCATGTCGAATGGCATTGACGCCTCTAAGGAATACCTTGGCGATGAAGGTGTGACCTTGCAGGTCGACGAGGCTGAACTGCCGCGTGCGATTGACGCGCTGAAGCAAAATGGGTTCCCACGCGAAGCCCGCGAGACGATGGGCACTGTCTTTGAAAAAAGCGGCATCATGTCGTCGCCTTTCGAAGAACGGGTCCGCTTTGTTTATGCGCTTGGCGAAGAGGTGTCGCGCACCCTGAGCGAGATTGACGGGGTTCTGACGTCGCGCGTCCATATCGTTTTGCCCGACGAGCCTGATTTAGGGGAAGAGTTGAAACCCTCTTCTGCTGCGGTCTTTATCAAGCACCGTATCGGTGTGGATCTGGATTTTGCGACGCCCCAGATCCGGCGGTTGGTCAGCAGCTCCATCGAAGGTGTGACCTATGAAGACGTCACCGTTCTTCTGGTCGAAGCTGAAAAGCCCAATGTGTCACTGCCGACATCCAACACCTCTGTTGTCGAGGTTTTGCCGGGTCTAAGCATCCAAGACACCGACATGACCATGTTTTGGCGTGTTGTGATGGTTGCAGGCGCTTTGCTTGCCCTTCTTGCCATCACAAACATCTTCACGTTTGTCAGCTACGTCAAAGCCCGGAACGGAATGCGCGCGGCTGAAACGTCGCTTGAAGAACAAGCGGCGATTGCGGAATGAACGCGGGCATTCATATGGATGCAGGGTCGGGCGCTGGCATTTCTGCGCAACAGGCGCTTTTGCTTTTGTCCAAAGTCGCAGAAACGATCATGTCCCCCTTGCGGTTTGTCCATCACGATCATGTGGCCCCGGTCTGTAGCCCTTTGCTGCAAGATCAGGTGGATGGCCTGTGTAAATCCCCCGAGATGCGGCGCAATCTGAACCAAGTGGTTTCAGAAACCCTTGGTGCCAAGCATCTTACGATTGCCCCGCAAACTGTCGCGGATCTGCGCACCACAAAACCAATCAGCGACATCTTCGCTTTGATCACGGCCCCTTATGACCAAATCGAAGACTTCCTGCGTCAGGCCACTGCCGTCCGGTTGCAGCATGCGATCCGCAATTGCGTCTTGAAGGCCGATAGGGAAAGGGTGCGCGCAACGCTGGGTGACGCGGCCTACAACACTGCGATCCGCGAAGCCCCGCTGTTTTATGCCAACATCGTAGCCGACGTCGATCATCGCCACTTTGCCCAAGAGGCTGACGATGCGACCTTTGTCCTGCAAACCGGGGCAACATTATTCCGCAGCTATATTCGCGACATCGATGAAGGCTTGGCGCAATTGTTTGCGTGGCGACTGCCCAAAGACCTGATCGCTGGAAACGTCGCGTTGGACGCGCCCCAGATCAAATCCTGCACCCGGCTGCTTGCGGCCAAAGGGCCGGGGCTTGTCTGATGCAGGTGTACCGCTTCAAAGATCTTGGTTTTCAGCTGCCCGAAGGGTCCGGCCTGATCAAAGCTGATGCCGCAACCGATCTAGGTCGCGCAAATGATGTTGTTGCGACCGCTGAAGAACGCGCCGCCCAAATCGTCGAAGACGCCAAGCAGCACTTTGAAAGCGAACGCGCACGCGGGTTTCGTGAAGGGCAAGATGCGGCCAAGCAAGAGGCGTTGGACCGCCTTCTGACCGAACACCAAACTCTTGAGCAGCGCCTGAGTGCTATGGAAAGCAGTCTTGCCCGGCTTGTCACCGCATCAGTGCGCAAGATCGTCAGTTCTTTCAACGATGCTGATCTGGCAGAGGCGCTTGTGCACAGCGCGCTTGGCAAAGTACGCCGCGAAAACCGGGTGCAGCTGCGGGTGCCTGAAACCCTCACCGAAGCGTTCAAGTCCCGTGTGGATGGATTGATCGCGGCTTTCCCGGAAATCGAATTCATCGATCTGGTCGAAGACCCAACGCTGGTCGCCCCTAACATCATCCTTGAAACAGCCGTCGGTCGCATTGATTGCGATCTGTCCACCAAGCTGGACGACCTTGATAGGCTTGTGACGCAGACCGCGCAAAACAGATCTGCCGACCGGGAGACCCCGATCGAGGTCGCAGATGATTGACCCAAACGCATCCCCGAACATCGCAAACGCAGAGGCTGCGCGCTTTGGTTTGATCCAGCACCGAATGGACAGCTTTTGCGGCGCAATCCGCGAAACCGTCGGCGAGCATGACTTTTATGCCATGAGCGGGCGCGTGACCAAGGTGGTCGGCACAATCATTTATGCCGTTGTCAAAGACGTGCAAGTTGGTGAAATCGTCCAGCTTTACACCCGCGAAACCGGGGCCCGGCTGCTTGCTGAGGTTGTTGGATTTCTGGACAGCGAAGCCTTGTTGTCCCCCATTGGCGAAACCCAAGGCGTCGCACCCAAAACCGAAGTCTACCCAACCGGGCGGGTGCAGCGGGTTCCTGTTGGCGAAGGCTTGCGCGGGCGCGTTCTGGACGGGCTTGGCAACTTCATTGATGGCAAAGACACCCCCTTTGTGGCCGAAACCAGCTATCCGGTTTACCAAAATCCACCCGATCCCATGACCCGCCGGATCATCGACACCCCTCTGCCGACTGGCATTCGGGCCATCGACGGATTGCTGACAACCGGCGAGGGCCAGCGCATGGGCATTTTCGCGGCAGCCGGTGGCGGCAAATCGACCTTGCTGTCGATGTTGGTCAAAGGGGCAGCTGTCGACATCACCGTCCTTGCCCTGATCGGCGAGCGGGGCCGCGAAGTGCGCGAATTCATCGAACATGACCTTGGGCCAGAGGGCATGAAGAACACGGTTCTGGTCGTGGCGACATCCGACAAAAGCTCTATGGAGCGGGCCAAAGCGGCCTTTGTGGCGACGTCGATTGCGGAATATTTTCGGGATAAAGGCCAGAAGGTCTTGTTCCTTATGGACAGCGTCACCCGTTTCGCACGGGCACAGCGCGAGATTGGCTTGGCCGCTGGCGAGCCCCCAACGCGCAGGGGCTTTCCGCCTTCTGTTTTTGCCAATCTCCCCAAACTGATGGAACGGGTCGGTATGAACGACAAAGGGTCGATCACGGCGATGTACACGGTTTTGGTCGAAGGCGACGACATGAACGAACCCGTAGCCGACGAGACCCGCTCGATCTTGGATGGTCACATTGTGTTGTCGCGCAAACTGGCTAGTGCCTATCACTATCCGGCCATCGACATTCTGGCCTCGAAAAGCCGGGTGATGGATGCGGTTGTTGATGAAGACCAAAGGGCAGCGGCGGGTGACGTGAACGGGCTGCTTGCAGCCTATCAAGACGTCGAATTGTTGGTGAAAATCGGGGAATACAAGCGCGGCAGCGATGCCCAATCCGACCGGGCCATCGACAAGAACGCAGGGATCAATGACTTCCTAAAACAGCGCACGGATGAGTTCGACAGCTTTGACGATGTCGTGGCCAAATTAAAGCAGGCCACCGCATGATCGATCAATTCGCAACCCTGTGCCGCGTCAAAGAACTGCATGAGCAGAACAGCCTGCGGACCTTGCGCGCCAAACGTACTGCCGTCGAAAAAGCCCAACTGGCAGAAGACGACCAACGCACCATCGTTGCGCATAGCGCGCAAACCCTGCCTGACCGCGAAGCTGCCCTTTTTGACGCGATCATGCAGGTCGCGGTCACCGTGCATGACATCGACGAGACCAAGCACAAAGCCCTCAAGCTGCGCGAAGATCATCAGGCTTTGGCCGATGAGGTCGAACGCCGGGTCCAAATCAGGATGCGGTGCGAAAAAGAACGCGATCAGGCGCGTGCAGAGTATCAAATGGCACAGCGCAATCTTGATAAATTCAACATGATTAAGTCGGATTTGGAAACGCAACAGCTGCTTGCAGCGGAAGAGCGTGAAGAGTTGGAAATCGAAGATTTGTTCTCAAAGGGACAGGCGCTACCGACATGACAACCATCAACGGCCAACCCCCCGTCCCTCCGGTGACCCCGGCGGACCAAAAGATCGACGCGCGTTTGGGCGAGTTCCTGAACGGCGGATCTGCGCGGCATCACCAAGGTCACGGCAATCAAAACGCTGGCGGAAACGTCCGGTCGCAATCCTCGTTGTTTGTTAGCCAAAGCGCGCTTGAAAAGATGTTGGAGACGCCCGACCAACAGACCCAAAGCCATGATGACACCGCAGATGATAGCGGTCAGCAGGATACGCCAGAAGACGTGCAGTTGCTGATCACGCTGACCCCCGAAAAGATGGTGACAAAAGAGGCCTCTGTTCTGCAAACCTCGCGCGCCGCCGATCAGATGACGAAGATCGACGATGTCGCAAAGATGGTCACTCGCCAGATGGACGCGGCATTGCGGTCAGGCCCGATGGTCACGCCGCACCCGATTTCACTGGCCATTCCGCTGGATGCGGCAACCGGCCTGAAAGAAGTGAAGGTCATGCTTAATGACGGCGTTCTGAGCGTCACAATCGTGCGCGATGCCAGTCAGGCGGATCAGGACATCAAACAAGCGGCCCTGAATTTGGCGCAGTCCTTGCAAGCTCGCTATCCCACCAAAACTATCAAAGTCGTCCAGAAAGTCGACGATCCGGTTTCCGACACTGAAGCCCCAGCCGAGGTGAGCGATCGTTCTGCGATCCGCCCGGTTTCAACCCACTTTCTATTGGGCGACGAAGACTTATGACTGCGCACCGCTGGGTGCCGCCAAGTAGCGGCGTTGCCCATACAGACCTTCCCCTTTGGAACGCGGCGATGACCCATATGGAGGTGCCACTTGCGCTTGGTACATCCGGCGCCAGTCTCCGGCTCAGCCCCATCGCAGCGCCAGTTCTGACAGGACCCCTTCATGTGTTTCATACACCGCAGGGTGGACCACTTTATGTGCATATCGATGCATTTCCATTCGCGGACTTGTTGGGCGTCGACATCGATCTTGCCGCCGTAAACGACATGCCCGCCTCAGTTGCTGATGCGATCCATGCGGGCGCTGCCGAGATTTTGCGCAACGGGTTTCCACAAACCCTGACCGCAGGTGTGGATAGCGGCGGCATGTTGGCCGTGGATGGTGTGCAGGACTTGCCGGACGGGCAGGCGCTACGTTGGTTTGCTGCAGCCCTAGATGGTTTGGCCCCCAGCGCGATCTTCTTTTCGGTCGGCGTTTCTGCCCAAGACGCCTGCACATTTTTAGCAGACAAAGCGATCCAGCCGCGCACGGTGTTGTCATCGCTGAAATCATCGTTGAACACATCCATCACCCGCCAACTTGGGCACGCAACGTTAGACCTTTCTCAGATGCGCCAGATCGCACCCGGTGATTTCATTGTTCTGGAACGGGCCGAAACAGCTGGCGTGACGCTGTGCAGCGAGGGTCACAGCTTTTCCTTTGAACAAACCGATGAGGGATGGCGCTGCGACAGCGTGCACCCCATTCAACCGCACAGAAAGTCACCCCCTATGGCCGATCATCCCGCCGATCCAATGGATAGTCCCCAAGACGAGGCAACTGTCACCAGCTCACCCCCCGACATCGCGGCTGTGGTCGCTACCACCCTGACATTTGATTGCGGCGAAACACGCGTGTCTTTGGCAGAGCTTGAAAGTTTTCAGGTCGGTGCGATCGTGACCTTACCCGAAGAGCTGACCAAAGACGGGCTGACCGTCACCATTCGATCCGGGGACACAGCCATCGCAATGGGTGATCTGGTTCAGGTCGACGACCGGGTCGCGGTGCGGATCAACCGCTTGCTTACCAAGACATCGTGACGGCAGGCGGCGATGGATCCTCTTAATCTTATCCTCGTTCTTGCCGGGGCGGCCATCGTGCCGTTTCTGGCGGTCGTTGCGACCTCTTTCATCAAAATCGCTGTGGTTTTGATGCTGGTGCGCAACGCACTTGGCGTGCAGCAAATCCCGCCGAACATGGCGTTGAACGCGCTGGCGATTATCCTGACCGGGTACATCATGGCGCCTGTCGGGGTCGCAACCTACGACATTATGATCGCGGGGAACTTTGATTTCAGCAACGTGGCGGGGTTCGAGGCCGCCTTTAATGCCGGAAAGATCCCACTGGTCGAATTCCTTGATCGGCACGCAGACGACCGGGAACGGGCCTTCTTTCTGACAGCCACGCGAGAGTTGTGGCCAGAAGATATGCACGAAAGGGTCACCGAGGATTCTATCTTCATCCTGCTTCCCGCCTTCACAACGTCCCAACTGCGCGAAGCGTTTGAAATCGGGTTCTTGTTGTACCTGCCGTTTGTGGCCATCGACCTGATCGTGTCCAACATCCTGCTGGCGATGGGCATGATGATGGTGTCGCCGCTGACAATCTCGCTGCCCTTCAAGCTGTTCTTGTTTGTCATGGTCGACGGTTGGTCGCGGCT
>CALILP010000157.1 GCA_938016515.1 uncultured Paracoccaceae bacterium
TACGCAAAATTTCTTACTTTCCATCTGTGCGTACTTCAATTTTTTCACGTGCAAATAGGAAAGACGCAAAATCACTTAAAAACCCTACTGACCTCTACGATTAGATTGGGCCTGATCGCGGGCATCGCGTCCGCCGAAGAAATCTCGATCACGACGGTGATATGATCACCATGCCGGACCCTGCTCCTGCATGCGAAGAAGCGACCGGTAACGCCACCAACTGGGTTGTTCTGGAAGAGAACGTTCTGCGGCAGCGGACAACAACAGACATCGCTACTGGCGGCGGGGTGTTCGACATCATGCTTATTGGTGCTTACGAAACACTGATCTGGGATGCGCAAGGATGGCTGACACCTTTGAACGATTTCGCCGACGACGCTGACTACGATCTGGAAGACGTGTTCCAGTTGGTCCGCAACGCTTTGTCTGCAGATGGCAACCTATATGCGCGACCGCTTTACTCTGAGATGTCATTCACCTTACCGCCTTAGCCTGCTGCGGTGACTATGCCAAAGGCGGCGTTGGCTATCAAAAGGTCGCGACAATCATGTCTACCGACCACCACTGGCCGCAAACCGCAGGGATGGCAGGCGCGCATTACGACGACCTTCAGGTCACTCCGACCGATGACCTGCGCAGCCATGCCGGTGCGGTATGGGAAGGTGAAATGGTCCCGGAGGATCTAGAAGATGTCAAACTGGACGGTGGTCGATATGCGGTCTTGCACTTTAAGGGCGCCTGCGCCGGTCTTGGCGAAGCGTACCAATACCTTTACGGCCCCGGGGCTGTCTTCCAGCCAAGAAACCGTGCGGGATGCCCCTTCCTATGAACACCACCTGAACGATCCTACCACCACGGTCCCTGCGCAATTGCTGACGGACATCTATATGCCGCTGGCAGGTTAAGGACCGAGGCGGTGATCCGAAAACCGGCTCGTGCAATAGGTTTGGGCCCAGCTGTCCGCAGGCGGGCCTAAACCGCAGTCACCTTTCATCAGCTGTACTTTGACACAATCGTGATCAAAGGCGCAGGCCTCTTCAATCTGCAGTTTTGCCTTCACCCGAGACCGGACGCTTCCGAAATCGAGATCCCTGATATCATTGATTTGGTGAAAGACCGCTCGTTCGGCCGTGATAAAAACATTTTTTTTCGGCTATTTAGCCAACAATCAAACTTGCGGCAGTCCTTGTCACTGCCTCTGAAATCCTAAGATAAAAGCGACTAAGCAGCTCGAACATTAATGGCATGGCAACACAGTGCTCGTTCGAAGACATCACGATGCATGACTTCACGTACCTTTTGCCACAGGACGAAACGGATTAGTGGTGATAACTTTTGTAACCTCAGAACCGAATTACCGCTCAAAAATTGTTAGTCAATTCGTTGGTCATCGACAGCAGACCCGAGTGAAACTCGTTCCATTTCAGTATTTTGGTTGATTTTTGTGGCGGAGGCTCAGGGATTCGAACCCTGGGAGGACTTTCACCCTCGTCGGTTTTCAAGACCGGTGCATTCGACCACTCTGCCAAACCTCCGGCGACGCCGTATTAGCATAAAGGATTGGGGAGTAAAGACCATTTCGGGTGCCGCATTGCAGCGTTGGAAAACCGCCGACGAAGCAGGCTCTGCCCTTCCAAAACGTGTCTCTAACGGTTACACTCCGCAATATGTTGTGTTGTGGCATAAAACAGGTCAAGCTGCAGCCACGCGGATAACAAGATTTCAGCGCCGGAAAACAGGCGCGAACGGGCAACTTGGGGCGAGGGAAAATGCACAAAACAGGGATTGCAAAACGCTGGGCGAATGGCGCGGCTGTGGCGGCACTTGGCCTTTCAGTGGCAGCATGCGAGCAGATCGAAGGACTTAATCTGCCCTTTTCAAGCCAGCAGGACGGCGCAACCGGAGCAGACAATCTCGCCCCCGCCGCCGCGAGCGACGGTGAAACCCGCGATGTTGAAGCACCCGAAGTGTTCCAAAAATCCGAAGCCGGCCTTTGGGATGGCCGCCCCTCGCTGGGTGGCGTTTGGGTGGCACACCCCGATGTAACCGACCCAGAGCGGGTGATTATCCGCAATGAAGACAACGGACGCTTCGTTGTCGGCGCACTGTTCCGGCGCGAACGAGACAATCCGGGTCCGTCCTTGCAGGTCTCATCAGATGCAGCCGAAGAACTGGGCATGTTAGCTGGCGCGCCATCTTCCTTGAACGTCGTGGCTTTGCGCCGCGAAGAGGTCGCTGTCACACCACCAGCCACCACAGATTTTGACGCCCCCGTTGAGGGCCCTGCCACCGGACTTGCAGCACCTGCAGACATTTCCGCGACACCATTAGATGACGTCACTTCTGCACCAGCAGCTGCGGCGGTCGCTGCCCCGGCAACAACCACCGCAAACGGCGCTGCTGCAACGGTTGATGCCATTGCGATTGCTGCAGCTGCAGTTCAAACAGCCGAAAGTGCGGCTGGCATTGACGCGCCCCTGCCCGATCCAGCGTCCCCGCTTGGTGCTCCACTGGATGCACGGGGACCGGTTTCTGATGGTGCGGCCCTGCCCGCGCCGACGCAGGCCAGTTCCTCTTTAGAAAAACCGTTCATTCAGATCGGCATCTTCAGCGTCGAAGCCAATGCAAACGAAACAGCAGGTAAATTGCGCAGCGACGGAATGTCAGCGTCTGTGGTAGAACAGGACAGTCAAGGCAAAACATTCTGGCGGGTGCTTGTAGGTCCGGCGCCAAACGCGCAAGATCGGACCGCGATTCTGGCCAAGATCCAAGCCCTTGGATTTAGCGACGCCTATTTCGTCACGAACTAAAACCAACAAAAGGCTGCGTCATGACCTATGCTTTTCTGCGGACCGGTTTTGCCGTTCTGCTCAGCCTGTCTGTTTCTGTCACGTCTGCTGCTGCGTTCGAGACCCGGGCGACTGCCGCCTACGTTCTTGACCAGACAACCGGCACCGTCCTGCTGGAAAAGAACGCGGATGCGCCGCTGCCGCCCGCGTCCATGTCCAAGCTGATGACAATCTACATGACCTTCGAGGCCATCGCTCAAGGCGTGTTGCGGATCGACGAAAAGTTGCCCGTGTCCGAGAATGCCGCCGCCTACGGTGGATCGACGATGTTTTTGGATACAACGGACCGTGTCACAGTCGAAGACCTGTTGCGCGGCGTGATCGTATTGTCAGGAAATGACGCCAGCGCCGTCTTGGCCGAGGCCCTGTCGCCCGACGGGACCGAGGCTGGCTTTGCTCGCCGCATGACCGAACGCGGCCGCCAGATGGGTATGACCAATTCTACCTTCACCAATTCCAATGGCTGGCCCGCCCCTGCACATCGCATGTCGATGCGCGATCTGGGCCTGCTGGCGGATTTGCTTATCGCCGACTACCCAACGTATTACCCGCTGTTTTCAGAGACCGAGTTTGCCTTTGACGGACGTGCCCCCGCAAATTCGCGCAACCGCAACCCGATCCTGACGCTGGGCATTGGGGCAGATGGTCTGAAGACCGGTCACACCCAAGAAGCGGGCTACGGTCTGGTCGGTTCTGCCAAGCAAGGCGACCGCCGTGTGATCTTCGTGATCACTGGCCTTGATACCGTCGAGCAACGCGCCGAAGAGGCTGAAAAGATTGTAAACTGGGCCTTCCGTCAATTTGCCCAACGCGATGTCGTCGACAGCGGCACCCGCATCGCCGAAGCTGATGTCTGGATGGGCGAGGTCCCCACCGTGGGCCTGCGTGTGGCCGAAGATGTGTCTTTGCTGGTGCCAGTTGTAAACCAAGGCAGCCTTGACGCCGAAGTCGTCTACACCGGCCCGTTTGAAGCGCCGATCCGGCAAGGTCAGCCCCTCGGAGAGTTGGTGATCTCGTTAGCCGGTTTGCCGGATCACAGGGTACCACTGGTCGCAGATACTGCTGTTGCCAAGGGCGGTTTCAACTCGCGCCTGCGTGTCGCGGCGGATGTTCTTTGGTCTCGGTTTGGCCCCGGCAATAGCGACGCTGAACCAGAAGTCGTCCCTGCAGACGCAGATTCCTGACTGATGGCCACAGGCCGTTTCATCACATTTGAGGGCATCGACGGCTCAGGCAAGTCGACGCAATCGCGCACTCTTGCTGCCAGCCTGAAAGCCAACGGCGCAGACGTTGTGATGACCAGAGAACCCGGCGGATCACCCGGTGCCGAGGAAATCCGTCACCTCGTCTTAACCGGCGACCCAGACCGCTGGTCAGCAGAGACAGAGATCCTTTTGTTCACGGCATCTCGCCGGGATCACCTTGAAAAGACCATCAACCCGGCGTTGGCCGCTGGCAAAACCGTGATCTCTGATCGTTTCGCAGATTCCACCCGCGTCTATCAGGGCGCAACCCGGGGTGATCTGCGGGATATGGTGGATCAATTGCACAGCCTGATGATTGGCCGCGAACCTGACCTGACCTTCATTATCGACATGGACCCGACGGTTGCATTGAAACGTGGTCTGGCCCGCAACTCTGGCGAAGACCGGTTCGAGGATTTTGGACTTTCGTTTCAACAAACCCTGCGCGCCGGGTTCCTGAAGCTGGCCAAACAAAATCCGGATCGCTGCATCCTGATCGACGGCAACCGCGATTCCGAAACGATTGCAGCCGACATTGCCACCCAATTTGCGTCACGGTCATGACCGACGACATCCCCGAACCTGACCGGATCCAAGGTGCGCCGCATCCACGCGAAACACCTGTGATTTTCGGGCAGGATGCAGCGGAACAAGCGTTTTTGTCCGCCTACAACGCGGGCCGCCTGCATTCTGGGTGGCTGATCACTGGCCCACGCGGCATCGGCAAAGCAACGCTGGCGTGGAAAATCGCGACCTTCCTGCTTTCTGAACCCGCTGACGATGGGCTGTTCGGGGATCCGCCCCCAACGACATCCTTGACCGTCGATCCCGGCCACCCCGAAGCGCGGCTGGTCCAGTCGGGCGCGCATCCCCGCCTGTTCATCGTCCGCCGCCCCTATGACGACAAAGCCAAAAAACTGAAGTCAGAGATTACAGTCGATGCAGTTCGGGGCATGAAAGGCTTTTTTCACATGTCAGCGACAGATGGGGGTCACCGCGTGGTCATCGTCGATGCTGCAGACGAGATGAACCGCAACGCGGCCAACGCGATCCTCAAAGAGCTGGAAGAGCCACCTGCTGACACCACGATCCTGCTGATCGCTCACCAACCCTCGCGCTTGCTGCCCACCATCCGGTCGCGCTGCCGGGAATTGCGCTGTGCGCCTCTGGATGCCGCTGATCTCAACCACGCGCTTGATCAGGCAGGCCACCCTGCGGATGCCTCCGAGGCGTTAAATGTGCTGGCGGGCGGGTCTGCGGGTGATGCTATTGCCTTGCTGAACCACGACGGCCTTGCGCGCTATGCCGAAGTGATCCGCCTGTTTGACAAACTGCCCCATGCGGACAGGCCTGCAGCGCTGGCTTTGGCGAACGGCTGCACCGGGGTGCAAAATGCGACGAAATACGCACTGACCCTCGATCTGATCGACCACTTCCTTGCGCGCACTGCGCGGGCCGGTCTGCTTGGTGCTCCTGGCACCCAGGGCGCCCCCGGCGAGGCGCGCCTGTTGGCACGCCTCGCCCCGGATGACCGCGCGTCGCGCGCTTGGGCGCAGCTGCAACAAGACCTGTCTGCCCGCATTCGCCATGGCAAGGCGGTCAACCTTGACCCTGCCGCGTTGGTCCTAGATATCGTGTTCAAGATCGAAGACACCGCGCGGGCCGTATCGGCCTGAAAGGCCAGCCATGACACCGCCCTTAATCGTTGACAGCCACTGCCATCTGGACTTCCCGGACTTCGATGAAGAACGGCCAGCTGTGATCCAACGGGCACTGGATGCAGGCGTGGAACGCATGGTGACAATCTGCACACGCCTGCGGCTTGAACCAAAGGTCCGGGCCATTGCCGAAGAATTTGCGCCGGTTTTTTATGCCTGCGGGACCCATCCCATGTCAGCCGCAGAAGAGCCGTTGGCGACAGTAGACGACCTGATCAAAATCGCAGAGCATCCCAAAATGGTTGGTATCGGTGAGACGGGTCTCGACTATCATTACACCTCCGAAAGCGCTGATATTCAAAAACAATCCCTGCGTATTCATATCACCGCAGCGCGGGAAACGAAGCTTCCCCTGATTATCCATGCGCGTGCGGCAGACGACGATATGGCGCAAATCCTCACCGAGGAATACGCGAACGGAGCCTACACTTGCGTCATGCATTGCTTTTCCAGCTCACCCGAACTGGCAAAAGCGGCCCTCGACCTTGGCTTCTACTTATCCATGTCCGGCATCGCGACCTTCCCCAAAAGCCAAGAGGTCCGGGATATCTTCGCCAGCGCCCCCCTTGACCGGATCCTTGTAGAAACCGACAGCCCTTATCTGGCACCGCCGCCCCATAGGGGCAAGCGAAACGAGCCCGCCTATACAGCCCATACAGCCGCCAAAGGCGCAGAGGTGTTTGGGGTCTTACTGCGAGATTTCGCAGCCCAAACCACAGCCAACTTCGACCGCCTATTCTGGAAAGCCACCGCATGAGCGACACGCTAACGTTTCGTATCCTCGGCTGCGGATCATCGGGTGGTGTGCCGCGCCTGTCGGACACGCCAGGTGGCAATTGGGGGAACTGCGATCCGGACAATCCCAAAAACCGCCGCTTGCGCTGCTCCCTTCTGGTGACGCGGACCGGCCCGCAAGGCCAAACTCGTGTGCTGATCGACACCACACCTGACATGCGCCAGCAGCTGATTGACGCAGGTGTCGGATCGTTAGATGCGGTGGTCTACACCCATGCCCACGCAGACCACACCCACGGGATCGATGACCTGCGCATGGTGGTTTTCAATATGCGGCAACGCTTGGCTGTCTATGCGGACCACCCGACGACGGATGCGATCAAGGACAGGTTTGGATATGCCTTCGTGCAACCCGAAGGGTCATCCTATCCGCCGATTTGCGACCTGAAGCTGATCGACGGACCGTTCGAAGTCACGGGTGCAGGCGGGGCCATCCCCTTCTCGGCCATCATCCCTGTCAGACACGGCGCCATGCCAACGGTTGGCTTTCGGATCGCTGATGCAGCCTATGTGCCGGACGTGGCCGACTTCCCGGACGAGGCGTGGCCCCACATGCAAAACCTCACCCTATGGATCATCGACGCGCTGCGGCGTGATCCACATCCAACACATGCCCATTTGGCGCGGACACTCGATTGGATCGATCAGGTCAAACCGACGCAGGCGGTCCTGACAAACATGCACAACGACCTCGACTATGACACGCTCGCGGCGGAAACACCCGACCATATCCAGCCGGCCTACGACGGGCTGACCCTGACGCTGCCTATCGACTGAACCACCGCCTTCCGGTTTCTTTGATCCAAAATTTGGCCGCCGGAGGCATCCCGCACTTAACCAAGGACACCACCATGGGCGTTTTGCTCGACGTTATCCTGCCCGTCTTTCTGGTCCTCGGCTTCGGATATGTTGCAGTGTGGCGCGGCCTGTTCAGCGATGCGGGTGTCGACGGGTTGATGAAATTCACCCAAGGGTTTGCCATTCCTTGCCTGCTGTTCCGGGCGATTTCGACTTTAGATTTGTCCCAAAACTTTGACCTTGGATTGTTGGGGGCATTCTATGCAGGTGCCGTTGGCGGGTTCACAGCGGCCTTGCTGGGCGCGCGGCTGATCTTCAAGCGAGACTGGGAAGACAGCGTTGCCATCGGCTTTATCGGCTTGTTTTCTAATTCCCTGCTACTGGGGCTGCCGATTACAGAGCGGGCCTACGGGGCAAGCGCCCTAGAGGCAAACTACACGATCATCGCGATCCACTCGCCGTTTTGCTATTTCATCGGGATCACAGCGATGGAGATCGCGCGCAATCGCGGTGGGTCCATCGTCGCCTTGCCCGGCAAGGTTCTGAACGCGATGTTCCACAACGCTTTGATTGTGGGGATCACCTTGGGGTTCATCGTCAATCTGGGGTCCATCCCCCTGCCCGGAGTTCTCACAGATGCCATCGATCTGATGGTGCGGGCGGCCCTTCCTGCGGCCTTGTTTGGCCTCGGTGGTGTTCTCTATCGCTACCGGCCGGAAGGGGACATGAAGACAATTCTGTACGTCGTCGCCGTATCGTTGGTTCTGCATCCCGCAATTGTTTGGGGCTTGGGCCGTTGGAACGGTCTCAGCACAGAGGCGTTCCGCTCTGCCATCTTGACGGCTGCAATGGCGCCCGGTGTGAACGCTTACGTGTTCGCAAACATGTATGGCAAGGCCAAGCGGGTTGCGGCGTCTTCTGTGCTGATCGGGACGGCTCTTTCGATCCTCAGCGTTTGGGTCTGGTTGGCTATTTTGCCGTAACTTAACCCGGCGACATGCCCCGCAGTCGTTCTGACCGGCGACGCAGGACCTCCAGGACGAACAGCAGTACAATCGAGATCGCAATCAGCAGCGTTGCCACCGCCAGAATGGTCGGTGAAATCTGCTCACGCAGGCCCGTAAACATCTGCCATGGCAGCGTCTTTTGTCCAGCAGAGCCAACGAACAGCACAACCACCACCTCATCAAACGAGGTGATAAACGCAAACAGCCCGCCTGACACGACACCCGGCAAGATCAATGGCATCTGGATTTTGAAGAACGTCCGCACTGGCCCTGCTCCCATATTCGCAGCCGCCCGTGTCAGTGACCGGTCAAAGCCCACAAGCGTCGCTGTGACCGTGATGATCACAAACGGAATGCCCAATGCCGCATGGGCCAGTACCACGCCCCAGTAGGTTCCCGTCAGGGTGAACGGCAGTTCGATTTTGCCAAAGGGTGTTGGGATGTAGGGGTTGGAATAGAAAAAGTACATGCCCGTCGCCGAGATGATCAACGGGACAATCATCGGTGAGATCAGCGTCGCCATAATCGCCCTTCGGAATGGCACATGTGATTGGCTCAAACCGATGGCCGCAAGCGTTCCCAACGTTACCGACAACAGCGTTGCGACCGGCGCGATCTTCAATGAGTTGCGCAAGGCCAGCTGCCAGTCCGAGTTCGTAAAAAAGTCCTCGTAGTGCTTGGTCGAGAACCCCTCAGGCTGCAGCGACAGCATCTCTGGTGTGAAGGTAAAGAAATCTTCCGCATTAAACGACAGCGGGATGATGACCATGATCGGTGCGATCAGAAAGAAAAAGATCAACCCGCAGATCACCCGAAAGCTATAGTACCAGACCCGTTGCCCGGTTGACGCATATGGTGGCAGTCCTGACATGGCCTTAGCCCCCCAACTTCACGTTATCGATGCCCACGATCCGGTCGTAAAGCCAATAAAGGATCATCACCACCGCCAGCAGGATCGTCCCCAAAGCCGCAGCCAAACCCCAGTTAAGCGAGCTTGAGATATGGTATGCAATCCGGTTCGAGATGAAGACACCTTTGGTGCCACCCACGATTTCCGGCGTGATGTAGTATCCAATCGACAGGATAAACACGAGGATACACCCCGCCCCGATCCCCGGCACCGATTGCGGGAAGTACACCCGCCAGAAGGCTGTCCAATCCGTCGCCCCTAGTGACTTTGCAGCCCGCAGGTAACTGGGCGGGATCGTCTTCATCACCGAATAGAGCGGCAAGATCATGAAGGGCAGCAGAATATGCGTCATCGCAATGATTGTGCCGGTCTGGTTATTAATTAGCTCCAGCCGGTTCCCGTCTGCGACAATGCCAATCCCCACCAAAATATCGTTGATTACCCCCTGTTGTTGCAGCAGCACTTTCCATGCAGATGTCCGCACCAACAGCGAGGTCCAGAATGGCAGCAGCACAAGGATCATCAACAGGTTTGCCGTGCGCGCGGGCAGGTTCGCCAGTAGCCATGCTATCGGATACCCCAGCAACACGCACATCCCCATGATCGTCATGGACATGATCATCGTGCGCACGAACAGGGTGATGTAGATCTGTTCGTCCTCTGGCCGGACCTCGACCCCATCGGGTCCTTTCAGCAGATCGACAGAGTTCAGGAAGTAACCATTTGTATAGTCAGGACTGAATGTCTGGATTGTTTGCCAAACCTCTGGGTCGGCCCAATCGTCATCGATATCGATGAACAGGGCCTTCGGATCATCAAGCGCAGCACCGTCCAACGCTCGTTGTCCGTCCACGAACAGGGCCGCAGCTTCGGCAGTGATGTTCTCGGGGAATGCGATACCTTGCGCCTCTTGGGCAAAGACATGGTAGAAAATCGGCCAAGGGCGTTCTTCAAGCGGATCATCCTCAGAGGCCACAGCAAGATCGGCAAAGGACTGATACAGGGCCGCGGTGTCCGGCAAAGCTTCTTGCATCGGTCCGCTTGGTGCAAAAGTCGGTGGCCGTCCATCCGATCCCGCCTCACGCCACGCGGCAATCTCGGCGAGCCAATCTGGGCTGCCCAGCATGACACCAAAGGCCGCGCGTTCTTCAAAGGCAGGGACAGCCTCTTCAAGGGCGTCCTGTACGGTCTCGCCAATTTCATCGACGCCGCGACCGGTTTTGCGGAACAGGGATGACACCCCGGTCAGTTCATAGTTCAGGCGGCTGCCTAGACGTGTATGGGCCTTTTGCTCAACTGCCACGGCAAGATCACGTGCAAGGGCCTCGAAGACGACAGCGTCCGGCTCTGTCCCTGCTGCACGATCCCAGTCAGCCAGCTCGACGACAGTGCGTGGCAGCGTGTCACCGACGATTTGGTTCTGGATCGACCGCAGCAACATGTCGGCAATGGGCATCACGAAGGACACCAAAATGAAAATCAGAAGCGGTGCGATCAGCATCAACGCCCGAATCTTCTGGCGGCGCAGGGCCCGGTTCAGGGATGCCTTCAGCGGTCGGCCATCTGCGGCCAGCATTTGTTCAGCCATCAGTCAGCCCCCTCGACCAGAACGATCATACTTGTCGCTGTTGCGTGCCGGATGCGCACGACCTCTTGGTATTCGGGCGAATGGTACAAGGCGCGCGCACTTTCATAGTCGGGAAATTCAAAGACGACGTGCCGATCAAACTGGGGGCCTTCGACGCTATCTGACGCCCCACCGCGCACAATTGGCTTGCCGCCATGTGCCGCGATAATGGGCGTGTCTCGCGTGATGTATTCCTGATAGGCTTCAGGATCATTCACGGTGATATGCCCGATAATATAGCCTTTCGGCATGACGTCCCCCCGGATCGACAGTCAATGGGGCGCAACCTGCGCTGCGCCCCACGTTTCTTGGCTTACTGAGACAGCCACGCCTGGAATTTTGCATCCAGATCGTCGCGGTAATCAGCCCACCACTCGTAGTTGTACAGGAAGGTGTTTGCCGCGTTGGCAGGGTCCGTCGGCATGTGCTGCGCCATGTCGATGCCCAGCTCGTGGTGCTGACCAACCAGCGGTGCGGAGGACGCACGTGCAGGACCGTAGCTGATGTACTTCGCTTGATCTGCCAGACGCTGTGTGTCTGTGGCAAACTTGACATAGTCCAATGCGCGGGCTTCACGCTCTGGTGTCAGGCCTGTTGGGATGATCCACCCGTCAAGGTCGAACACCTGTGCGTCCCAAAGCATGGCAACCGGCTGGCCCTGCTCTTCGATCAGGCTGAACAGGCGACCGTTGTAGGTGGAGCCCATGATGACTTCACCGTCAGCAAGCAGTTGTGGTGTATCCGCACCAGCAGACCACCAGACAACATCGTCTTTGATGGTGTCCAGCTTGGCGAATGCCTGCGCCTGACCTTCTTCTGTTTCCAGAACGTCATAGACGTCTTCTTTGGCAACGCCGTCACACAGCAGTGCCCATTCCATGTTGTTGATCGGACGCTTTTCCAGCGACCGTTGACCTGGATAGGTTTCTGTATCGAAGATCGCGCAGATCTCTGTTGGGGCCGTGTCGCCGACCAGATCGGTGCGGTAGCCAACAGTTGTGGAGTATACGATCTGCGGGATGAAGCAGTCGGAGACCAGCAGGTCACCAAAGTCATCGGATGCAGAAGAGCCGTCATCACCCGGTGCAAGCTGCTCGTCAAAGTCGATCTCAAGTGCAAGACCTTCGTCGCACAGACGGATCGCATCAGACGCAACAACGTCCACAACATCCCAGGTCACGTTACCTGCTTCGTTCATGGCGCGCAGCTTGGCGACAGCCTCGGCAGAGCTTTCATCGTTGATGATGTTGACGCCCGTGTTTTCCATATAGGGGTCGTGGTACGCGGCCTGCTGTGAAGCGGAATAGGCGCCGCCCCAGCTGACGATTGTCATCTCATCGGCCATGTGGCCGTCTGCATGTGCCAATGTCGCTGTCAGCGTCAGGCAGGACGTTGCCATCAGTTTCAGTGTCATTTTCATTTCGTTTCTCCCGTAGTTTTGCCCGGTTTGGTATTCCAAGACAGCGATCCGGGCAGACGCTGTCTCT
>CALILP010000158.1 GCA_938016515.1 uncultured Paracoccaceae bacterium
TTCGTCATTTTGACTGGCTTTGCAGATCACGCCACCGCTTAACGGCTGATCTGTGTGATCTGACCGGCGGGCAGCGTTTGCCAGTCCGATTGCGTGCCATCCGGCCATGTGATCTGGACGTGGGCCGTTTGCCCTGACCCAAGGCCAAAGTGATGTGGTGTCAGGCTGCCGCTGACATGGCCCCCGCCGATGGTGACTTCGCGCGTCTGGATCTGGTCCTCTGTTTTCAGCGTGATGATCGCCCCGATCGCATCGGTGTTTGGTGCAGCCTGCGATAGCGCAATTGCCGCCCAATTGCCTGCATTGGGTGTCGCGTTTTGCCATACTTCTAGCGGTGCCCGGCGGTTGACTACGACCAGATCAAGCAGGCCGTCATTGTTGAGATCAGCAAGGCCACCGCCGCGGCTGCGATTGAAGGTCGCGATACCTGCTGTGTCAGCAGTTTCAATGAAGGTTCCGTCTGGTTGCTGCATCAACAGGTTGTTGGGGTCTTGCATCGCCATGTCAGGCATCTGGTCGACGTTGCCTTTGGCGATGAACAAGTCGGCTAGGCCGTCGTTATCCATATCCCCAAACTCTGCGTGCCAGCCGGTGGAAGGCCTGCCGTCGCCACCTGTAAAGGGTCGCTGCGCTGTGGTGCCGGTGCTGAACGGGACCGCATCAAAGCCAGTTCCGGTGTTGGTCATCAATAGCTGGTCGCCCATCGAGGTCAGCATGACCTCTGGCAGCCCGTCACCGGTGATGTCCTCGGATGCGATGCCCATGCCCCAAAGCTGCAAAGGATCCCAGCCGTCCTCTTGGGTCAGTTCGCGCAGAGGGGCGAGCGACCACATCTGTTCGTAGCCATCCCGGATATAGTATTGCCGGTCGTTCGAGATACGCAGCATGGGCGCGCCGCTGCGCTGCCAATCCGAGAACAGCATCGAAAGCGGGCAGAAACCGGGATCGAGCGCGGTTGCCACATAGGTGCCGCCCGCTGGGCGGAGCAAGATGTTGGTGTCGCAGGTCCCGAACGGTCCTTTGGGGTCTGCTGCATCCACGTAGTTGCCGATGGCAAGCGTTGGCAGGGTGTTGGCGCCTTCCCATGTGGCACTGAAGGCGGTGGACCAACGCGGGTCCTGCGGGATGGCGAAGGCGGCAGTGGTATCGGCGAATGTGCATGTGCCGTCCCCGGCGAGCAGCAGGTTTGAGCCGTTCCGCAAGACCATGAGGTCGGTGTGGGTGTCGTTGTTCAGGTCGATGGCGTAGGCGCCAGTGACGCCGGTGATCTTGGAAAGGGGGGCTTGGGCAAAAGCAATATCGCCGCCTGGTGCGCTGGTGTTGATCAACACAGCAGCAGGAGACGCACCGCCTGCAACAAACATGTCAGTCATCCCGTCGTCGTTGCAATCCATCAGCGCGACCCCACCACCGACGAAGTGATCCCAGCCGCCAGTATAGCTGTGTTGGACTGGCAGGGTGTCCCCCCGGTTGATGAAGATTGGGTCGGCGGTTGCCTGAGTGGCGCAAATTAGCAAGCAGGCGAACGCTATTTTGCCCATGCCTCGGCCCCCATTAGCTGATCAGTCAGGGATGACAGGGCAAGGGCGGTTGCCCCCCGTGCCCAGACCAGATCCCCCCATGCATGGACTTCGACGCGGGCAGGGGTGCGGCCTTCTGACAGGGCGAAGGCCTGCATTTCGGTCATGACCTCATTGGCGTAAAGATAGTCGTATTGCATCCGTTCGCCAGACAAGATGATCAATTCCGGGTCAAACAACTGGATAACGTTGGACAATCCCAAAGACAAAAAGCGCCCGGCGCGGCGAAAGATGCTTTGCGCCGAGGCATCGCCCTCTTTGGCTTTGGCGTACAGGGCGGATAACATCGCCTGCGTGGATTGATCTGTGTCCGGGGTCATGTTGAGGGCAGTCGCGGCTTCGCGGGACAGTGCGTAGTCGGCAAGGTAGGCTTCAAGACAGCCACGTTTGCCACAACGACACAAGGCCCCGTCAAGTTGTACCTTGGTATGGCCCAGTTCCATGCCCATGCCGCGCATCCCACGATATAGCTGGTTGCCAATGACCAGACCCATCCCAACCCCGTTTTCAATCGTAACCACGGCAAAGTCAGACATGGTGCGCCCGACACCGAACCAAAGTTCAGCCATCGCAAGCATGTTTGTGTCGTTGTCGATCTCGACCGGAATGCCCAACCGCGCGAAAAGAGCATCACGGAAATGAACGCGGCTGTCTGTCAGAAGAGGAGACCACACGCTTGTGCCCTCGTCATGGTCGATGATCCCTGACATCCCGACGCCCATCGCCTTAATCTCATCGCGTGTCTTGCCGGACGTTTCCAAGAGCATCGTCAAAAGCGTTTCGACCTCATCCACGCGTTGGGTCAGGTTGGTCTGACCCGCGGTGACCGTCAGCGCGGCCTCAGCACAGATATTGCCGGCAAAGTCTGTCAGAACGGCGGTGTGCTGCTGGTCGGACAGTTTGATCCCAGCAACAAAATGAGCATCTGGGACGACTTCAAGCGCGACAGGGGGGCGTCCACGCCCGGATTCGCGGGCTGCACCTTCAACCTCGCGAAGAACACCCGCCCCTATCAGATCGGCTGTCAACGTCGTGGCCGATCCGGGGCTGATTTCAAGGGCGCGGGTCACGTCAGCGCGGGCGGTGCGGCCTTCGGCGCGGACATATTCAAAAACCTGTTGGCGCAGTGTCTTAGATGCGTGAAGATCGGGGTGCTTGGGCCCGATTCCCGCATTTGACGGGGGTATTTGATCTTTCATATTTCAGCCCCTGAACCATATCGCGCCACCCAAAGTTACAATCAATCTTACTATACGGATTTAGTCGAAAGATTATTGGGCCTAGGTGGGATGAAATCCAATTTTTTGGCGTTTTGCAAACATTTTTATTTTGACAACTGAAATAAATCAGGCGACTTTACGTCATCGGGTCACCTGACTCGCAATCCGTCGAAAGGCGGAAATGCATGACTGGGAGGAACACTATGCATAAATCAGTTATCGCGGCCGCCGTGCTGGCCGCTGGATTTGGAACAGCCGCATTTGCAGACGGTCACGGCGTGACAGTTGGCGTCAGCTGGTCCGATTTTCAGGAAGAACGCTGGAAGACAGACGAAGCCGCTATTCTTGGCGCGTTGGAAGCTGGCGGCGGCGAGTATATCTCTGCTGACGCGCAGTCTTCTGCAACAAAGCAGCTGGCAGACGTTGAAAGCCTGATCACACAGGGCGCAGACGTTCTGAT
>CALILP010000159.1 GCA_938016515.1 uncultured Paracoccaceae bacterium
GTAGGGCAGCCACCGTTTCAGGTTGCGCGCTCGTGCCCAGCATAAAGGAGGCCGGGTCGCCGGGGGCGATCTCGATCACCGCGAAGATCACGATGGACGCGACGATCAGACTGATGATCAGGGACAGCAGGCGACCGAAGACATAGCGCGTCATGCCGTCACCTTGCGTGTGTAAATCAATTGTGTATCAATTAATCCGTTCTCAGGGCGGGGTGCAATTCCCCACCGGCGGTATGTGGCAACACGAGCCCGCGAGCGCCTTCGTTGCGAAGGGTCAAGCAGATCAGGTGAAAGGCCTGAGCCGACAGTGATAGTCTGGAGGGAAGAGAACGCGGAATTGTGCGCCTTTTGGGGCGTGCGACCCCGTGTGATGCCTTGGGTGACGTGTCTGTTGTTACGAAGGGAGATCACAAATGACACCACCCCGTTTTGCGTTCATCAAGGCCAGATGGCACAGCGATATCGTCGATGAGGCGCTGTTTGGCTTTCAGGAATACGTCGCGGATGTCGATGTGTTTGAGGTGCCGGGGGCGTTTGAAATGCCCTTGCTCGCCCAGCGCCTTGCCCCGCAATATGCCGCGATTGTCTGTGCGGCTTTGGTCGTGGATGGCGGGATTTACCGACATGATTTCGTGGCCGATACCGTCGTGAAAGGCCTGATGGATGTGGGCTTGCGGACGGATACGCCGATCTTGTCGGTGTGCCTGACGCCCCATCATTTTCAAGAAACCCCGCATCATATCGGCATCTTCAAGGATCATTTCAGGATCAAGGGAAAGGAAGCGGCCGATGCTGCCTTGGCGATCACAGCGGTGCATGATGGGTTGCAGAAGTGTGCCTAGCGTCACGCGCCTAGACCTCTAGCGCAGGGGCAAAGGTGACAACGCCTTTTGCCGGGGCGCCGTGCAGACACTTGTACTGCACCAGTTTTGGTGGAAGCTCGCGATAGGTCAGGTTGCCGTCGGACATGAAACCCATCGGTTCATAAACCTTTGGATTTCCGATCAAAACGACGCCTAAGGCACCCTGACTTTCCAACATAGCGCATCCCTCGGCACACAGCGCAGATCCGATCCCTTGCCGTTGACGCGCGGGGGCAACGCTGATCGGGCCAAGTCCCATCCATCCGGTCGGTTCGTCCCCAATTGTAGCGGGCGAAAACGCGGCGTGCCCGATGATGTGACCTTCTTCGATGGCAACCAACGAAAGACTAAGATCGCCATCTTTGCGCAGCATCTCTGGCAACAGATGATCCGTATCGTCAGCGAATGGCATCGGCGCAAAGGCAACCTTGGTCAGATCGCGAATTGCGACCTCATCGCCGGGTTCTTCGGGTCTGATCAACATAAGACTGCCGCGCCCGGCATGCAGGCGCGGCCTTTCATTTACTCGGCCCAGCTCAGTTCATGGATGACCACAGCGGCTGTCGGCTGGTTCGCCCACATGCCTTGCAGGTCGGCCTTGGCTACAGTCGTCCAGGCCAGCTCAAACAGGTAGCCGTTCACGTAGTCCTCCGAAATAATCGTCTGGGCTTTTGCCAGCATTTCAGAGCGCGCGGCAGGGTCCGCTGTCGCGTTCAACTCTTCCATCAGCGTTTGGAATTCCGGGTTGTCGTATTGGAAGTAGTAGTCTGGGTTGGCGTAGATTCCGATGTCCATAGGTTCGGTATGACTGACAATAGACAGGCCAAAGTCCTTGGCTTTAAACACTTCTTCCAGCCACTGCGCCCATTCAAGGTTCGTGATTTCCGTCTCGATCCCGACCTCGCGCAGTTGGGACGCAATGATCTCCCCGCCCCGACGCGCATAAGAAGGGGGTGGCAGTTTCAGCGTGGTGGTAAAGCCATCGGCAAAGCCCGCTTCGGCGAGAAGCGCCTTCGCTTTCTCCGGGTCATATTCGGACAAGCCAGTCAGATCGACGTAATCCGGGTTATGCGGTGCAAAGTGGGTGCCAATCGGCGTTCCCACCCCGAACATCGCCCCGTCGATGATCGCTTGGCGGTCGATGCCATGGGCAACAGCTTGGCGGACCTTCACGTCATCGAACGGCGGCATCTTATTGTTGGTGGACAAGATCGTTTCGCCTTCAGTGTTACCCCGGATGACTTGGAACCGCGGGTCGGCATCAAATTGCGGCAGGTTCTCTGGGGCAGGGAAACCGGCGAAGGCATCCACATCCTCGGCCATCACAGCGGCAAAAGCGGCGGTTGGGTCAGAGATGAAACGAAACGTTGCAGTCTCAATCGGGGGCGCTATCCCCCAGTAATCCGCGTTTCGAACTAACTCGATCCGGTCACCCTGCACCCAGTCGCTAAACTTATAGGCGCCAGTGCCGATGGGTGTCGTGGCAATGTCGGCGATGCTCTCTTCCGCGACGATCACCGCGTCGCCCCACGCCATGTTAAACAAGAACGATCCGTTCGGCTGGCTGAGGGTAACTTTGACGGTCGTGTCAGCCACAGCCTCGACCGATGCGATATCCGCAAACAAGGCTTTCTGGGCGTTAATGCTATCCTCGGCACGGGCACGATCCAGCGAGAACACCACATCATCGGCGTCCATCACCGT
>CALILP010000160.1 GCA_938016515.1 uncultured Paracoccaceae bacterium
ACCAGCACCGCCTCTTTTTCCAAAGCTGTCAGGCGCGTGGGGTCGTCGCCTTCCGGCAAACGCTCGAAGCCGGGGCGCAGGATGTCCATCCAGCGGCCGACGAAGCTTGATTTCTCCTCAAGCTCTGGCGCGTTGCCCGAACACATGTTGTAGCAGCCCGCCACACCACCGCAGCTGGAATGCCCCAGCACGATCAGGTGCGAGACCTTCAGCGTCGTCACCGCGTATTCCACCGCCGCCGAGGTCCCGTGGTAATCCCCGTCCGGGTTGTAGGGCGGCACGAGGTTGGCCACGTTGCGGTGGATAAAGAACTCTCCGGAGTCTGCCCCGAAGATCGAGGTCACATGCACCCGGCTGTCGCAGCACGAGATCACCATCGCCCGCGGGTGCTGCCCGTCTTCTGCCAGATGTTTGTACCAGCTTTTGTTTTCTGTGTAGGTCGTCGCTTTCCAGCCGTGATAACGTTTGGCCAGATAAGCGGGCAGGGGGCGTCTGTAGGGCATCTCTGGGTCCTTTGGTGTCCGGTGCAATAACGCGAATTTTGCTGGATTTCGTCAAGCTTTTGAACCTTTTCAATTTGCATAGTCAAGGTTCTGGATACCATGACGGCGTTAGACCATCTGCATGACATATCACAATACCACATTGGCCGCCGTGCCTGACCCTTCGTTTCGTGTTGCCGTTTTGCGGTGCCGCGACACGTTTCAAATTGACCCTGCACCCCTGACGGCCCTGTTCGCCAATCAGTCCCATGAAAATGCAGAGGCCACGGTTTGCCGCGCACTTGAGGAAATTGCCGTCCGGCTGGATCGGTTGCAATTGGCCCGGACTGCTGCCGCCTATGATGAGGTCGCCGCCCCCGCCCGCCGGATCGTCAGTATTGCCGGTGGTCTTGGTCTGACTGACGTTCAGCTTGCTGCCGAGCATGTGGGTCATTCCGCCAAGACCGGCTCTGGTGTTGCCCTGAGTGCCACTTTGACCCGTTTGGAAAGGTGCTTTGACCGGGCCGTCAGCTGTGTCTGGGACTTTCAGACGTATAGCTAGGCTTTGCTGGTCTTGCGGTCCGCCTTTTGGGCGCTAGGGTGGCACGCATCATAGACCAAGGATGCCGGAATGCCGCTGACTTTTGCCCCCGCTGATGCAGATAGCATCCCACTTTACATTGTTGGGTCCGATGCCCTTGATCAGGTCCCCGCACAGGCCCGCCCTTGGGCCGAGGCCAATGGGTTTACCGGCCGTGCTGGTCAGTGCCTGTCGGTTCCCGGCCCTGATGGTTCCCTTGAAATGGCCCTGGTCGGGCATGGGACCGCCAAGATCCGTGCCAGAGGTCGGTTTCATGTGGCCAGTGCTGTACGCGGTTTGCCTGTTGCCACTTACCATATCGCAGGTGGGTTGACTGGTCAGGATTTGGAAGAGGCTGCCTTGGGGTGGCTTTTGGCCAGCTATAGTTTCACCCGCTACATCAAACCCGCCAAAGATGTCGCCGCGTTGAAGGCCCCCGATGGGGTTGATGCCGACCGGCTGCAAATCATCGCCGCTGGCGAGGCTTTGACCCGTGATCTGATCAACACCCCCACAAGTGACATGGGCCCCGGTGATCTGGAGGCTGCGATGCAGCGTTTGGCTGCGGAACATGGCGCTGATTTGTCTGTCGTCGTTGGCCAAGACCTGCTGGATCAGAACTTTCCGATGATCCACACCGTTGGCCGCGCTGTTGGCCCTGATCCCCATCGCGCCCCACGATTGATGGATATGACATGGGGTGCAACCGGCCCTTTGCTGACCTTGGTCGGGAAGGGTGTGTGTTTTGATACCGGTGGTCTGAATATCAAGCCGGGCGGCTCGATGGGTTTGATGAAAAAAGACATGGGGGGCGCTGCCACTGTGCTGGGTCTGGCCCATATGATTATGGGTCTGGGTTTGCCGCTGCGTCTGCGCGTTCTTATTCCGGCCGTGGAAAACAGCATTGATGGCAGCGCGTTCCGGCCGCAGGATATCCTGACCTCGCGCAAGGGTCTGACCGTTGAGATTAATAACACAGACGCTGAGGGCCGGTTGGTTCTGGCCGATGCTTTGGCTTTGGCTGATGAGGGTGATCCGGCGCTGATTGTCTCTATGGCGACTTTGACCGGGGCCGCGCGAGTGGCTGTGGGGCCGGATATCGCGCCGTTCTTTACCGATCAGACAGCCCATGCCCATGCGTTGGAGGCTGCTGCCGAGACTGTTGCTGACCCGGTGTGGCGGTTGCCGTTCCATGATCCTTACGAAGGCATGATTGAGCCGGGGATCGCTGATCTGGACAATGCCCCCAAGGGTGGCTTTGCCGGGTGTATCACTGCCGCGTTGTTCCTGCGCCGCTTTGTGGACAGTGCCCCCTACATGCATTTTGATATCTATGGCTGGAACCCAACCGCCGCACCCGCCCGCCCAAAAGGCGGGGTGGGGATGGGCGCGCGTGCTTTGCTGCAAGCCCTGCCAAAGATGCTGAATTTATGACCGACCGGCGGCTGATGCCTGCGAATGGACGGGTGGCGGCCCAGCATTTGCGTGGGATCGTGGCCGCCGAGACCTATGTGGCGGGCGACCCTCAGCAGGTGAAGGTACCGGTTGTTGATTTGCTGGCCTCCCCAAACGGAAAACGTGATCGTCAGCTTTTACTTGGCGCCGGAGTGACCGTGTTCGAGCGTCTGGATGGCTGGGCTTTTGTGCAGGCCGATGCGGATGGCTATGTCGGTTATGTGTCTGAAGATACGCTCGGAACAGGGGACGCACCGACCCACCGGGTCGCCACCGCAGGCACCCATGTCTATGAGGGTGAAAGCTTTAAGTCTGCAGACCTGCAGCATCTGTCGTTTGGCGCACAGGTTCATGTCACCGCAGAGCGCCACAAGATGTTCGAGACTGCTGCTGGCTACGTCCCGAAAAAGCACTTGCGCCCCTTGGACCGCCCCTTTGCCGATCCGGTGACTGTGGCCCAGCTGTTTTTTGGGACCCCATATTTATGGGGCGGAAACAGTCGGTTTGGGATTGATTGTTCCGGGCTGGTTCAGGCCGGGCTGCAGGCCTGCAATATCTTTTGCCCCGGCGATAGCGATTTGCAGATGAAGGAACTTGGCGCGGATATCCCGACTGATGCCCCCTTGCAGCGGGGCGATCTGATGTTTTGGAAAGGTCATGTCGGGATCATGGTCGACCCCGACGTGATGTTGCACGCAAATGCCCACCACATGGCCACCACCTATGAGCCGCTGGCCGCCGCGATGATCCGCATCAAGGCCCAGGGCGACGGAGAATGGACAGCGCGCAAACGGTTGGCGTGATGGAGTATCCGCAGGGATGGTCACATTGCCTGCCAAAGAGGATTTACGTCGACATTATAACGGGTGTGCTGACTTATCAGATGCCAAAAATCTAACAAACAAGGTTGTCAGGTTCTCTCGGCGCGAATGGTCCGGCCAAACGGCATAAAGACCCAAGGACTTTAGCGACCAATCTGGCAAAACATGCACAAGCTCGCCGCGGTCAAAGCCACGACACGCAAGGTGTTCCGGTATTGACGTCACACCCCGTCCACGCGCCACAAACTCGTAAAGTGCGTCGGCTGAATTGACTGTGATATGCGATTGGCCTGTCACGGTGACTTCTTGGCCGTTGGGGTCTGTCAGCACCGTCTGGTCCGGACGCACCGAAAACCGAATCCAATTCCAGGCTTCTAGGTCAGTGGGTCCTGATGGTGCGCCGCGTTGCAGGACGTAATCTGGACTTGCCACCAAAAGCCGGTCGGCGGTCCCGATACTGCGGCTTAGGAATTCGCTGTCCTCCAGCCAACCTGCACGGATTGAGACGTCATAGCCGTCTTTGATCAGGTCGCGGGGCGTGTCCGAGAAATCGAAGTGCAAATTGATGCGGGGGTGGCTTTCGCCAAATGCTGCAAAGGTATCCATCAGTGCAGTCTGCGTCACAAATGCAGGAGCCGTGATCCGCAGCGCGCCTTGTGGATCCATTGAGCCGGGGTTGATCGCATCCAGCCCCGTTTCTGCAGCAGCCAGCATTGCTTTGGTTTGTTCATGTAAAAGCCGCCCTTCGTGGGTGAGCGAAAGCTGCCGTGTCGAACGATAAAGCAAAGTGACATCAAGGTCCCTTTCCAGATTTGACACGGTTTCGCTAACCCGCGACGGCGCTAACCCAAGTTGCTTTGCTGCCCCCCGAAACGACCCGTTGTCCACAACGTAAGAGAAAATGGCGATGGCCCGGAGTTTATTGATCATTGTTCGCCTTATCGGAACAGTCTTGTCTGCATTGGTCTACTTATGGGAATGCCGCGGCGTCAATACCTTGGCCTCAATTCGTCATCGGGGGCGACGTCATTCCAACGTTAGAGGGCGCTATGGATCGCAGAACTCTTATGAAAACCACCGTTGCAGGCGCACTTTTTGCAGGCCTTGCGACCTTTGCAGGAGCACAGGAAATGGACCCTACAAGCCAAGCATCGTTCGATACCGTCATGGCCTTTATGGGTGCGATGGGAACAGGCGACATGGATCAAATGGGCGCTTTGATGGCTGATGATATGGTCTGGCACAATGAGGGTGACAGCAGTCTGCCGTGGATCGGAGAGACTGTTGGGAAAGAAGACATCTTTGCCTTTCTGGGTGTCTTTTCGGCCAACCTTCAAACCACGCTTTGGGAAAACACGGACGCTTTTGCCTCTGGCGATACGGTCGCTGTATTCGGCCGCATGAATGGGATCACCACCCACTCTGCTCAGGACACCGGCGAATTCAGTTTTGCCCTGCGTGCCAAGGTTCGCGACAGCCAAGTCGTTCTTTGGCACTGGCATGAAGACAGCTTTGCCATCTCGCAAGCCTATCACGCGCAATAAAATGACACAGAACAGGAGAGACACATGACCACGATTTTGAACCGCCGCAGCCTGCTGCAAGGGGCTGCCATGACAGCCGGTGCCGCTGCCCTTATCCGGGGGAGCTTTGCCCCCACGATTGCCCGCGCGCAAGGTGCGCTGCCTGCAGGCACAGTTCATTCCTTTGCAACTGGCGGTGTCACTTTCCACACTTACGTGTCCCCTGCCGAGGCCGTGAATGTGACCGCCCATGTGATCGAGTTGGGCGACCAGATCCTGCTGGTCGATGCCACCTTCATGCCCCCGACGGCTGCAGAGGTCGCACAGCTTATTGCCGCGACCGGAAAACCCGTTCACACCGCTTATGTCAGCCATGAACACCCCGACCATTGGGGCGGTGTGAGCACGTTTGAGGGCGTGGAATTCGTTACTCTGCCTGAAATCCGCGAAGGTTTGCGCGCTGAAGCCACAAGCGGCGAACAGCCAGAGCCGACGTCCTTGCTGAACGGTTCTGACCTGACCCTTGGCATGGCCGAAATTGGTGGTGTGGCTGTCGAATTCCGCAGTTACGACAATACCGAGGCCCCGAAAGCTATCGTTGCAGTGCTGCCAGAACAGCGCGTCGCTGTGGTGCAGGACCTTGTCTATAACGGCGTCTACTTCGCGCCCGGTGTCGATCGCCAGAACTGGATTTCGACCCTTGAAGGTTTGCGCGATGATCCTGCCTTTGACACCCTGCTTGTCGGTCATGGCCTGCCCACCACCCGTGGAGAATTGGACGTCGCTATCAGCTATCTCAAGACACTTGATGCCGCCTGGGATGCGGCAGCTAAACCCGATGAGGTCGTTGGCGCGATGAAAGCTGCCTATCCGGGATACGGCGGTGAATTCCTGTTGGGACTGACCGAGGCCTATTGGGACAAGTAACGCAACCGGGGTCCGGCCATGTGTCGGACCCGCACAACAGGAGCAGATCATGGGGAAAGCCCTCGACAACGTCCGTGCAATATATCTGGAAGGCATCGCTGGCGGCGACGCCCGTAGTGCCGTCTACAAATACACAGGTCATCGCTATACACAGCACTCGACCGGCGTTGGCGATGGGGCCGAGGGTTTCCTTGCCTTCTTTGAGCCATTTGTCGCCCGCAACCCAAAGCGAGAGATCGAGATCGTCCGTTGTTTTCAAGACGGTCGATGGGTCTTTTGCAGCGCTTATCAATCGCTGAACGACGGCGAAGCCAAATGGGTCACGATGGATTTGTTCTATACGGATGCAGAAGGGTTGATCCTAGAGCATTGGGATACAATTGCCCCCTATGTCACTGATACGATGTCTGGTGAAGACATGGTCGGCGGCGCCCGCGATGTTGATCTTGGTGCAGACAGTGATGCGACCAAGGCCGTCGTTTTGGAATACACCAAGCAGGTTCTGCAAGAAGGTCGCCACGACAAGATCGCTGATTTCGTTGCAGACGACATCACCCAACATGCTGACACGATCGACGCGGGTCTTGATGGATTGACGAGATGGCTTGGGTCAGATGCAGCCGGGTCTTACGAGATGTTGTTTCAGCTTGTTGGGTGCGGCGACTTTGCCATGACTTACGGCAAACGCCATGCCTGCGGCAAAGACATCGCAGTGTTCAACCTTTACCGCGTCGCGGATGGCAAGATCGTCGAACATTGGATGAATGCCGAAGACATTGGCCCACGCGCTGACTGGGGCAATTCCGGCAAGTTCTGACATCATTTTTGAGAAGCCGTAACGTGAAAGGCATACTAATGACATTCATCTCGAAGGTTGCGCGGGCCGCTCGCAAAGGTGCTGGACGCCCCGGCCCACGGTTGCTGACCGTTGCAAACGCATGGCGCCTGACGCCAAATATGATCCGTGTTGTCTTTGCGGGGCCGGAGCTTGAAGGGTTTCCGACAGGGCGCGAAGGCGGAAATTGTAAGCTGATGATCCCCGACATCGGGGAAACCAAGGAACGCTTTGCCGCACGTCTGCAAAATGGCCCGCCCCCAGTTCGCCGCACCTACACGATCCGCAAGTTTGACGCAGACACACAAGAGCTGACCATTGATTTTGTCGCACATGGGGACGAAGGACCGGCCTCGCGTTGGGCCAGCGACGCGAAACCAGGCGACTTTCTTGGATTTGCCGGGCCAAGCGCGCCTAAAGTTACTCAGTTCAACGCAGATTGGTATCTTGTCGCCGCTGACCCGTCCGCCATTCCTGTCGCCGCTGCCGCATTGGAGGCGATGCCGCGTGACGCCAAGGGTGTTGCGATTTTTGAAGTCACATCGCCTGATGACAAACAAGACATTGCCATCCCTGCTGGGATCGATGTGCATTGGCTGATCCACCCCGATCCGCACGTGTCCTCTGTCGCACAAGAGGAGGTGATCCGCACTTTGGAGTGGCCCGACGGCCGTGTGCAAACCTGTATCGCCGGAGAGTCCGGGGTGATCAGATCGCTTCGTGCCTTCGTGATGAACGAAAGGAAGTTGCCGAAGGAAGATGTCTATATTTCAGGTTATTGGAAAATTGGCCTTGTCGAAGATCAACATCAACAGGCCAAGCGCGACGGGATTGTCTGATCCAAACGTTTGATAAAATTAACCGCGCCTTGCGCGCCAGAACATAAGTGATTTACGCCAATGTCTCGCCTTTCGCCCTATTTGCTTTGGGTTTTGCTCTCTCTTCCAGCTCTTGGTTTCTCGATCCAACTTGCTACGTCGGCCGATCCACGGGTTGTCCACCAGTTGTTGCACCCAACCGGAGAGTTCTCAGCGCGCTTTATGATCATTGCTATGTTGGCATCTCCGTTGGTTTTGCTGCTGCGCGGCTGGCGCGGTCCGCAATGGCTGAAAAGGAACCGGCGATACTTTGGTGTGGCCGCTTTTGGCTATGCTGCGATGCACACGGGCTTGTATATCGTTGACGAAGGAACTGCCGCACGCGTCGTGACAGATTTGCCTAGGTTCTACATCTGGACGGGGTGGCTTGCCTTTCTGATTTTCGTGCCGCTTGCCGTCACGTCGACCGACGGCTTTGTACGCTGGATGGGTAAGTCGTGGAAAACGCTGCAACGTTCCACCTATGTCGCGGCAGTGTTCACCCTTCTGCACTGGGCAGCCCTGCATGAATGGAGTGGTGTTGGGCCGGCGCTGGTGCATTTCGGACCGCTTGCCGTGTTAGAGGCATACCGCGTTTGGTATTGGTATCTGCGCCCAAAGCGCTTGCCGTCATCTTGAAAGCGGCACTGCCCAAAGGCCCGCTTTGGCGATACCAGCTGACAGGATCGCAAAGACAATATTTTCGTTGCGTGAGCGCGTGCTTCTTCACAAAGGGAACTGTGGGAGGTCGTCGCGAATGAACGTTTTAGTCGACCGACCGGATCAGTTTACGCTCTAGGACCCGCAGCACTGTCTTCAGATCGTTGCCCCGCTTCAGTATCTGGCCGTCCATGCCGATGATCACGTATTGCCCCTGCTTCATCCGCAGCTTGGGCCGCTTTTCGATCCGGTACATCGGGTGCTCTGCCGTTCTGCGAAAGACCGAAAATACCGCAACATCCTTTAACGCAGAGATGCCGTAGTCCCGCCATTCGCCCGCAGCAACCATACGGCCGTAAAGGGACAGGATCACCGAAAGCTCTGTCCGGTGAAAATGAATTTGCTCGGGCTGTTGCGTCGGGAAGGGAGAATAAGCTGTCATAAATCCACATTTGCCCTGATTTCTTAAGATATCAAGGCTAAGCACGATATGCGACACAACCTTGCGTTGAGCGGTGCCTCAATCTTGCCTAAAAATGATCGTGTGAATGCCCCGAACGGACCCTCTTACGAACACCTGCAACCGTCAAACCTAGTTTCAGCAAAGTGCTAGGCCGGTGTTGCATTCGATAGCCCCCACCCAGTGTGTGACACCGGCCACTTTGTGAACCCCCAAAGAACGACAAGCGGTACCTTCGAATTAGCGAAGGACCGCTTTCGTCTTTTTTTGTTTAGTGTCAGTGCTTTAGCCGCAGGTGATTTGGCGGATAGTGTTGTTAGCCCCGATGATGAAACTAAGCCGATCTGGCATAAAGTCTTGGCTGGCCACGCTGCCCGGATAGATGATCCTGATTTCGCCGGGTCGAAAGCCACGCTGCAAAACGAAGGCGTCTTGCCCCAGAATGCCGGCGTATCGCGCGGCCCCGCATGTATCGTCGATTGCGCTGGGCAACGGGTTGGCCACTGGTGTTTCCGCAACTGGAATGGTCGCGCAGCCTGCCAAAACAAAGAGTGCTGCTATCCGCATGTGATGCTTTCGATTGTTCCCGCTTGGGTGATGTTGAAATTCAAACGTTCAGGTTTGGAAATACCGTCCAGCGTATCTTCTGGCCAGTTGACCCGGACCTGTCGCAGGATCAGCACCCGCTCTAGTGCGGTCGCATCTTCCCCGATCAGGTAGATGTAGGGTGTTGCCCCACAGGTGTCTGCAGATCCGATGGGCCCGGCTTGCGCAGGTGCCGCCGGTGCTGCGGGTGGTTGCGTGCTGCAAGCCGCTGCGGTCAGCACTGCACCGATGGACAGGACTATCCGCATGACAGGCCGATGATGGTGCCGTTTGCATCAAGTTCCAGGTTCAGCCGCGACGGGTCGAAATCTGTTGTGGCTGCTGTACCGGGCTGGATGACCCTGTCGTTAAGGTCTGCGGGCAGTGTGACTGCCGCCAGTGGTGCCCCCAAAAGTGAAGAATACCCTTTTGCCCCGCAAGGATCAGTTGGATCAACCGCGTCGCCGCCTGCTGATGGAGACGTTCCAGAACACCCCGCAAGCAGCAGTGTGACAAGGCAAGTGGCGGAAATGATGTCATGTTTCATGCCCCTACATTGCCGTGCCGTCTGCGTTCTTGGCAAGGGGTGATGTCGGAATGTCTTGAAACATTGGGCCAGACCTCGCAAGACTAGCGTCTATGACATTTCGGAGGAGGCTACCCCATGAGAACCCGCGCTGCTGTTGCCCTTGAGGCTGGAAAACCGCTTGAGATCATGGAGGTCGAGTTGGACGGCCCGCGGGCTGGCGAGGTGCTGGTCGAGATCAAGGCGACCGGGATTTGCCACACTGATGAATTCACCCGGTCAGGCGATGACCCGGAGGGGATTTTCCCCGCTATTCTGGGCCATGAGGGTGCTGGCGTGGTGATTGAGGTAGGTGAGGGTGTGACCTCGCTTGCGGTGGGTGATCACGTGATCCCGCTTTATACGCCCGAGTGCCGCGAGTGTGAGTATTGTCTGAACCCCAAAACGAACCTGTGCCAGAAAATCCGCAGCACCCAGGGTGCCGGATTGCTGCCAGATGGATCGACCCGGTTTTCAATGCTCGATGGCACCCCGATCCATCACTACATGGGCTGTTCGACATTTGCGAACCACACCGTGGTCCCGGAGATTGCGCTTGCGAAGGTGCGCAAGGATGCTCCGTTTGATAAGATTTGCTACATCGGGTGCGGTGTTACCACAGGGATCGGTGCGGTCATCAATACCGCCAAGGTCGAGATCGGATCCCGCGGGATTGTGTTTGGTTTGGGCGGGATTGGCCTGAACGTGATCCAAGGCCTGCGGTTGGCGGGTGCCGATCAGATCGTGGGTGTTGATCTGAACGCAGGCAAGGTTGAGATGGCAAAGCGTTTTGGCATGACCGACTTTGTGAACCCCGCCGAGGTCGAGGGTGATCTGGTGGCTCATTTGGTGGAGCTGACAGGCGGCGGTGCGGATTACACCTTTGATGCAACGGGCAATGTCGGCGTGATGCGGACTGCCCTGGAAGCAGCCCATAAGGGGTGGGGAGAAAGTATCATTATTGGTGTGGCCCCTGCCGGTGCCGAGATTTCAACGCGCCCGTTTCAGCTGGTGACAGGGCGCAGTTGGCGGGGGACCGCCTTTGGGGGGGCTTCTGGCCGGACGGATGTGCCAAAGATTGTGGATTGGTATATGGATGGGAAGATCGAGATCGACCCGATGATTACCCATAAGCTGTCGCTGGATAACATTAACGACGGGTTTGATTTGATGCATGCCGGTAAGTCGATCCGGGCTGTGGTGGAATTCTGACGGTGAGGTTGGCGGACAGACTTTCTTAGAAAGTCTGAACCCAAATCCTCAATGAGGATTTGTTGACAATTTCTCTTCGAGAAATTGTGTGTCGCGCATGAATTGGAGGGTTGGGTGACGTATCAAGGGGCCTGCCATTGCGGCGCCGTTTCATTTGCGGTTGATGACACGCCGAAATGGCTGACCCGGTGCAATTGCTCGGCTTGTCGTCGGTTTGGCGCACTTTGGTTTCACACACACCCTGTGAACTTTACCCTGACCGCAGCTAAAGATGCCACGATTGCCTACGTGTGGGGCGACAAGTTGCTGGCATTTCAGTCTTGCCGCAGCTGCGGATGTACCACCCATTTTTCCCCACTGGAGGCGTCTGGCGGTATGGCCGTGAACATGAATATGGCCGACCCCCAATCCATCAAAGATATTCCGATCCGCCACTTTGACGGGGCGGATACCTGGGCATTTACGGATTAGGCTTTGGTCCCGTAGCGCGCGATGAACATCTCGACCGCCCCATTGACCACACGCTCAATCTCGGCCGGGGTGAAGGTATCGTTCACGCAAAAGACCATCCGAGGAAACAAATTGGTCTTGCACAGTTCCGCAAATTGTTCTGCTGCGAATTCAAAGTCGACGATGTCCAACTGGCCTTGTTCGTGGGCGCAGCGCAGGTAGTCGGCGATCCGGTCTCGTGCAAGCGCTGGGCCGCTTTCGTAGAATTCGCGTCCGATTTCGGGAAAGCGGTCCGCTTCGCCCACGCAGATCCGAAAGATCCGCTGACCGAAGTCAGAGGTGAAAAAGCTGACCATATGCACAGCAATATCGTGCAGAACATCCGCTGCAGGGGCCTGCATGTCCATGGTTTCAAGTGCCGTATCCGCCTGCCTGCGGCATTCGACTTTGGCCACTTCCATAAACAACAACCGCTTATCCGGGAAATAGCTATATAGCGTCGCCTTCGAGACCTTGGCCGCCTTTGCGATCTCGTCGACGCTGGCCCCTTCAAAGCCCACCTTCATGAACACATCCCGCGCGCCTTCCAGAACCTGATCGAACTTGCGACCACGTTTGACTGTCTGGGCGGTGCCATCTGGCATGCAGGATCTCCTCTTGTTGGGGGATGGGTCAGCATAAACTGATCGGTTTAGTTTTCACAAGGGTTGTCAGGTCAGGTCGCGGACCATCGTGGTCGCACTGCCAAAGCGGAACAGTGGCTTGAGGATGCCCATTTGGGTTGTGTTGACCGGTTTGAACCCGTGCCGTTCGTAAAGCGCTCGTGCCCGTGGATTGGTGTCGATGACATCAAGGCGCACGCTGTCGTAGCCTCGTTTTTTGCCCTCAGCGATGATCCCATCCAGTAGCGCAGTACCGACGCCCTTGCCCCGCGCCTGTGGTGTGACAAAGATCCCGTCCATCAAGAAGCGCTTGTTTTCCGTATCACGTTCCAACAACGAAATCGCCGCCGCCCGCCACAGCGCGCTCATCGTTCCGTAGATCGCCCGCATGTCGCCGAAGTTTCCGCCCACCAGTGCCCCTTGGTAGGTCTTGAAACCCGCCACCCCAAGCAGTGTCCCATTGTCATCTACTGCGCTGATCGCGTGGGAACCGTCGATCACACGTCGTACAAAGGCAAGCCCCTTTTCGCGCGGCCCCATCACGATGCCAAGTTTATGGCCAAAAGCTTCCCAATAAAGCGCTGCCGCCGTATCTTCTTGTCCCACAGGCAGGCCCGCCTGAACGGTGACCACGGGTCAAAGACCCAGATTGGAAAAGGGAAGGTAGCGCACAAGGTCGCCCTTTGCGACTGTGACAGCCGCGTCTGGCAGCTCTACAAGGCCGGTCGCCCAGCTGAGGCCAGATACCCGGCCTGATCCTTCCGAAGCGAAGGTTTCTACTGTGCCATCCTCGGTCACGCGCGCCCGCAGGTATTCGCGCCGCCCGTCTTTCTTGGATTTGGTGAAACCCGCAGGCAACTGGTAGCTGACCGGGTCTTGCCACGCCCCGCCTGCCATAAGCGACAGGGCCGGTTTTGCGAAAATAAGGGCGCAGATGCAGGCTGCTACCGGATTGCCGGGCAGCCCAAAGACCGGTTTGGTGTTCCACAAGCCCAGTGCCAAGGGTCGGCCCGGCTTCATCGCAATGCGCCACAGCGCCAGCGACCCGGTGTTTTCCAGCAGCGCCGACATATGGTCTTCTTCCCCGGCAGAAGCCCCGCCGGAGGTCAGGATCACGTCGCAGTCTTGCGCACCCGCATCAAGTTTGCGTTTGATGGCCTCTCGGTTGTCCGGCGCGATTCCAAGGTCGGTGACCGCATAGCCCCAGCTGCGCAGCGCCGCACACAGCATCGGCCGATTGGCGTCATAAATCTGGCCGGGGCGGGCGATATTGCCCGGATTAACAAGTTCGTCTCCGGTGCTCAAAACGCCAACCCGCAGCCGTTTGCGGATATTCATCATGCCAACCCCAACCGATGACAGGGTCGCAATATCCCCGATGGTCAACTGATGGCGCGCTGCGAAAATCTGCTGTCCTTTGTGCAGGTCTTCCCCTGCCTTACGCATGTTTGCCCCGGCCTTAAGCGGCCCGTGAAAGGCGATCGCGTCGCCGTTGGTGGTGACGTCTTCCTGCAGGATGACGGTGTCCGTGCCCCGCGGAATGACGGCCCCGGTCAGGATCCGGATCGCCTGTCCGGCGGGGACTGATCCCGCGAATGGCACGCCTGCTGCCGACCGGCCTGCGACGAGGGGCATTTCATGCGCGCCGTCGCTGATTGGCCCCTTCAGGGCATAGCCATCAACGGCTGAATTGGGTTCCGGGGGATGGGCCCGCAGCGCGATGGCGGGGCCTGCCAGAATGCGCCCTTTGCCTTCGGCCACCGACACACATTCCACGCCAGTCACCGGTTGCAGGTTGGCCCGCAGGTGCGCCAATGCTGTGTCCACAGGCGTCCAATGCGCGCCTTGTGGCATCGCAAAGCAATCATTGCGCAGCGGAGGAGGTATGAGGCCCATAGTCATTGTTGTGGCGGCTCGACGCCCAGAATCCAACCCTCGACCGGCGCTGCAACGTGCAAGTCTGCGTGATCGGGAGACAGGTTTTTGTGTGCAATGGCCTTGGCTGTGGCCTGAACCTGATGGGCGTCCTTGATCATGCCGTCCGGTGCGGGGCCTGCAAAGAGGGTTGGCCAGATTTCGACGAGGGCGATGGGTTTGGTCAGCGGCTCAAAGGGCCAAACGCAGATGTTGCCCGCAAAGGTTTCACGCAGGTGGTGCAAGACGGGCAGGCCCATGATCACCTGTGAGCCAACGGCACCGGCCCCGGCCAACTGCCAGCAAGTGAAAGACCCTTTGGCTTGTGGGGCTTGTTCGACGGCCCGTTTCTCGGGGAATGGGTTTGCGGTCCGTGCGAGGCCTTTGCGGGGCAGGTCCGCGATGTCTTTTTTCAGGCCATTGCCCCAGAAGGGGCCTGTGCCGGGCAGTGTTGCATTGATCTGGCCTGCGACATCGAAGCGATTGTTGGCTTTGGGGGTGTCTGTGATGTGGTCTGCGAACCATGCCCAAAGCGCGAAAGGGTCATCTGTGCCTGTCAGATGTCTGCCAAAACCGGCGGGATAGCCGAAGGGAAAGTCGAAACCCACGAGGGCTTTGCGACCCTTGTTTAACAGATCTTGAAGCGTGTCGATCAGCCAGGTCGTCAATGACTGCCGGGTGCGGAAATAGTGCGGTGCCTC
This sequence comes from uncultured Paracoccaceae bacterium, assembly GCA_938016515.1. Classification (GTDB taxonomy): domain Bacteria; phylum Pseudomonadota; class Alphaproteobacteria; order Rhodobacterales; family Rhodobacteraceae; genus Yoonia. Next base: position 14,690 of record CALILP010000160.1, read on the forward strand.
GAATGTGTTGCCGTGGTGGACACCCGCCCAGATCGCGTCTTTCTTGGGTGCCGCCCCGCGGTCATTTCCACCGGACCAGTCAATCATGATGGTGGTGTCCCAATATCGTGCTGCGGTCACAATCCGACCTCTGACAGGATGAAATCCGCGATGGCTTTGGTATCGTTGAGGTCAAACACCGGACGGTCGCTGGTCAGCGCCGTATCGCAGGCGATGGCCTTGATAGAGGGGTCATCAGCGGCAAGGTGGGGGTGGTTGTTTTCGGCGCGGATCGCCTCGATCTTGGGGTGGGCGTCGCGCTTCCAGCCTTCCACAAGGATCAGATCAACCGGGGCCATTTGGGCAAGCAGATCGGCCAGCGGGGGTTCTGCAGTATCGCGCAACTCTGTCATCAGGGCCCAGCGGTTGGACGAGGCCAGCATGACTTGCTGCGCCCCTGCCGTGCGGTGCCTGTGGCTGTCTTTGCCCGGCTGGTCGATATCGAACCTGTGGTGGGCGTGTTTGAGCGTTGAGACGGTGATGCCGCGGCCTGTGATCTCTGTCACGAGCCGTTCCATCAGGCCGGTTTTACCTGCGTTCTTGAAGCCTGCGACCCCGAAAATCTTCATAACATGTCCTCGGCGGCTTGCAGGTCTTGCGGGGTGTTGACGTTGAAGAAGGCCGCATCATCCGGGAATTCCGCCGTGCCAGCGTTGTGCTTTTGCGTCCACATGACGACTTTGCGCAGGCCAGTTTCAAGGGCCGCCCGCAGATCGTCCCGCAAAGCAACCGGCCAAAGGCCGAAGGTGGGCTGTCGCCCCGATGGCGAGGCCGCGAGGGCAAGGCCCGATGTTTCAGCCGCCTGCAAAAGATACGGGACCAGATCGCAGGGAAAGAACGGCGTGTCCGCTGCTGCAGAGACGATATGGCTGTGCCCGTTTTCAGCCGCGTGATCCAATCCTGCAAGGACGCCGGACAAGGGTCCGGCGAAGTCAGGGATACTGTCAGGCACAACCTGCAGGTTGTAGTCCGCAAAACGCGTGGCGTTTCCATTGGCGTTGAGGATCAAGCCATCGGTTTGGGGGCCCAACCGGTCGATCACCCGTTGCAGGATGGGCGTGCCCCCCAAGGCCAGCAGACTTTTGTCACCTCCGCCCATGCGCGTGGCTTGTCCGCCTGCAAGGATAACGCCGAGGGGTTGTTTCATGCGTGCTGGCCGGGTGTTGAGTTGTTTTGGCAAAGTGAAGACGGGCCGTGCGTCTGGATTTGTGGCCTTGCGTGTGTGGTAGCCTGCCCGCAGTTTGCGTTGTTTTGGACAGATGAAAAGGAAGGGGTGCGTGTTGTCATCCGGCTTTGCGTCCTGCCTTGCGCGGCTCGTCTGCGATGGTGGAGGGGTCTGCGTCTGTGATAAGCCGGTGTGATCCTGCCAGGCAGACGTAGCGCTGGCCTTTCATGCGCCCGATGAGCGTCAGCCCCACGTCCTTGGCGATATCGACACCCCAGGCTGTGAAGCCCGAGCGTGACGCAAGCGTGGGGATGCCCATCAGCGCTGTTTTGATGACCATCTCTGAGGTGAGCCGCCCTGTGGTATAAAGGATCTTGTCAGCGGCGGTGACGTTTTCGGAGAGCATCCAGCCTGCGATTTTGTCCACCGCGTTATGGCGTCCCACGTCTTCCATGTAGACCAGTGGCTGGTCGCCTTTACACAGGACCGTGCCGTGGATCGCCCCCGATGTCAGGTAAAGCGAGGGGGTCCGGTTGATCTGGGCTGCCAATGCATAAAGGTCTGACGTTCTGACCGGAATGTCTGGCAGGGTGACGTCTGACAGGCCTTCCATCATGTCCCCAAATACCGTCCCAACAGCACAGCCGCTGGTCCGTGTTTTCTTTTGGAGTTTGTCTTCAAAGGTGGTTTGCGAGGCTGTCCGAACCACAACCGTGTCCAGTTCTGCGTCGTAGTCAACGCCGGTGATGTCTTCATCCTTAGCCAGCATGCCCTGATTCTTGAGGAACCCCAGCGCCAGATATTCCGGGTAGTCCCCGATGGTCATGGCCGTCACGATCTCGCGGTTGTTGAGGAAGATCGTAAGCGGGCGTTCTTCGACCACCGCCATATCGATCCGGGCACCAGTGTGATCAATGCCCTGCACCGCCCGTGTGAGGCGCGCCGCATCCGGGTCGGGGGCGATGATGTAGCTGGAGATGTCGCGTGATTGCGCCAATTGTCATTCCTTTGAGGCGGCGATAGGTCTGCCCTTGTCACTGCTTATCCTAGGCTGAACCCATGTCCTCTGCCACTGTCAAATCCGCCTATGCCGCAGGCATCCGGGATGGCTTGCCGTTTATCTTTGTCGCGGCCCCGTTTTCGTTGTTGTTTGGGGTTGTGGCCACCGAGGCCGGGTTGACCCTGGCACAGGCGATGGGGTTCTCGATTGTTGTGATTGCCGGGGCTGCCCAGTTTGCTGCGCTGCAGTTGATGGTGGAGAATGCCAGCATTGCCTTGGTGCTGTTGGCGGCTTTGGCTGTGAACCTGCGGATGGCGATGTATTCTGCCGCATTGGTCCCTTACATTGGATCTGCCCCGATGTGGCAGCGGGCGTTGATTTCCTACGTCAATTTTGATCAATCCTACATCGCCTCTGCCGCCCGCTATGAGGCCCGACCTCAGATGCGTGTGGCCGAGCGGGTGTGGTTTTTCCTTGGGGTGTCGACCCCGTTGGTGCCGTTGTGGATGTCAATGACGGCTGTTGGGGCCTTGGTGGGCTCTGCGATACCGCCGGAATATGCACTTGATTTCGCTTTGCCAATTACGTTTTTGGCGATGATTGGCCCGATGCTGCGGACGCTGGCCCATGTGGCGGCTGCGTTGACGTCGATGGTGGTGGGGTTGGTGCTGGTCGGTTTGCCATCGGGCACCGGGCTGCTGATTGCTGCGGCCTGCGCAATGGTAACCGGGGTGCTGGTTGAGCTGTGGCAGGAGAGACGGGCATGACCTATAGCACCGCAGAGATCTGGCTGATTATCGTGCTGCTGGGTGCGGGCACCTATTTGATCCGGTTTTCCTTTTTGGGGATCATCGGCGACCGTCCGATGCCGCAGATTATCCTGCGGATGTTGCGGTACACGCCTGTGGCCGTATTGCCTGCGATGGTTGCCCCGCTGGTGGTTTGGCCTGCCGCCACAGCAGGCGCACCTGATCCGGTGCGGATGATCGCCGCTCTGGCTGCTTTGCTGGTTGGTGTCTGGAAGAAACAGGTGCTTTGGGCGATTGGGGCAGGGGTTGTAACGCTTTATGCTGGCCTGTTCCTGACCGGTCAGTTTTAATCCAGTTCCCGCAGCTCTGACGTGGTGACGCCGGGAATATTGGCAAAGGCGTCTGACAGGTTATTGGGGAACCATGTGGTGCCAATGGTTTCAAACCCGGACAGCTGGCTGATGATCGTAGAGGTGGCCCGTGTGCAGTTGGCCTTGGGGACTGCCCCATTTGCTTTGACCAGTTGCAAGGCTTGCTCAGCCACGGCAGGCGGCACGGTGATCTTTTGGATCACAAGGAAGAATTCGGTGCGGGCGTGGAACGATCTGTATGCAGTTTCGACCGCTGGGCTGAACCCAAACAACACGTCATTGCGTTCAGGGACCCTGTTGGCTTTGAAGCTGCCGGCGGGGTCGAAAAGGACCCTTTCGCTGGCGTCGACCAAAAGGGAGGTATGCGCCCCGTTGCCGGACCCTGTGTTTTTGACAGTGAATAGGGTTAGCGCCGATGGTCCGCCGCTGCTGTAACGCGCGGCTTGAACAGCATCATCGGGTGCCCAAATCGGCTCAGCCGAGCAAGCAGTAAGTGCCAAGGGTGCGCCCACCACAAATGCGCGGCGGGTCAGCAAACGTGCCATCAGGCGCCGATCAATGCCAGAAAGATAAGGGCTACGATAATGACGATCGTGCTGCGCGTCACCATCTTGATAAAACCGTCAAAGGTCTTTTCCTGAACTTTGATGTCCATTTCGCCGTGCTTGTGGTCTGCCATGTGATTGGTCTTTCCTATCAAAACTTGGCCAGTGCTTAACCGATCCGATTTCGACTGTCACGGGTCTATGACAGGCTAAACCGTCGCATGATTAAGCAGAGGTTTCCGCGGGCCGATCAAGTGCCGATGCAAGCTGAAATCCGATCCGGTTTGGTTCGGCCTGATCGATGCGTTTGGGGCTGGCGACCAGCATGACGTTCAATTGGCTGACGTGTTGGACAATCTGCGCTTTGGCCCCGGCCCCGTTTGTTCCGTAGTAGGTGATGATATCGGGGTCATAAAAGCCCAAGCCCTCAATCCGCATGATGCCCGCGCCGCCGTCCGTAAAGCCCATCCCGACCTCGTGGTCGTTATCAAGGCCTTTCTCAAAGTTCTGGATGTAAAGAATGATCCGCTCGTAGGCCCATTGCGCAGGGCTTTTTTGTTCTGCGGGTTCCGTCAGCGCCTTTGGTAGAGGCCCTTTGGACGCACAGTCTTGATCTGGATCGGTGTGGACCTCTTGCAGTTTGGGCAAGGCTGCGTTTTCCAAAGCCTCTGCTGAGGTGGCGATAGTGTTGTCGGATGGGGTCATGGGGGCACCGCTGTTGTCTCTTTGATCTCTTCAATAACGAAATCAGTCGAAACATCCGAGACAGAATTCTGTGATCGGCAAAAGTGATGCAGATTGTTGGTCATCGGCATCCTATTTCAGGATCGCGCTGACGACGATACAGACTGCTTTCGTGACCCCGGTGGGTATAAATCTGCAGCGCCTTGTCGTAGGTCATACTTGAATGACTGACTTTGATATCAAATTACCCCGAACACCTGATGCAGACGCCGTTATTGCAGCGGTCGAAAAGGTGGCCGCCAGTGAAACCCTGCATGTGACCATGAAGGACACGCTGAAAAAGTATCCTGGATGCATTCACTGGCACTTTAAATTGGGCAAGGAGCCGGGAATTCTTGAGGTCACTTGGTGGCCTTCTGAAGCAGAGGAAAGGCCTGACCGTTTGTGGCTGTCTGTTCACAACAATCGCCAGGGTGCTTGGATGGCCGCGTTTCGGCCACGCATGAAGGGAATGCTTGAGGCCGCGCTGACGTCCTGAGGAAGATGCATTTGGTTGTAGGTGGGCATTGATCACAGCTTTTCGACATCCTGAGACAAATGCCGAAACGTCACCAAGTCACTTCGTGACGTTTGGATTGCCGTCTGGCAATGGGTTCGAACTTCAGGCAGACTTGATTTTTTGACGTCACATTCAAGGGCTCTTAATTTGGCAATCAAGATTGAAATGCTGCGATGTTTCACGATGGTGGCAACACATGGCAGCCTGTCGGACGCCGCAGATGCGCTTGGGCGCACGCCTTCTGCGGTTTCTATGATGCTGAAGCAATTCGAGGATCATGTCGGTACCGCCCTGTTCGAGACAGCACGCAAATCCCGGCTTACCCCGATTGGTGAACTGATACTCACCCAGGCACGTCGCGAAGTGGATCACTTTCAGAACACGGTTTCAGTGATTGAAGGGTTGTCGCGGTCAGAGCTTGGTTACTTGCGATTGGCTGTGACGCCGTCGATCGCGACAACGGTGCTGCCTGCCGTGATCAAGGCATTCGCAACGACCTATCCGAAGGTTCAGATCGACCTTCGGGACATGGATTCGGCTGCGATTGCGCGCGAGCTTGGGGACGAGCGGGCAGATATCGGGATTGGGTCCTTACCAGAGATTGAAGGCATGACCCGGACAGAGTTGTTCAGCGATGCGTTTGGTGTCGTGTGCCGCAAAGATCATCCGCTTGCTAAGAACTGGGACCAGCTGACATGGCGCACGATGGACGATCACACGATCATCGCAAACGGCTTGTGTGCGCAGATCACAGACCCGGACTTTGCGCCGATCCTTGCGCGCTCTCGGTTGATGGTTCCCAATACGGCGTCCTTGTTGGGGCTGGTGCGGCAAGAGGTTGGGATCACGGTGTTGCCCCGACTGGCCGTCGCCGGTTTGCTTGACGAATTTGCGTTCCTGCCGTTGGTTGATGTCACCGCCCGACGGGTGGTGCATTTGATGTCCCGGCCCGAAAATCTACTGATGCCGGCCGCGCGCGCTTTTCTGAAGCTGCTTGCTGAGATGAAACGGGATGGCTGGTTGGTGCAGGACATCGAAATTCAGAGTTTCTGAAAGGAATTACAGAAAATTCTGGATGCTTGAATCGTTATAACAGCATATCCTTGTCAGGCGCAGGTCTGCGACGCCCGAAAACAAGGATACCCCACCATGCATGATACCAAACTGAACTATATCGCTGGCGAATGGGTGACGGGTGCATCCGAGATTGAAAATCGCAATCCGTCCGATCTGAGCGATCTGATCGGGATGTTTGCCCAAGCGACCCCCGATCAATTGGACGCTGCGCTGGATCAGGCGCAACGCGCACAGGCCGAGTGGGAAGCCTACGGGATCGAGCGCAAGTATAACGTGTTGATGGCCATCGGCACCGAAATGATGAACCGCGCCGAAGAGCTGGGGACTTTGCTTGCCCGCGAAGAAGGCAAGCCGCTGGCCGAAGGCAAAGGCGAGGTCTACCGCGCCGGTCAGTTCTTCACCTATTACGCCGCCGAAACATTGCGCCAGATGGGCGACACCGCGGATTCGGTGCGCGACGGGATCGAGATTGACGTGCGCCGCGAGGCGGTGGGCGTTGTTGCAATTATCTCTCCGTGGAATTTTCCGACGGCGACCGCCTCTTGGAAAATCGCACCCGCGCTGTGTTATGGCAATGCTGTCGTGTGGAAGCCTGCGAATGTGACCCCGGCCTCGGCCGTGGCATTGGTTGAGATTATCGCGCGCCAAGACATCCCCAAAGGCCTTGTGTCGCTGGTGATGGGGGCCGGTAGTGCGATTGGCCAGCGGCTGGTCGAAAGCCCAAAGGTCAATGCGATCAGCTTTACCGGCTCGGTGCCCGTGGGCAAAGGCATCGCTGCGAGTGCCATCCAGAACCTGACGCGGGTGCAGATGGAGATGGGATCAAAGAACGCGCTGGCCGTGATGGATGACGCCGATATTGATCTGGCTGTCTCGCTGGCTTTGGGGGGTGCCTTTGGTGGTTCGGGCCAGAAATGCACCGCGTCCTCGCGCTTGGTTGTGCATCAGTCGGTCCATGATCAATTCGTTGAAAAGCTGGTCGCGGGTGCCAAGGCGATGAAGGTTGGTCATGCCTTGGAAGAGGGCACGCAGATCGGCCCGGTCGTGTCTGAGCAGCAGTTGAATGAGAATTTGGCCTATGTCGATCTGGCGGCCTCGGAAGGTGCGGAATTGCTTTGCGGCGGTCAGCGTCTAGAGATGCCACATCAGGGCTATTACATGTCCCCCGGTGTGTTCGTCGGCACCCGCAATGACATGCGGATCAATCGCGAGGAAATGTTCGCGCCTTTGGCCTGTGTCATCCCGGTGGCCGGTTATGACGAGGCATTGGATGTGGTCAATGACACAAACTTCGGCCTGACCGCAGGTATCGTGACGACCAATCTGGCGCGCGCCACGCACTTCCGCCGCAATGCGCAGGCGGGCTGCGTGATGGTCAACCTGCCCACCGCTGGCACCGATTACCACGTGCCCTTCGGCGGGCGCGGTGACAGCTCTTACGGGCCGCGCGAACAGGGGCAAACCGCGCGTGACTTCTATACAATCGTGAAAACCGCCTACATTTCGTCGGGCATGCCCGTCTGATGCGGATCGACAATCTGCAATACGCCAATTGGTCGGAAAAGATCTTTCGCCAGATGCGTGAAGGCGGCGTGGATGCGGTGCAAGTCACCATCGCCTATCACGAGACTTTCCGCGAAACGGTTCTGAACTTCGAACGGTGGAACCGTTGGTTTGAACAATACCCCGATCTGATCATGAAGGGCCAATGGGCGTCCGACGTGGACCGGGCAAAGGCGACCGGCAGAACCGCGATCTTCTTCGGCTTTCAAAACCCCAGTCCGATAGAGGATGACATCGGGCTGGTCGAGATTGTGCATACCCTTGGCGCGCGCTTTATGCAGCTGACCTACAACAACCAGTCCCTGCTGGCGACGGGCTGCTACGAGGCCGAGGATACCGGCATCACCCGCATGGGTAAACAGGTGATCAAAGAGATGAACCGCGTCGGGTTGGTCGTGGATATGAGCCACTCGGCAGATCGTTCGACGATTGAGGCGGCTGACCTGTCGGAGCGGCCTATCGCGGTCACTCATGCCAATCCGTATGCGTGGTCTCCTGCGCTGCGCAACAAGAAGGATGATGTGATCCGGGCGGTGGTGGAAAATGGCGGGATGCTGGGCTTTTCGGTCTATCCGCATCACCTGAAGGACAAAACCGACTGCACGCTGGACAGCTTTTGCGAAATGATCGCGCGCACGTCGGAAAAGTTCGGGCCAGAGCATCTGGGGATCGGCACGGACCTGTGTCAGGACCAACCCGACAGCATCGTCGAATGGATGCGTGTGGGACGGTGGAGTAAGGAGATTGACTACGGCGAAGGATCGGCCGCAGCACCCGGTTTTCCGCAGATGCCAAGCTGGTTTAACGACAACCGCGACTTTGGAAACATCGAAACCGGCCTGCGCGCAACGGGGTTGAGCGAAACCGAGGTCGCAGGCATTATGGGCGACAATTGGCACAGGTTTTACGCGGAAAATTTCACACCTATGACGTAGAAGGGAGGGCACGCCATGCGGCATCAGACGGACACGACACATACCATCGCCAAACGCGCGCCAGATCAAGTCATGCGGCTGTCGCGACTGGGATCATTTCATCAATCACGTCTGTCGTTCATGCGTATCCTGACACGGCGGATGATCCGCGAAAACTGGACCTTTACGCGGCCGGAATTTGTGTTTGATGCCAGGGGTGTCGGTCATGCTGTCTATTGCGCGCATACCCCGGATCGCACCTATTCCCTGATTGCCTTTGGCCATGATCTGCCGCCCGAAGATCGCTCTGACCGGGTGATAGCGACCGCCTGGGACAGTACGTTTACGTTGTTTGACGGCGTGCCTGTTGCGGCGGATATAGAACGGCTGCGCCAGAATATCCCCCTGCAAGAAGCGGGCCGGGTCAGCCAGACAGAGCTGTCTGTATCTCGTGCAAACCGGTCTGTGCGGTTGTGGGATTACGTCGTTTCTTGCCTTGCTGCAGGTCAACAGCCCGACCAACAACAGATAGATAAGGTTGGCTATTTGATGCGGACCACTGCCGTCTATGGATCCGGCAAACTTGGCGCCGCTGACCGAGAGATGATCGCGGATCGGCCCGAATGCAACGCGCCATTTCAAATCGAAATGCTGTCGGTCTTTTTGATCCGCACATACGTGCGCGATTTAGTCCAGCATATGGCCGACTGCAAAGGTGGTGCGGCCACAGTCAGGCTGGATGCAGACATCGCACGCAGCATGGGGATCGGTAATTCAACCGGGCTTGGCATGGCCCCGTTTCTGGTCAACCACCCGATGTTGTTCAACAATTGGATCGCGGCACGCGAAGAGGCGATTGCAACTGTCCGCAATCTGCCCGCCGCGTCGCAGGGAGAGGCTGACACGTTCCGAAGCTTGCTTGTCCGGTCACTGATTTCTGCAGGCATCTGGCATTCTGACCACCCGGTTCAGATTGAGAAACTGAAACGTTTGCGTAAAGACCTTGACCAACTGTCGACCTATGTCGCTGGGACGGACTTGCAAACCGCGCATCCGTGGGAGCGGCTTTACCGTTGGGCCGAAAGCGCGCTGGGCGAAGATGCACAGGAATGTCTGGCGTCCTTGATGCTGGAGCCCTATGGCCCGCTTGTTGATCATCTGGCCGATCAGATGTCTGACAAAGACGCAGTCGCGTTTCGCATTGACGGAACCATGCGTGTGGCCGAATTGCGGGCTATTCTAAAGCGTGCTTATGGCTGGGCCCTGGACATCGACTGGTCTGGACCGCAGCAATGCGCCCGCGCGTGGTACGTCTCGGCTGAAAAGCTGGAGCCGCGTCTGGGCGAGCGTTTCGAAGAGCCAATTGCGCCATACGAGCAGCCATTGGCACCGGGCAGGGACGCAGCCCTGTTGTACGCGGCGTTGAAGACTAAGGACAGCGATGCGCCATTAGCCGCCTTCCTGCTGGCCCATCCTGAACATCGCCACAGCGTCAGGCGTGCGCAGATCGTGGCGCGCGCACCCTATGCGGAAATTCGGGATAATACGATCGGGTCTGATTTGATGCCCATCGACATGCTGCGCTGTAAACTATCGTTCTTTGGGGCCACGCAGTTTGATCCAAAGTCTGACCGTTGGCTGCGCATTTGCATGTTCGGCAATGCGCCTTACCCCGAAGAATTGGCACCCGACCAAAGTGACGACTGGTCCTATCCGCCTGCGTCGCGCGGTGGGTGATGAGCCACTCGTTGAACGAAATCGCATCCCGCGCCAAATACGCGGCACGCGGCGCTGGATTGTCTTGGGGTATGGCCGAAGAAGCGGCGCGCGCCACGCGGTGGCTGGCATCGCATGATCTGGCGGGGCCTGCGCTATTGTCAGAGCTGCTGCATCAGAATGATGGCGTGCCGCACACACAGGTCGCGCCAGTTTCCCTAGATGGAGAATGGCAGGCGCGCTCGGGTACACTTTGTCCAATTGCTGCGGGTGCTGCGTTGAACGATTGCGCGGATCAACTTGCAGACGGTCAGCCTGTCACAATGACCGATGTTGCCTACCCTTTGTTAATTCTGCCCTTTGCAGCCTGGGCATCGATCCATCTGAAGCAGCCCGTCCGGGTGAGTTGGCAAAACGTTCAGATCGATACTGATGGTGATGGGATCTGGCTAAGTGACCCGGCATCTCAGTTAAACGTTGCACAGGTCGCGGCCTTGAGGTGCGAACGTGGGCCCCAACGCGAAGATGCCCCAAAACGCCCCGGCCAGCGTGGGACAGTCTTGCCCGACACTTGGGCGCGACTGGATGCATTCGCACAGCGGACCTATGCGCCCGCCACTGAAGCATCGCGATTGTTGGGGGCAGGTGCCGGCCTGTCTGACAATGACTAGCGC
>CALILP010000161.1 GCA_938016515.1 uncultured Paracoccaceae bacterium
GCGGATGGCGTGTTTGTCGTCGAAGGCAATGTGTTCACCGATGGCGTTGCACCAGTGCCAATCGACGGATGGGGAACGTCCTCGCGGGCTTTTGGGGCATATCAGGTTGGCGAAACAGCCGATCTTGGAGACGGTGAGACCCTGCTTTTGAACGACGATGGGTCTTATGTTTGGCAAGGAAACGACGACCAAATCAGCGGGAGGGGGCAGCGACTATTCATCGATGCCAGTTTCCCGCCTGATTTCACCTTCGATAACTATGAACAGGTCCTCTTGGACGAGCAAAACTCCGAAGGGATGGCGAAAGCCTTCTTCAACACGCTGACTGTGGTGATTCCTGCGACGATCATTCCGATCTTGATTGCTGCATTTGCGGCTTATGCACTGGCCTGGATGGACTTTCCGGGGCGGGCCCTGTTGATCGCGGCAGTCGTTGGGTTGCTGGTGGTGCCGCTCCAACTCGCGCTCATACCGCTGCTCTCGTTCCACAACTCCATCGGGATCGGGAAGGGGTACTTAGGGACGTGGATGGCCCACACCGGCTTTGGCTTACCCTTGGCGATCTATCTCTTACGCAACTACATGGTCGGATTGCCGCGCGATATTATCGAAAACGCGCGTGTTGATGGGGCTACAGAGTTCCAGATCTTCACCAAAATCATCCTGCCGCTTAGCTTCCCGGCGCTGGCTTCCTTTGCAATCTTCCAATTCCTGTGGACGTGGAATGACCTCCTGGTAGCTCTCGTCTTCCTGATCGACAGCTCTGGTGAGACGACGGTGATGACCAAGCAAATCGTGGAACTGTTGGGGACACGTGGTGGTGACTGGGAAATCCTCGCGACCTCGGCGTTCGTGTCTATCGCAGTGCCCTTGGTCGTATTTTTTACTATGCAACGCTACCTCGTACGCGGTTTGCTGGCGGGTTCGGTGAAGTAAGATGGGTGAGATGCAAATGAACATCGCGGAGGGCGCATCTTTGGCAAGCACACTCGACAAAGATCAGGACTGGTGGCGCGGAGCGGTTATCTATCAGATTTATCCGCGCAGCTTTCAGGACAGCAATGGCGACGGCATCGGTGACTTGCGCGGGATCGTGCAGCGGCTGCCCTACATCGCCTCGCTTGGTGTCGATGCGATCTGGATATCGCCGTTCTTCACCTCGCCGATGAAAGACTTCGGATACGACGTCAGCGATTATTGCGACATCGATCCAATGTTCGGGTCGCTTGCGGATTTTGATGCGGTTGTTGAAACCGCGCACCGTCTGGGTATCAAGGTCATGATTGATCTGGTCCTAAGCCACACCAGCGATCAGCATCTGTGGTTTAAGGAAAGTCGGGTTGATCGGGATAATGACAAAGCGGATTGGTACGTCTGGGCCGATCCAAAGCCTGATGGATCGCCACCCAACAACTGGCTGTCGATTTTCGGGGGGTCTGCTTGGCAGTGGAGCACGCAGCGCGAGCAGTATTTCCTACACAACTTTCTTTCGAGCCAGCCCGACCTGAACTTCCACGAACCTGCCGTTCAGGACGCCCTGCTGGACGTCGCCCGTTTCTGGCTGCATCGCGGTGTTGATGGCTTCCGTCTCGATACGATCAACTTTTACGTCCATGACGCCGAATTGCGTGATAACCCCGCACTTCCACCTGAAAAGCGGAACGATACAATCGCGCCCCGCGTGAATCCGTATAACCATCAAGACCACCTCTATTCCAAAAACCGGCCCGAGAACCTGGCGTTCCTGCGCAAGCTTCGGGCGGTCATGGACCCGTTCAATGCGGCCGCCGTAGGCGAGGTCGGCGATAGTCTGCGCGGCTTGCAGATCATCGGTGAATACACGGCCGGCAATGATCTGATGCAGATGTGTTATGCGTTTGAGTTCCTTTCCGGGACGCAACCAGATGCGGCCCAAATCGCCACCGTGATGACGGCTTTTGACGATGCCGCCGCAGAAGGCTGGGCCTGCTGGGCGTTCTCAAACCATGACGTCAAAAGGCACCCAACCCGTTGGAACCTGTCACCCGCCGCACAACGACTTTTCGTGACGATGATGATGTGCCTGCGCGGTTCCGTTTGCATCTATCAGGGCGAAGAACTGGGCCTGCCAGAGGCCGATGTTGCCTTCGACGACCTGCAAGACCCTTATGGCATCGAGTTCTGGCCAGAGTTCAAGGGCCGCGACGGCTGCCGCACCCCAATGGTTTGGGAGCCTAGCAACGCGCATGGCGGCTTTTCTACCGCGCCCCGCACTTGGTTGCCAGTCTCGCACGAGCACATGCACATGTCTGTCGGCCAGCAAGAAGATGATCCTGGCGCCTTGGTGCACCACTACCGCCGCGCCATCGCCTTTCGCGCAGCCCATGTGGCATTGATCAAAGGCGATCATGATGCCGTCACATCAAAGGGCGACATTGTCTATTTCACGCGCAGCCACGACGGCGAAGACATCTTTTGCGCGTTCAACCTAAGCGACTCACCATCCGAATTTGCACTGCCCAAGGGTAACTGGGAGCCGATCGGCTCTGAGCTTGGTGGCGCACATGTATCAGCTGACGGCCATCTACATTTGGGACCGTGGCAGCCCTGCTTGGCAAAGCGCGCAGCAGGATAAAGAGAATTATGAGGGAGATGACCCATGGCTGATCTGAAACTGACAAGTGTCGCAAAGACCTATGGCGGCACTGTGGATGTCCTCAAAGACATTAACCTTGATATCAAGCAAGGTGAGTTGATTGTCTTCGTCGGGCCATCTGGCTGCGGGAAATCCACGCTTCTGCGGATGATTGCGGGTCTGGAAAAGATCACCGGGGGTGAGCTGAAGATCGACGGTCAGGTTGTCAACGACGTACCACCTGCACAACGTGGCATCGCGATGGTGTTCCAATCTTACGCGCTTTACCCGCACATGACAGTCCGCGACAACATGAGCTTTGCCATGAAGTTGGCGAAGAAACCGAAGGCCGAAATTGACGCGGCCATCGAGAACGCAGCGCGGATTTTGCAGTTGGATGAATACCTCGACCGTCTGCCAAAGGCCTTGTCCGGGGGCCAAAGACAGCGGGTAGCTATCGGTCGGTCCATTGTCCGTGACCCCAAGGTTTACCTGTTCGACGAACCGCTTTCGAACCTCGACGCCGCGTTGCGCGTTGCGACCCGGATCGAGATTGCTCAACTTAAAGAATCGATGCCCGAATCCACGATGATCTACGTGACACACGATCAGGTCGAGGCCATGACGCTGGCAACACGGATCGTGGTTCTGGCGAACAAAGGGATTGCGCAGGTTGGGTCCCCGCTGGAGCTCTATGAGCGTCCTGAAAATGAATTTGTTGCACAGTTTATCGGGTCGCCTGCAATGAACCTGCTGTCAGGCGAGATCGTCGAAACCGGCGATCAGACCACCGTAAAGCTAGACGCAGGTGGCATGGTTAAATCCGCGGTTCCAACACAGGTGGCTGACAAAGGTATGCGTGTGAACATCGGGATCCGCCCAGAAGATATGGTCAGCACCACCAGTGATGACTATGCCTTTGAAGGCAAAGTAAATATCACCGAGGCCCTTGGTGAGGTCACGTTGCTTTACTTTGACAAGGTTGGCGAAAACGATGCGGTGATCGGCAAGCTGCCGGGGATTCATGAAGACCTGCGTGGCAATATGGTCCGGATGAGCGCGACCCCCGAAAAGGTGCAGATCTTTGCGAACGGGCAATCGCTTTATTATCGGTAAGCGCCCCATACTCTTGGCGCCCAAGTAGGGCGCATCCGACATTTTTCGCGCGCAATCGCTTCGAGATGGCGAGTTTTCTTTGCTTCGCTAACGTTTGATTATTCGAAATTCCGTAGCGTCCCACACTCTTAGTATGGGATGGCTGGATGCGCGGCGCGTTTAAGAATTTACGGCAAAGACTTTTCGGCCCTGTCTGCAAGGCGTTGATGCTTGACGATCTTTCGATCTTGCAACAACCCCAAGAGGTCGCAAACCGAATTCGCCGAAAGCAAATGCGCGGCGCAATCGAACAGATGCGCGTGTTTGTTATCGGAAATACTTTTTTTGCACCGGTTTTGGCGGTCCAAGCATGGAATTCCGGGATCAACGGTGCCGTCGTCGCATGGACTGTGGTCATGCTTACTTTTTCATGGTGGCTGTTTCTAAGGTGGCGCAAAAGCTATCTCACCCACGGTTCTGAAGAAGATATGCGGATTTTCGTCACCGAAACGCGCGTCAATGCATCGTTGTGGTGTCTGGGATTGGTCTTGTTCTATCCCTTTGTGACGGGCGACCAAAAGACAATCCTGACCACTGTCATGGCTGGAAGTCTTGCGTTGGGGACAGTTGGTTTTGCACAGGCACCGCGTGCTGCATTCTCGTATCTCGCCATTCATACAGTGACGCTGACGTCAGTGCCTTTGGTTTTTGGTCTCATTTGGGGTACGACCGCCGATCTTATGCTCGCCGCGCTCGCGTTTATTTCTGGCGTCGCCATTTTCAACGCAACGCTTGAACGTGCGCGGACCCAGATGAAAGCGTTCCTCAATTTTGAGTCACTCAATCAGAAGGTTGAGGTCATTGATCTTCTACTGAAGGATTATGAAGAACAGGGCGAAGAATGGGTTTGGCAAACAGATGCGGAAGGGAAAGTCATCAGTTGCCCGGCGCAAGTTTTGGCCTTGATGAACATCAGCAACCTAACCGGTAGAGCCATCTGCATGTGGAATATCCTTAAGGCGCACGTTGATCCCAGAGGCGAACATGACTTGGCTCTGGTCAATGCCGCTTTCACTGAAAAACAGGAATTCTACGACGTGACTCTTCCGTTTCTAAAGAAATCGGAAGGCACGATGCGCTGGATTATCATGCGTGGTCGCCCGCAATTTGAAGGTGACAGTTTTGTCGGTTTCCGAGGTATTTTTGCAGACGCCACAAGCGGGGTTGAGGCGCAAAAACAAGTCGAGTTCTTGGCGGTCCATGACCCACTTACCGGGACGCACAACAGAAATCGGGTTCAGAAACTGCTGACAGATTTGGACCCTGACACTGATACCAGCATGGTCTACCTCATTGATCTTGATGGTTTTAAACAAGTCAACGACAGCTACGGTCATGCGATCGGCGACAAACTACTGCAATGTGTTGCTCGGCGCCTGAAGGACACCATAGGCCCAAATGACACGATTGCCCGGCTTGGTGGTGATGAATTCCTGATCCTTACAAGCTGTCCGAATAAATTCACTGCTTTGGATCCTAATGCGCTTAGCAATCGTCTTTTGACCCGGCTGTCCGATCCCTTTTTCATCGACCAATACGATATTGCGCTTTCTGCATCGATCGGGACGGCGAACTTTCCACAAGATACGACCGTTGGACCAAATTTGCTGAACCAGGCAGACTTGGCGCTTTATGCTGCCAAGAACGGTGGGCGGAACAGATGCGTTGCCTTTGTCACCAGCATGCAGGCGGGTCTTCAAAAACGGATGATTGTCACTGATCGTTTGCGACTTGCAGTAAAGAACAACGAAATCTTGCCAAACTACCAACCGCAATATTGCTCTCAGACAAAACAGCTTTTGGGGTTTGAGGCTCTGGCGCGTTGGACCGATAGTGAACTTGGCAACGTCGGGCCAGATATCTTCATTCCAATCGCAGAGGAAACCGGATTGATCCACGACATCGGGGCTGCACTCCTTCTTGCGGCTTGTGAGGATGCTCTCAAGTGGACGGTTCCGGACGGTATGCCGCTTCCCACTGTGTCGGTGAATGTGTCCCCTGTTCAGGTCATGCGTGGGAACGTGGTTGATCTGGTGAAGACTGTATTGAAGGAAACGGGCCTTCCTGCCGAACGGTTGGAAATCGAAGTAACAGAAGGTGTTCTGATTGACGACATGGTTGGGACCCGAAAGATCCTGGATAAATTATCGCAGTTGGGTGTTGCCATTGCTTTGGATGACTTTGGAACCGGGTATTCGTCTCTTAGCTACATTCGGGCGCTTCCGCTGCACAGACTGAAGATTGATCGGTCCTTTATCGCCGATATGGAAGATCTTGAGGCTCAATCAGTTGTGCAGACGATTATTGACCTGTGCCGCAGGTTGGACCTTAGCGTCATTGCAGAAGGGGTCGAAACCGAAGAAAACGTCGCATTGCTGAGCGAAATGAGGTGTGACGTGCTGCAGGGGTATCATTTCTCTCGGGCGATCCCAGCGCTGGACGTTCAAGATCTTCTAAATGGCAGAAGGACCGCAGTCGCCTGACGGTCCTTCATTTTAGTTGGTCGTATCGGGGCAGGCAGCGCGTGCGGTCAAAGCGCCACAGATGTTGCGATGCCCTTTTCCTTGGCAACACGGGCCGCCACAGAGGCGACAGCCAAATCCTGCAGACCAACACCAGTTCCATCAAACAATGTGATCTCTTCATCATTGCTACGACCGGCGTGGGTTCCATTGATCACCGCACCAATAGGCGTGATGTCGGTCTCTGTGATCAACCCTGCCTCGATGGCGTGCTGTGTCTCGCCGATACTGATTGACTGAGCAATTTCATCGGTAAAGACTGTAGCGCGCGCGACAAGGTTCGCATCAACCTCCATCTTACCTTTGGTATCCGTCCCCATGCAGGCAATATGGGTGCCGGGTTTGATCCAATCGGCCATCATCAGCGGCTCGAAGGCAGAGGTGATGGTGATGATCACATCAGCCTGCGCGCCAAGTTCTTCTTGGGTCACGGCCTCGAACTCCAGACCCAATTCTTCCACCACGGCGCCCAGCTTTGGCAACATATCAGGATGCGGGTTCCACGCGACGACCTTTTCAATGTCGCGTTGCTCAACCGCGGCCCGGACTTGGAAGGTTGATTGGTGACCTGCACCAACCATACCCAATACCTTGGCATCCTTGCGGGCCAAATGTGCGATGGACACGGAAGATGACGCGGCGGTGCGCACGGCTGTCAAATAGTTGCCGCCGACCAAAGCCTGCAACTGGCCTGTGTCGGGGTTGAACAAGAAGATCGTGGACTGGTGGTTGGTCAGGCCCTTCGCCATGTTGCCGGGCCAGAACCCGCCCGACTTTACACCAAGCGATTTACCCGCTTTGTCAAAGCCCGACTTGAACCCATAAAGCGCATCGGCATAGCCAATCGCCTCGCGGATCACTGGAAAGTTGTAGGCGTCACCACGCGCCATCGCGCCAAAAACAGCCTCCACCGCGTCGAAGGCATCTTTGCGGCTGACGACTTCCGCGCAAACCTCTTCGCTGATGATCAGCAATCCGTCGTTTGATGTTCCGGCGTCGCCCATGATGATAATCCTGTCGTTGGTATTTGAAGTGGGACCGGGGCGGGCATCAGGCACGCCCCGCTCAATTGCTTAGTAGGCTTTCCCGCGCGCCGAGACTGGCCACAGCGTTTCAACCTTGCCATCGCGCACGCCGACGTACCAATCGTGTACGTTGCAGGTCGGGTCACAGTGGCCCGGCACCAGCTTCAGCTTGTCGTTCACTTTCAACACGCCATCGGGGTCGGCAACCACGCCATGCTCGTCAGAGCACTTCACGTATTCCACATCCGTGCGACCATAGATCGTTGGAAGGCCACTATCGACCGACTGCGCCTTGAGGCCCGCATCTACGATGGCTTTGTCGGCCTTTGCGTGGCTCATGACAGAGGTCAGGATGAACAGCGCGTTCTCCCATTCACCGTCATCAATCCGGTTGCCATCTTTATCAAGGATCCGACCATAATCAGCGTCCATGAAGGCATAGGACCCGCACTGCAGCTCATTAAACACGCCAGAGGCGCTTTCGAAGTAATAGGATCCAGTGCCGCCGCCACCAACGATGTCACACTCCAAACCAGCGGCCTTCAACAGGTCGACGCTTTCGCGCACCTGATCAATCGCAATCTGGGTCTTACCCTGACGCTCTTCATATGAATCAAGGTGCTGCATCGCGCCCTGATAGGCCTGAATGCCTGCGAATTTCAGACCCTCGGCGGCATCAATTGCCAAAGCAAGGTCCACAACCGGCTGACCGTACTGCACTCCACAACGGCCTGCACCCACATCAATCTCAACCAGACATTCAATCTGTGTGCCGTGTTTCTGTGCAGCGGCCGACAGATCAGCGACGTTTGCCACGTCATCCACACAGCAGATCGCCCGGGCACCCAACTTTGGGATGCGGGCCAGACGGTCGATCTTTTCAGGCTGGCGCACTTGGTTGCTGACCAGAACGTCCTTGATGCCACCACGGGCGAAGACCTCGGCCTCGCTCACCTTCTGGCAGCACACACCACAGGATCCGCCCAGCTTTTCCTGCAGCAAAGCGACGTCGACAGACTTGTGCATTTTTCCGTGCACCCGGTGGCGCATGCCGTGGGATTTGGCAAAGTCGCCCATCTTTTTGATGTTCCGCTCTAACGCGTCCAGATCAAGGACAAGCGACGGTGTCTGGATGTCAGCGGCGTCCATACCGGGCAGGGCGGGAACGTCATAACCAACTTCGAGGGTGGAGATATCTACACGTGCGTTCATGTTTCTTATCCTTCTAAGTAATCAAGTGTTGAGCCAAGGAAGCTTGTCGAGGTCCACATTGCCGCCAGTCACGACAACGCCGACACGCTTGCCTTTGAAGACGTCGGGGTTTTTTAGGATCGTCGCCAGCGGCACAGCGCAGCTGGGCTCCATCACGATCCGCAGGTACTTCCAGGTGATTTTCATCGCGTCGATGATTTCCTGTTCAGAGGCCGTATGGATGTCGGTCACGAACTGAGACACGAAGTGCCAGGTGTTCTCTTTCAGCGGGACCTTCAAACCGTCAGCGATGGTCACAGGGGCATCATCTGCGATAATATGACCTGCCTTGAATGACCGGTAAGCATCATCTGCTTGCTCTGGTTCCGCGGCGTAAATCTGCACGTCCGGCGCAAGGTTCGACAGCGTCAGACAGGTGCCAGAGATCATGCCACCGCCACCAATCGGGGCGACAACACAGTCCAGACCATCGGTCTGCTCCAGCAATTCAGCAGAACAAGTGGCCTGCCCGGCAATCACGCGTGGGTCGTTGTAGGGGTGCACGAATTCGCCACCAGTGGCCGCTTGCACTTCGGCAAAGACAGCCTCGCGGCTGGTCGTCGACGGCTCACATTCGGTGATGATGCCGCCATAGCGCTTTACAGCATCTTTCTTCGCCTGCGGTGCAGTGCGGGGCATCACCACGTTGCACGGGACACCGCGCCGACCGGCGGCATAGCTGAGCGATAAAGCGTGGTTCCCGGACGAATGCGTACATACGCCTTTCTCAGCGGCCTCATCGCTGAGACCAAACACCGCGTTACAAGCACCGCGCACCTTAAAGGCACCCGCTTCCTGAAAGTTCTCGCACTTAAAGTACAGATCAGCGCCGGTCAGGTCGTTCAGGTAGGCCGACTGCAACACAGGCGTGCGGTTGATGTAAGGTTTGATCCGCTCATGGGCTTCGCGCATGTGTGCGATCGTCAGACCTTCGCCGTTGGTATAATCCAGCATCTGTTCCTCCTCAGGCGGCGGCTTTAGTGGCGACCGCGTTGGTACTACGGAAGTAGTCCTGTGCGGCGGCAACGCCACTGCCTAAAGTAATTGGATAATCCAGATCGGCCATCGCCATCTCAATTGTTGCAAGGCCGGACAGAACCATCACGTCTGTCAGACTGCCCAAATGGCCGATGCGGAAAGCTTTGCCGTTCATCTCGCCCAGACCAATACCAAAAGACACGCCGTACGCATCAAAGGCATGTTCGGTCAGGACATTGCTGTCGAAACCCTCAGGGACATAGATGGCGCTAACAGAGTCTGAATACAGGTCCGGCGATTGTGCGACCAGCTTCAGGCCCCACGCATCAACAGCGCGGCGGACCCCTTCGGCAAGGCGGAAGTGGCGGTCAAAGACGTTCTCAAGACCCTCTTCCTCCAGCATCTTCAGGCTTTCGGCCAAGCCATAGATCAGCTGCAAAGGCGGCGTATATGGAAACCCGCCAGATGCATTCGCGGCCATCATGTCGCGGAAATCAAAGAATGTGCGCGGCAGTGTGGCCGTTTCCATCGCAGCAAGGGCTTTGGGGCTAACACAAAGGATCGCCATGCCAGTCGCCAGCATGAACCCTTTCTGAGAACCAGAAACGGCGACGTCGACCTTCCAGTTATCGAACTGGAAGTCCATCGATCCAAGCGAGCTGACGCAATCGACGAACAACATCGCCGGGTGGTTGCTGGCATCAATCGCTTTGCGCACGGCGGCGATGTCGGATTTGACGCCAGTGGCTGTTTCATTGTGGGTCACCAGAACAGCTTTGATATCGTGACCGCTATCACCGCTCAGTTCTGCGGCGAATTTGTCTGCAGGCGCACCTGTGCCCCAATCACATTCGATGATGCGAACGTTCAACTTGTGGCGTTGACATAGGTCGATCCAGCGATGGCTAAAGGTGCCATAGCGGGCAATCAGTACGGTGTCGCCGGGGCTAAGTGTGTTTGTCACAGACGCTTCCCAACCGCCTGTCCCGCTGGAGGGAAATGTGATCACAGTGCCCTGCGTCGTCTTAAAGACCTTTTTGACGCCCTCCAGCACCGGAGCGAACGTCTTCACAAAGTCAGGCGCACGGTGATCGCGCGTCTGAACGTGCATCGCTGACAGCAGTCTGTCGGGGATGTTGGTTGGGCCTGGGATGAACACGGGATTCTGGTCTGACATCGCACTTTCCTCCAATTTGGTGACCTAACCCTACGGAATATGTCAGACCCTTGCAATTTTCTCGAAAAGTATTTCCACTAAGTAAATCTATTTAATTTTTGTATACAAAACAAATGTTTACGTTTTTCAATTTCCCGAAAAATATTCGTATTGAAAAATATTTTCAATTTAGTAACGTTGATTTTGTGCATCAAAGAAGGTGGAAAGAATCGATATGGAAAAGCAGAAACGGCCACGCGGACGTCCAAAATCTCAGTTCACAGAAAGCTCTGCCGGGACCTTGCAGTCGTTGGATCGCGCGCTGGGCGTGCTGGTTGCAATCTCGCGCGCTGACCGCATGACCCTGTCAGATCTGTCGGTTGCAGTTGGCGTTCCAACGGCAACAACACACCGCATTTTGATGACCTTACAGAAGCATGACTTCGTGACCTTCAACGAAGAGCGTCAGGATTGGTTGATCGGGATTGAGGCGTTTCGAACCGGCTCTTCCTTCCTCAAACGCCGCGATATCGCCGAGATTGGCCGCCCGGTGATGCAAATGCTGATGGAACAGACGGGTGAAACTGCAAATCTTGCGGTGCCGCAAGGTCCAGAGGTTGTGTTTATCGCTCAGGTCGAGACGCAAAATCCGATCCGGGCGTTCTTTCCGCCCAGCACGCGTACTGCGATGCATGCGTCTGGAACCGGCAAAGCCATTTTGGCCGAACTCAATGAAACTCATGCGCGCGCATTGCTGTCTAAAGCCGGGCTGCAGCAATTCACAGCAAACACGCATACGACGCCAGCAGCACTTTTTGACGATCTTGAAGTGATTAAATCACGCGGCTGGTCGTTCGACAAAGAGGAACGATACGATGGCATGTCGTGTATCGGCAGTGCCATTTTTGACGAATTTGCAAACCCCATCGCAGGGATTTCCATCTCTGGCCCCAGCATCCGATTCGACGACGCGCGCGTCTCGGAGTTTGGCGCCCTTGTTGCGAAAGCAGCAACTGAGATCACCCAAAAGAGTGCTGGGGTGATGCCGGATCGTTAGGCCAAAGCGATCAATATTTAGGCAGCCGCGCGCCGCGTGACCTCCCTTATTACGTTAAGAAACGGGGCATTTGAACGCTGAGGTGGTCAGCCATTGTGTCCTGGCTGCCCATGCTGGCTCAAATTTCTGACACATTGTTTCTCTAACAATTTCGTCATTGATGAGTGAAAAATGAGCGAATTTAATGCCAACTCCCCATTTCCTGACCGCTTCGATTGCTGCTTTGACATTGATGGCCGGTGGTGTTGTCGCCCAGACACGGGATGCGGCGACATTCGAAATTGTTCAGCCTGAGCCTGTCCAACAAGACGTTTTGATCCCACCTTTGCTTGGGCCCAATGACTTGAAGAACCTGATGCAGGTCGCGACACCCTACATCATTGATGTGCGCAATGCGCAGGCAAAGGCGGCTTTGTTCAGCTATGGTGCGGGCCATATTCCCGGTTCAGTAAACGTGCCTTACGGCCAGTTTCGCACGCTTTGGAATGATCCTCTATCGGTTCCCACAGACGAGGAATTGACGGCGCTGGTGCAATCCGCTGGCATCCCAAATGATCGGCCTATCGTGATTGTGCATTCCAGCGCAGCGAAGGGCAACTTCGGTTCCGCTGCATTTGTCTACTGGACGCTGAAAAGCGCAGGTTTTGGCAATATGGCGATCCTGAATGGCGGCATTACGGGTTGGAAAGACAACGGCGGTGATCTGAGCCAAACAACAACACCCATTGTCCCGTCCAGTACGCGGGTGGCGCTAAGCGACGAATGGCTTGCCACGCATGAAGATGTTGATGCGGTCCTTGATGGGACCAGCACAGCACAATTACTGGACGCGCGTCCGCTGCATCAAATCATGGAATCCGCTTCACTGGATGGATCGTTTACGCTGAATGCGCATGAATTGGTATCCGGTGCAAACGCCACTGCTGTCAGCGACGAATCCATTTTCATGCGGATCAAACAGGCAGATCTCGACTGGGAATTCAACGAAGTCATCACGTATTGCAATAACGGCGCGCTTGCGGCTGTGGACTGGTTCATGGCCAGTGAAATTGCTGAGATCCCAAACGTCCGCATCTATGCCCATTCCCTAAACGCCCGGCAACGTGCGCAGTCTCTTTGGAACACAGTTAAGAATTGAGTCGTCAAATGTTGAATATTCCAACCCACTCCACACGGAGATCAGTCATGAACCGTAAGAGATCCGCATCAATCATTGCTTTGGCTTGCGCATCAGTGCTTGGCACGTCGATCACGGCGCAGGCCGAACAGGTCACGTTGACAGAGATTGGTGGCACCGTTTCGATCAACGGTGATCTTGTGTCATTTGATGGCGAAACCTACGTTTTGCAGACATCGCTTGGGCTTTTTGAACTGCCTGCAAACCGGTCCATGTGCGAAGGCCCCGGCTGCCCAGCAGCAAGTGAGATGCCTACAAGCCTGTATCTTGCCGGCTCTGGCACAGTGACCGGCGAACTGATCCCGCGCCTGGCCCAAGCCTATTTTGGCGATCTTAGCGACGCGATGGTACGCGACGACGGAATTGCAGGCCGGACGTACTTCGAAATTGAACGCGATGGTCAAAGTGATTTGATGCTGACGCTGGTTCACTCCAACTCTGTCAGCGGTCTGGACCAATTGATCGACGGTGACTTGCACGCAGCCTTTACGACGCGCCCAGTGACCGACACCGAACAAAGCGTCGCCACGCAAGCAGGCCTTGCGACGCTGCGCAGCGAGGAACAGGAAAGCGTCATCGCATATGACAGCCTGCTGGTTGTCACCCATCCATCGAACCCCATTCAAGCAATGTCTGAAGTCGACATTGCGACCATCTTTGCTGGTGAGATTTCTGATTGGAGCCAGTTTGGACGCGATGCTGGCAAGATCAACGTTTACATGCGCGAAGCTGACAGCAACTCTCGCGAGCTACTCGAAGCCGTCCTTTTGTCCCCACATCGCAAAGATCTCGGTGTTCAGATCAACGTGTTAGACTCTGATGTTGCGATCGCTGAAGCCGTGCGCAACGATCCCGATGCGATCGGTCTGACCAGCTTTGTACATCGTGCCGGAACCAAATCGCTGGAAATCGAGGGCGTCTGCGGTATCCGCGTCCCCGCATCCGAGTTTTCGATTAAGTCGGGTGAATACCCATTGGCCCGCCCGATTTATTTCTATCACGCGGCTGAAAAGGCGCCAGTTGCGGACATGAGCGGCTTTGCCGACTTCATCTCGTCGACGCGTGCGCAGTCATTTGTACGCGATGCAGGCTTCATTGACCGTGAAATCGTAGCAGAACCTTTGAACACGCAGGGATTGCGGGTCACCAACGCCATCATAGGCGACCAATCCGCGCAGGATCTGACCAGCACGCGCAGCATGCTCAAGCTGATGTCATATGCAGACCGTCTGTCGACGACGATCCGTTTCGATGGTGGATCGACCGACCTGGATTCAGAAGACTACGAGAACCTTGAACAGGTCGCAGCATTGATGCGATCCAGTGAATACGAAGGTGCGAGCTTCTATTTCATGGGGTTCTCTGACTCAGTTGGTCGTGCAGACCTGAACCAATTCGTAGCCCTGCAACGTGCCGAGATCGTCCGTACTGCGCTGATATCGCGCTATCCAGAGCTGGCTGACCGCGTCAAAGCCCAGTCAATCGGCTATGGTGAATTGTCCCCGCTCGCATGCAACGAAACGCGGCCCGGACGGATCAAGAACCGCCGCGTCGAAATTTGGGTTCAGCGGCCTCTGGCTGTCGCTGGTCGGTAATTGTCACAAATCGTCTTCGGCATTTGCAACATCAATGCCGAGGGCCTCTAGACCGTTTTCAAGATGTTCGGCCAGACCGGGAATACCGGACAGATACCGTTCGGTTGGGGCGGTCGCCTCACGCCGGGCCTCTTGCTTTGCGAACTCAAGCTCTTCTGCTTCAAAACTGCCGCGGCCAATCCACATGACGGCGACCAGATTGATCTTCTCGTCGTCATTTAATCCAGAGATATAGTCGGACAGGTTCACGCTGTCAGGGCCGTATTCGCGCGTGAGCATGATGACCCTCACGACTTTACCGGTGCTGATCTCAATCATATCGACGTCACCTCTTGTGTGGTTTGGTTGGGTCCAAGCAAGCACAAAAACGGTGTCACGTCGATCTTGTTGCCGATCACAGATGCCAAACACATGTTTTCGGCTTTGACATTCCCACCATCTGTCCCGCAACGTCTTGATGCACGCACAAGAGAATGACCCATATGCCCAGCACGCCCCATGATGCCCCAACAACTCATGACGCCGAAGAAGATTTGCGAAACGAAAGCATCCTGATTTACGTCGACGGCGAACTGGTACCCAAGGATGAGGCAAAGGTATCTGTCTACGACTCTGGCTTCATGTT
Organism: uncultured Paracoccaceae bacterium; assembly: GCA_938016515.1. Classification (GTDB taxonomy): domain Bacteria; phylum Pseudomonadota; class Alphaproteobacteria; order Rhodobacterales; family Rhodobacteraceae; genus Yoonia. The sequence goes on from CALILP010000161.1 coordinate 15,156, forward strand.
GGGGGATGGCATGTGGGAGGGGCTGCGTCTTTATAACGGAAAGTGGGCTTTCTTCGACGAACATATGGACCGGCTGTTCAATTCACTGAAAGCTGTGTCACTTGATGTGGATTTTGGACCGGATGAGGTTCTTGAAATCCTGAACAAGACAGCCGCTGCCAATGGGATGACCGGGGATGCGCATTGTCGGTTGATGATCACTCGGGGGCGCAAGGTGAAGCCATTCCAGCATCCGGCACTTAGCCAGTCTGGTCCGACCATTGTGGTCATTATGGAACATTCAAAACCTGCAGAGGGCCTGCAATCCAAAGGTATCCGGCTTGCCACAGTGCCGCAGGTGCGCGGCTTGCCAACCAGTCAGGACGCCAAATTCAACAGCCATTCCAAACTGAACTGTGTGATCGCCTGCCTGCAAGCCGAACAAGCCGGTGCGGATGAAGGCTTGATGTTGGACCCGCATGGTTTTGTGAATACGACGAACGCTTGCAATTTCTTTATCGTGCGACGTGGTGCTGTTTGGACCTCAACCGGGGACTATTGCATGAACGGTGTCACGCGGCAGAAAGTCATCGATTTGTGCCGCGCGGATGGCATCCAGGTTTTTGAAAAGAACTACTCGCTCTACGAAGCTTACGGCGCGGATGAAGCATTTCTGACGGGAACCTTTGGGGCGCAAACGCCTGTCGCAACGATTGATGGCAAGCCTATTGGCACAGGAAATCGTCCAATGATGCAGCGCATCCGAAGCCTCTATAAAGCGGCCATCGCCGAAAACACGACCTGAGGCATTATCTTCATGCAGTCAGCCGGCTGATGATCAAATTCAAGTGCTGTCTGGTATGTTGCTTTTGGCGGTCTGTGCATAACCATGAAACACCGGCAATGGCGCTTTTCACATGACGCTTGAAAAGACATCTTCGGTTTGCAGCACGGTTTGCGAAATGCTCTGTTAACCACAAGTGTCAATTGGCATCACCCAAGGTCAATGCCTCAGCGCACCAAACGTATCCACAACATGAGGTGTCGGCATTTTCGCCATTGCCTGGACGCGACTGGCAAGTGGGCTGGCGTGCTTCACAATCTGTTGGGTCACGTCCGCATGCGGGCCGACCACCTTGGTCGTGCCGTGCCGCATCAAGATAGCACCCAGCGTCTTGCTGTCGGCGCCGTCAAAGCGGTGTGCAAGGATATAGCCAGGTTCCCCATCCCCCGAGGTTGGTAGAATTTGACGCAAAATGTTCAAACCCAGCATCAGGCGTGTCCAGTCATTCGTCCAATAGGGCAAACAAAGTGTCAGATAGCGGGTCTTCGGGTTCTCAGCAAAGTGCCAACCGCGCGCTTGTCGTCCTGCAGCGCGCAAGTCACCGATATAGACGCTTGCTGTTTCGGGGGTCATTTTGTCGGCTTGGGCGATATCTGCGTCCGAAAAATGGGTTTCCATTTCGTCCCAATCGTCGAATGACCACGCAGACTTCAGCGGCTTCTCCAAATTGATCGCAAAGAGATCCGCTTGGATAGGAGCATAAACAGCAAGACTATACGTATGAGACAAAACGAAACCTGAACAACGCGGCCGCGAAATGGCGGGACCAACAACTGAATAACGACACGACTCGTATAGAACCGGCCACTCGTTGTGTCACCTTTTAGGTTAACAAAAACATAGCACTGCAATTACAAAGCGCACTTCAGAAATGGGTTTAGGGGATTACGACCCTGCGTTTTGCTTAGGGCTTTCGGGTCCGCTGCTAAGCGCTTCTGCGGGACGAGAATTGCGAATTATCTATTCTTTTTAGGCTGTTATCGTGAATGCCCAATTTGAAGTTCGACAGCATTCTGGCAAGATTTGCAGCCTCATCAGACAATGCTTGCACACTTGTGTTAGAGTTTTCGACCATCATGGCGTTTTGCTGGGTCACGCGGTCTAAGTTGTTCACACCGGTGTTAATCTCTCCAATACTGCCGGATTGTTCAGAAGCACCCGCCGCAACCGACGAGATCGCGGTCGAGATTCCCTCCATGCGTTGAACAATTTCCATCAACACAGATTCTGTTTCCCGAACCAATGCGACGCCGCTGCCAACATTGGCAGTGCTGGTGTCAATCTGAGACTTAATCTGTGACACCGCATCGGTAGAGCGCATTGCGAGTTGGCGTACCTCGGCTGCGACGACCGCGAAACCACGCCCCGCATCACCGGCGCGGGCCGCTTCGACACCGGCGTTCAGCGCAAGAAGGTTGGTCTGGAAGGCAATGTCGTCAACAACGCGGATAATCGAGCTAATCTCTTCAGACGACTTTTCAATCTCGTCCATGGCTTTGGTCGTGTTCTCGACCACAGCGCGGCCTTGTTTGACGTGCTCATCGGTTTCGAGGATCAGGTTTTCAGCATTGCGCAAATCTTCACTGTTTTGCGTGATCGATTCAGTAATCTGGTCAATAGCCGCTGCGGTTTCTTCCAAAGTCGAGGCTTGGTTTTCGGTCCGCTGCGACAATTCGTTTGAATCGCGGCCAATCTGATCGGTTTGGGTATCCAAAGTTGATGAAAAGGCCTTCAACCCAGAAATGGTTTCACCCAAGCGTTCGACAATGTCGTTATAATTTGCCCGCAGCGGCTCGTATTCTTCGGCGAATGCGATCGAAAGTGGGCGAGAGAAATCTTGTTCTGCAAGCCGCTGAAGCCCTGCAGCCAGTTCATCAATGGCAAATTTCTGGGCCTTTGCCTCTTCCTTCTCTGCGGCCAGTTTATCGTCAAATGCGCGCAAGCGATCGGCAGTCATCGCAACGGCCCGAGATAGCTCTCCAATTTCGTCACGTCTGTTCAGGTCAGGTAAGTGCACATCATAATCACGCTCACTGACCCGCTGCATGGCCTTGGCCACCATCTCAAGTGGATTGCTGAATGTGCGCGACACAAGCCAACCGCACAGTGCCACGACGACCATGGCGATCATCGTAAAAATGAGGGTCTTGTTCCGCTGACTGGTTGCGTCACTGTAGACTTCGCTGAGGTCCATTTCGCCAACGATAATCCATGAATTTCCAAAGGCATTAACGCGACGGGCAACGCCCAGCCCAAGGTTCCCATTCAGGCTGATGTCGTCCACGTAAGTTGCTGACGCTTCTCCGAGCACCGACAGCACCGCATCGTTGGGTGTAAGTGGATCAAGTATGCTGTGGCGACTATCAAAGCGGCTTTTGGTGCGGGCCAAAAGGTCAGGCCCAATCATGGTAATGTCACCTGTTTGGCCCAATCCCTGAGCACGGTTGATCACTGTGCTCATTTCATTTGCGGGGATCTGGAATGCCATGACGCCAATGGTTTGGCCTTGGGGGTTCACAATCGGCGTCGACAAGAATGAGGCAGGCGCATCTGCGCTGGGTGCATATGGTCTGAAATCGGCAAAGTAGCTTTCACCTGCAGCACCGTCCCGTGCCATCCGAAACGCGTCGGCTAGTCCGCTGTCACGGTAAGGGCCGGTTTCCATGTTGGTTGCATAGTCTCGTTCCTTATAGACGGAATAGACCAGATTACCGTCAAGATCCAAAACGAACAGATCATAAAGTCTCAGCTGGTCATTGATAGCCCGAAAGACAGGATGAAATTGTTCGTGCTGAAAATTGTAGGGCACCGCTTCCGGGGCACGATCATAGAGGTCTTTTTGCCCGATAGGGTTGGGGTTCTCATCAATGTATGCGGTCTGTAGGTCGCTGACGGGATCATCCATCAGCAAACCAAATGTTGATGAAAACCCTTGCATCGCTGAAATTGTGCTCGGGCTGACAGCGTAATTCACGAGTTGTTCGTCAATGTTGACGAACCAGCTTTCGATCGCATTGGCCCGTTCTACGGCAAGCGTTTCAAGCAGGTCTTTTTTCAACGTGACAAGAGATGCCTTAAAATCTCGGTATCCCATCCAACTGATCACAAGGGCAACTACGAGGCTAAGCGCGACAAACGCCATAGGGAGCTTCGCGCTCATCCGGATATTATTCAGGTGCATTGTGATCTCCAGCAGGCGCAATTGCGCAGTAGGAATCACAATGGATCATAAGCCTTAAAGATCGCATAACCGCCGCAATGCCAAATGCGCGGCAGCATGTGCAGGTCAGTTCATCTGCATCGCTTCGGTCTCGATCCTGACCTCAACCGCATCCCCGACAAGTCCGTTGTCGACACCATATGACATGCCAAATGCGCTCCGCTGAATTTCCCCGGTCAATGACAGACCAAGCACCATGCGCTTGTGGCCAAAGGGATAGGCGGCCGCCTTATTCAGCGTGACATCAAGCGTCACAGGCTGCGTTTGCCCAAGGATCGTCAGATCACCTGTGACTGTTCCGGTCGTATCGCTGGTGGGGGTGCCGCTTGTGGCTGTAAAGGTAATGTCCGGGTGCTGGGCAACATTCAGGAAGTCTTTGTTCCTGACGTGTCCATCCCGCGCCTCAAGAAATGTATTCACGCTGGCTGCACCAATGGTGACAGCAACATCGCTAAGCGTCTGTGTGTCCATGTCATAGGTAAAAGTCCCCGCGACCTCACCAAAAATGCCAATGGTTCCAGCGTATCCAATGTGGTCAACAACGAACATGACGGCGGTATGGGTCGGGTCAAGTTCGAACTGCGCGGGTGCTGCGATGGCATGGGTGCCAAGGGTCAGGCTCGCAAAAACAGATGACATCAGTAAGGTCCGCATGAAATCCTCCACAAGGGTTGGTTGAGGTGACAAAGCCGAAAACGTTTCTACATTGGGTGATAGTGACCGACCACCGGCCCCTTTCCAAGTCAAAGCAACGTGACAAGCAGGTCACCGCCCAAAGAGCCTAAGATCTGATGACTGACCTGAACTGCGCAACTTGGAACATTCATCGCGCCGTTGGTGCGGATGGGCAGCGCGATGCGTCACGGGTAATGACAGCAGTGGAAACGGCGGCTGGCTTCGGCAATTTGGATGTGCTTGCTCTGCAAGAAGCAGATACGGAATGCCCCCCGCATGCCAGTATCATTGACGTCGCTCGGATCAGCCATGCGACAGGTCTCACGTATCAGCATGATCATGAAACCCTACGCTGGGGTCCGCAAAGCGATGGGTTTCTGGGAACGATCCTATGGGTTCACCCCCGGTTCGTGCGATCCCATGCGGATGTGATCGACTTGCCGGGGCACTGCCATCGCGGTGCGATTTCTACAGAGTTTACCAATGGGGATATGCCGTTTCGCATCATGTCTGGGCACTTTTCCCTGATGCAGGTGCTGCGGGCGGCTCAGATGCGGATATTGGGGCAATATTTGCGCAGGCGACCCCGGATGCAGACCATACTGCTGGGGGACCTGAATGAGTGGCGACCGTGGGGCGGTTTTGCGCTGTCCAAACAGATGCTTGGTGGGCCATTCACCGGACCTGCGCTATGTACGTTCCCAACCAAGCGACCGGTGCTGCCACTGGACCGCATTCTGTGCGATCAACCGGGTGCGGTGCGGGATGCGCAGGTGATTGATACGCCGGCGACCAATCTTGCATCAGATCATCGGCCACTGGTTGCGACGGTAAAACTGACAAACGTGTCGGGGCGTGAAACTATATCGTGAACGGCAACGTGGAAGAAGTGGTTTAGGTAAGAAACCGGTTCCCGCAAAAGGGGGCCAAAGTACGAAGAACAAGGCAACATGATGCTGGAAACTGATCCACATACAACAGGGCCAACTGAACGCACCACGACATTGGATGCGGGTCAGGCTGTGTTCTTGCGTCTGACCGGCTGTGTTTGGATGATGCTTGGCACCGGGGTTTTGCTTGTCTTTGGTCCGACTGGAACAGCTCTGCTTCCGATGGCTGTCTTTGCTGTAATCGGTGTTGTGGCGGTTTGTGCCATGCCCGGCAACCACCCGCATGATGCGCTGGGCACTGCAAACATCGTGACACTGCTGCGCGGGGGTCTGACCGCGTTTGTCAGTGCCGCGATCCTTTCGCCGGAACAGGCCCCGTGGATTGTCTTTTGCGTGGCCGTTGTGGCCTTTGCACTTGATGGTCTCGACGGATTTTTGGCACGTCGCGAAGGGCTGACATCTGTATTCGGGGCACGGTTTGATATGGAGGTGGATGCAATCCTTGCAGCTACCCTAAGCCTTGTTTTGTTGACATCCGGCAAAGGTGGCCCAGAGGTTCTGATCCTTGGCTTCATGCGCTACGGCTTTGTCGGGGCAAGTTTTGTCTGGCCATGGCTAAACGGGCGGCTGCCGGACAGCATGCGGCGCAAGGCAGTCTGTGTGTTTCAAATCGCAACGCTGATTTTTCTGTTGTGTCCACTGGCGCCAGCAGGGTTGCTGATGCCGGTATCGCTGTGCGCGGCACTCATGCTGACCTGGTCGTTTGCGGTGGATGTGCGCTGGCTCAGCAGGGCGCCACGTTGAACAAGGCCGTATTCCTAGGGGCAGGGGCGCTATTGGTCTTTCTGGTGCTGGTTCTGCCCAACCACCCCGGCACCATGAAATGGAGCGCACTGAACCGCTTCCCGCTAGAGCTGCCGGTTATTTTGTTTGGTCTGCTTGCAGTAGGGCGACGCTGGGGCGTTGCGGCGACGATTGCGGCGCTCTTGGTGGTCGCGACTTTTATCAAAGTCGCAGACTACGGGATGTTCATTGCCTATAACCGCACGTTCAATCCGATCCTTGATACGTTTCTGATCGAAGCAGGCATCAGCCTTTTGTCCGACAGTATCGGCAAGACGCGGGCCTATCTGGCCGTTGGTGGTGCTGTCGTGGTGATGATCCTGCTTTATTTCGCATTGCTGCATGCGCTGCGCGTCTGGTCGCGTGTCAACGTGCCAGTTTTCGCACGCATGGCCGCAGCAGCTGTCGCATTCGTTTTCGCAGGATGGACGGTTGCGGATGCGGGTCATCACCTCAAGCATTGGTCCTTTGATCGCAGCCCCCCTGGCACCGCTTGGACAAGCCGTCTGACATTCAAACGCTTGGTCGATATGCAAGACACAGCCGCCGATCTTGTGGCTTTCAGCGCAAACGCCAAAAACGATCCGTACAGGGACGCAACCGGGCTTTTTGACCTGATCGGTGACCGTGATGTGATCCTGATCTATCTCGAAAGCTATGGGCGGACATCGTTTGAGAACCCGCTCTATATGGACACCCACCTGACAACACTTCTCAATGCAGAGGGTCCGCTCCGAGATGCGGGGTTTGCCATGCAATCTGGTTGGCTGACCTCTCCGACAGAAGGCGGGCAAAGCTGGTTGGCGCATGGGTCGCTGGCAAGCGGACTTTGGACAACGCACCACGGCCGCTACAATGCGATGCTGGCCAGTGGCCGCAAGTGGCTGTTCCATCTTGCGCAAGAGGCCGGCTATCGCACTGCGACGATCATGCCTGCGATTACACTGGGTTGGCCGGAAAGCAGTGCAATGGGGTTCGAGGTGATCCACGCCGCTGCTGACATCCCTTATGAAGGGGACCGGTTCAATTGGGTCACCGTTCCGGATCAATTCACCCTTTCGGTCTACGAGGACCTGTTGGGGGAAGACCCGCGCCCCGATTTCATTCAGATCGCGCTGATCTCATCACATGCGCCTTGGGTTCCGATCCCGCCGGTGCTGCCTTGGGACGCTTTGGGCGACGGCACTGTCTTCAACCAATGGGCCAACAGCGGACCGACCCCGCGCGAGCTATGGAAAGACCGGGATGATGTGCGCGACCAATACCGGATCGCAGTGGACTATTCCCTGCAAGCAACCCTAGAGCATATCGCTTTACTGGACGATGCGCCGCTGGTGATGGTGATCGGAGACCACCAGCCTGCGGGCTTTGTCAGCCAGATCGACAGCCGCGATGTTGCAATCCACATGATCGGCCCGCCAGAGGTGCTGGATCATACGGCGGCTTGGGGCTGGACCACAGGCCTGATCCCGGATGCGACCCTGCCCGCTTGGCGTATGGACGCGTTCCGGGATCGGTTCATCACGGCTTTCACCTCTGCTAACCGGCTGGGCGGGGAAAGCTGACGATGGTCAAAACGATCCTTAAACTCGGGGCCTCGCTTGCTGTTCTCGCAGTGCTTTTTGCGATGATGGACACGCAGGCGATCCTGACCCGGCTTCGGGGTGCGGAACTTCGCTGGCTCTTTCTGGCATTTGGAACGCTGACGATCCTGACGTTCCTGATGGCGCGGCGTTGGCAATTGACAGCGCGGGCCCTGAACCTTGATCTGGACTATGGGCGGGCAGTGATGGAATACTATATCGCGCAGCTGTTGAACCTGGTCTTACCGGGCGGTGTCGCCGGGGACGCGACGCGGGCAGTGCGCCTGCGTAAACAAGGCGATCTGAAGCGCGCGGCGCAATCGGTGATGATCGAACGCCTCATTGGACAAAGCACACTTTTCATCATGATGTTCGCAGGCTTCACGCTATCGCTGGTGTTACCGGGGGGCATGCCCTGGCCTGCTGCAACATGGGGCTGGCTGGCTGGCGCAGTTATCGTCGCCCTTTGCGCTTTGTTCTACGCCCGCCGTGACGGAGCTATCGCCACATTTCTTGCCACAAGCTTTCGGCTGATGCGCAGGCCACAACAGATCGTCCTGTCGGCGGCCATTGCGATCCTGATCTCGGTCAGCTTTTACGCCTGTGCTAAGGCGACGGGCACAACACTTCCGGCCGCGTCTCTTTTCACGCTGATCCCCTTGATCCTGACGTCGATGCTGATCCCCCTCTCGGTTGGCGGCTGGGGCTGGCGGGAAGGGGCTGCTGCGGCGTTGTTCCCATTTGCAGGCGCTCTTCCAAGCGCTGGGGTCGCAGCAGGGATCGCCTATGGCGCGGTCATGCTGGTCGCCGCTTTGCCAGCCGCGTTTTTCCTGTTTTTCCAAACCAACCGGGATCATTGAGGGGATACGTCTTAACAAACGGGCGCAAGGGAGCGCTTTATGAACCGAGCACTGCAATTGGTTCGCCGATCCAACCGGCTGGCCGCACAATAGGGACATCAATGAAAGCAGCATTTGCAATTCCGGGCGACAAGGACAGGCGGACTGGAGGGTTCATCTATGAAGCGACTGTTCTGCGGGTCTTGAACGAAATCGGTTGCCCGACAGCGCACCTTGAATTGCGCGACAGCTTCCCGGAACCGCCCGCAGCCGACATGGTTGCAACCTTGGACACTTTGCGCGCGGTGCCACGCGACCAAGCCATCATTCTTGACGGACTGGTCTATGGCGCGATTGATCCAGATGGCCTTGCGACTGTGCCTGCACCCCTCATTGCGATGATCCATCACCCGCTGGGGCTGGAAACCGGTATTGATCCGGCGCTTGCGCAGCACCTGTTGGCAAACGAGGCCGCGGCGCTGCAACATGCCAGCGCCATCGTGGTTCCCAGCCCCCATACGGCAGATATCCTGTCGGCGCAGTTCGGGGCAGACCCTGCGAAAATCACTATCGCCTTACCGGGGTTCGACCGGCCGATCCGCGACCCGCACCCGCAAAACCCGCCTTTGATCATCTCGGTTGGCATCTTGGCAGACCGTAAAGGCCACGATGTGCTTTTGGCAGCACTTGCGCAGATCAAGGACGTGCCGTGGCAGGCCGAAATTATCGGCAAGCAGCACGATCCGGGGACAGCAAAGGCACTGCTGGAACACCGTGATCAACTGGGGCTATCGGACCGCGTGAGCTTCCTTGGCGAGGCTGACAAAGACACCCTGAACAACCGATACAACGCGGCCAGCATTTTTGCTTTGGCAACACGCTATGAAGGGTACGGCATGGTCTTGTCAGAGGCGATGCTTTACGGCTTGCCAGTGGTTTCCACGCAAACAGGAGCGGTGCCAGAAACAGTCGGCGAGGCCGGTGTCCTTGTACCCGTGAACGACGCGGATGCGCTTGGCAAAGTCCTGCGGGATCTGCTGAGTGATGACGCAATGCAAGAAGACTTTGGACAAAGATCATTGGCAAAATCTGCGTCACTTCCGACCTGGGAAGACACGGCGCGGATCATGGCGAATGTCATCGCGCAAGTGCATGGCGCCGTCTAGATCTGATTAGCCGCAGGGGTTAGAACAGCCCGGTCAATGGAAACGACCGGGCTGTAAATGTGGCTACTGATTTGCGGCAATCAGTTCGCGGGCTTTTGCGATCGTTGCAGCACCGTCAAAGCCCTCATCTGCGCTGTCTGCGATCCATGCATCATAGACCGGCTGTGCAGCTTGCTCCCACAAGGCAACCTCAGCGGCGTCCAACAGCACAAATGTATTGCCTGCATCAACGGCGACCTGACGACCTACCTTGTCAGCCGCGGCCATCGCAGCAGAGGCCTGCATCGAAAAGGCCTTACCGGTTTCTGCATCCAGCAAGGCGCGCAGGTCCTCGGGCATATCGTCATAGGCGTCCCAATTCATCGCAAGGATGAAGGTGGCAGTGTAAAAGGCCTTGGCACTGTCGAATTCGGTGTGATTGGTCACAAGTTCGGCCAGACGGATCGACGGTGTGATTTCCCATGGCAGGGCTGTGCCGGTGATAACACCCTTCGACAGGTTCTCGGGGATCGCGGGCAAAGGCATGCCAACGGGAATTGCGCCCAACTCGCCCAGCAAATTGGTAATCATCCGCGTCGGGCCGCGGACCTCTTGGCCCGCCATATCAGCCAAAGACGCAATCGGTGTCTCGCTGTGCAAAGCACCGCGGCCATGAACCCATGCACCAAGGATTTTGGTCTGGTCATACTCGCCGTCCTGCAGATCAGCTTGAACCATATCATAGAAGGCACCACCGGTGGCGGGGACGTCTTCCATCAGAAATGGCAGTTCAAAGACCTCGGTCTGGGGGAACCGGCCAGCAGTATAGCCGGGCAACGTCAGAATAATGTCGACAGCGCCATCAGCGGCCTGATCATACAGATCAGCAGGACCGCCCCCAAGCGACATGGCAGCAAACAGCTGGACCTCGATACGACCATCGCTTTTCGTCTCTAACGCCTCTTCCAGCGCAACAAGGGTTTGGGCATGCAGCGTCGCACGCTCTGACATAAAATGGTGAATGCGCAGGGTTACATCCTGCGCCATGGCGGATGTTGCCGACAGCGCCAGCCCGGCGCAGGCCATCAAGACTGCATGTTTCATGGTATTTCCTTGGTACCTATGACGATATCGGACATCTATGCCTTTATCAGGCGAGTGAAAACGCAAAATGCGACTGTTATCGACTGATCTATCCTCTAAGGATGCGGCATGAGCCTGATTTTCGCTGACCTCTCCCCGCTGACAGCCATAACGCTTTTCTTAGCCAGCTTTGCGGGGTCCTTTATCTCGGTCGCACTGGGCATTGGCGGTGGCGCGATGCTACTGGCGTTAATGGCTTCGCTGATACCGCCCGCTGCGTTGATCCCGGTGCATGGGTTTATTCAGTTAGGGTCAAACGTGAACCGAGCACTGGTGATGGGCCGACATACCTACTGGCCGCCGATTGCGGGTTTTGGTCTTGGCAGCGTGCTGGGCGTTGGACTTGGCGGTGCAGTTGTTGTTGATTTGCCTCCGGGGGCTGTGCAGGCAGGTGTTGGTCTGTTCATTATCTGGTCGGTGATGCGCAAACCGGCGCCTTGGCTGGTCAAGTGGCCCATCCTTACGGGCGGCATTTCCAGCTTTCTGACAATGTTTTTTGGGGCAACGGGCGTTTTCGTTGCAAGCTACGTGCAGTCGTTGGGCCTTGGCCGTGAAGCGCATGTAGCGACACAGGCAGTCCTGATGACATTGCAGCACCTGCTTAAGGTGATCGTCTTCGGCATTCTGGGTTTTGCATTTGTGCCATGGTTTGGCTTTATGGTCGTGATGATCGCAGCTGGGTTTTTGGGAACGCTGGTTGGACGGCAAGTCCTGATCCGAATGAACGACGATACATTCAAGAAGGCCGTGAGTGTCATCTTGATCACCCTCGCCCTCCAGCTGATCTGGCAGGGCGGATCTGATCTGTGGGGAAAGTGACGCCAAGCAACGATCAAACCGACCATGCAAAGAGACTTACGAAAAAATGTCAGCCTCGACTAAAAAACCATAACTCTTTGCCGGACATACTCACTAACAAAACAGATTGAATTTCTGGTACACAAATTCAGGTCCGGTCGGCGAATTTCCGCTACTTGGCGTCTGATATTTGAATACCCCTTGTGGGGTGTACGAGCAAGAATTCGCGCACTTCTCCTATCCTAAAGTACAGGCCTTGGTTGTATCGATGCCATGAGTGTCCAAAGATGACACAATCGATTCGGCCTTTTTTGCCGTAGTTATTCCGTATTTTCGCCACATTCTCGCCTGATTTAGCGTCTGATTGTTTCCATTTAGAATACAATTTATGGGCGAATACTCTATTGCGGGTTGAGTTGCCACAACAGCAGTCTTGACCGGGTATGGTCGCCGTGGTGTTCCTGTGCGGAAACGCGGATGGAAGGGCGTCAATGATTTTCGAAATGCGGCATTCTGACCTAGGGTCACTGTTCCCAAAAGACGCACAATTGACGCCAATTGCTGGGGATTTCACATTTCTGGAGGGCCCGATCTGGCATCCAACGAATCACTTTCTCGTATTTTCGGACATTGCGGCAAGCAAACAGTACCGCTGGGAAGCGGAAAATGGCCTAAGTCTGTTTCGGGTGCCAAGTAATCAGGCAAATGGGAACGCATTTGACCGCGAGGGCAGGGTCATCACCTGTGAACATGCGGCCTCACAGGTGTCTCGGATTGACCATAACGGCAAGCGTGTCACGCCAATCGCGACGCATTTCCGAGGCAAGGCGCTAAACAGTCCCAACGACATTATCTGCGATAGCAAAGGCCGGATCTGGTTCACTGACCCGTCCTATGGACGCACACGCGCTGACTTGGGCGACATTCGCGCGCAAGAGATGGATGTCCAAGGCGTTTACCGCATTGATCCTGATGGCACGCTGCATTTGGTGGCAGATGACTTTGACCAACCCAACGGCCTATGCATGTCACAAGACGAACGGCAGCTTTTTATCAACGATAGCCCGGGCGGCCACATTCGCGTCTTCGACGTTATGGAGGATGGGTCGCTTGCGGGTGGCAAGGTTTGGGCCAACCTGACCGGCGACAGTCCGTGGGTGCCAGACGGGATGAAAACGACGACGACGGATCACATTCTGTGCAACGGTCCAGCTGGCGTGCATATCTTTAACAAGGATGCTGTGTGCCTTGGCGTGATCCTGCTGCCAGAGAAATCGACGAATTTCTGCTTTGGCGGCGACGACCTGCAATCGCTCTTTATCACAGCGTCGACGCGGCTGTATCGGATCGAAACCCTTCTCACGGGGCTTCCTATGGTCTGACGGGGTGGCAGCGCGCGGCCAAAGTAAACGGGTTACGAACCGGGCAAAGACGCGGCGATGTACATGTCGACAACCGCATTCATGTCATCGCGTATTGCCTCCAACCCCTCAAAAACCTCATCACACTCGGCCTTAGAGAGCGTCCCGCCGTCTAGAACAATATCCACAAGACCCTTTTGCGTTGCCCACTCGAACTGAACCAATGCAAGGTTTTCCGTGATGTCCTGATTTGGCGGGTGCTGAAGCCCAGCAGAGGCCATCCCATGTTGCAAAGCATGCAACGAGATTTCAAACATACCGATTGTGTTGCGCAGGTCTTCGAGCGACCTGTCTTTGTCAATATCAGCGATGGCCAGGCATACGTCTTTGGCCATCCTTTGGGCCAACATCACCTGACGGGCCGCGATTTCGATGGCAATGGCCCTTGGTGGCAATTGGACAATGGCGTCGATGGTGCCACCAGAAACCTTGTCCAATACCAATTTCGTGGCTCTCATCAGGTCTATGTTGTGATCCGCCAGCACCTGCATGGTAAAGACATCAATGGGTCCGGACCCCTTTGCGGCAATAGCGGCTTCGATGGGCGCAAATTTTGCATCGACACGCGAAAGCAATTCCGCCAGCTCCCGACTTTCAGCGGACCGAAAGCTGCGTTGCGAACCGTCCGCCCTTGTAACAAGCAAGGTCAAGGCACTGTGAAATTCAGCAACAGAGGCATCCAGCGTCTCAGACGTATGCTGCGGACGGATCCCCTCATGTAAAAAGCAACCGCTTGCCGGGATCCCTTGGCTGAGGACGGGCAGCAGTCTTGCGGAGGAAAAGCGCGCCACCTTGTCAGAGACCGCTTCAAGCTGCACCTGAGGGGCCGTATCGATCGTTGGGTCAGTTTGCGCAGAAGTCTGGGATGTCAGTGCCATTGTCAAAACGACGGCACGGGCTGCGGGCTTGAACGTCATCTTCAACGTCTTGAACTTCATTACCGTCTCCTCAGTCTCGATCTGGGGCAGTCACAGTCGAGGCCGCAATCGTAAAAAAAACTCATTAAGCCGGGCACTGGTTGGGATTGAAACGCGGACAGAACCACACACAGGTCATCGCAGCGATAATTTTGGGGGTGGGATCTGACCGTTTGGTGTGCTCAGCCAAAGACGATGAACTCGCCTTTGGCTTTGCACCCAGCCAATAAAACGGGACTGGCCTCTCTTACCATAAATACATGCACAAAACGCTCCTTCGGTCGATAGAGCGGCGTCAGGTCAATACGCGACGCAGCGCCACTCCAAGGATGTCGCACCAAACCAAAGCGGGGCGACACGAACGTTTTGACAGTGCAATTGGATTAAAGTTTGGCAAAATCTGGAGGAAGTTACCTTAAGGGAAACTGTGTCAATACGGCTACGATGTCGCCAATTTGACAGTGCGTTAACTTTGAGTGCTTGACCAAAATGCATGGATTTCGACCATGTTTTCAGCATCATAGCAGACAAGGGCAGCTTCACCTACGCCTTTGGCGATCGCAACAGACCCGACGTCACCCAACGCATTGTTGAGACAGATGAAACCCTGCTCGCCTGTAAGCTGATCGACCGATTGCGAAAATGTGGACCATTGCTGTTCAAGTGCCTTTTTTAGGGCTTCAAGTTTGGTTCCGTCACCGCCGTTTGTGGTTTCGACATCATCAGAAAGGATGATCCAGGCCGTCGCAAGCGACCCACATCCCCGGATAAACTTCTGCATTGCCGTGATCGGTTGAACGCTCAGTGGAACATCCCACATCTCGGCAAGGTTAGCAGCTGTGACGCCAGAGTCTGTTTGCCCGCCCATCGCGTCCGGCTCATCGCTTTCAACGGTTAGCTGGCTTGCGGTTGCTGTGAACTGGTCAAGGATACCACGCAGGCCCTCGATGACATCCGGTTCTTCGTGGGCAAGTGACTTACCCAAGACGCCAGTGACCCCAACAATGTCTTTGGAGGCCTTTACAAGGCCGCGCAGGCGACGACCGCCGGCCACCAGTGTGATCTCGGTCGCGTTCATCTTGAAGGTCAGCTGGCGGGGCAATACCGTCATGTCCACCTCACCGAGGATCGCGGTCAGGACAGACGGCTCTGTGCCGTCAGAGATGACGCGTAAGCCGTTCTCAAACGTCTCACCTTCAGAGGAAAGCGCTGCGAGCTTTTGGGCGAGAGTGTCTTTATCCATAACCTGCGGATCCTGGCTGTTCGATCTTAGTGTGACGGGCGTTTTTATGACCCGTTGCTAATTTTCTGTAATGTTGGGCGGGCCACAGACAAGAATGCTGGGACATCCAGGTCAGGCTTGCACACGCAGCACAAGACGTCGGTCGGTTCACCATCAGCACGCAAAAAGATCGTCAGCTGATCGCGGGTCGCAATCATGGCTGTATCACTTTCGCCATCGCCAAAATTTGGGCTGCCCGGCTTACCAAGGCTCTTTGCGGCATCCGCGCACAAGGCATTCAGCGCCTCACGTGCTTGTGGGGCGGCCGAATTGGTTACAAGGATCATGTCCGTCGAAAGATCTGCAAACGCAATGGTTTCACATTGCGGAAACTGATCATGCAAGGCATCCAAATCTTCTGTTGCCATAGCCTCTTTTACTCTGTCCCATTACACCCACCGCCCTTGTAGGCGATTAAGGCGCAAGGGGGAAGACACACCGGCATTCATATCCCGTTCAGGATGCAATCTGGGCGCTATCAGCCAGATGATCACCCTCAGGTTGATTTTCTGCCGCCACATCATCCGCGACAGGCGTGCTGATGGCGTGGACTTTCGCACCGGCGCTTGGCGCGACACGGCGGGGCACAACAGGGCCAGCATCGGGATCACGACCCGCGATGACAGGGTTGGTCAGCAGCAAGGCATTCGGGTCGCCCGAAGTGGCCACTTCGTCACCACTTTGACCAATCACGTACAAGGACTCGGCCTTGCCAGCGACAGCCATCGTCAATTCCTGAACCATTTCAATCAAGTGATCAGAAAAGGCACCGGCGCCACTTTCGTCCCATTTTTCGTAGTCATCGCCGGCTTGCAACGCTTGCAGCAGGGATATCGGGAATGTGCCGCCGAACTGGCCTTTGGTCTCGTGCTGAACACGCTTCAGAACACGGCCACGATCACGCTCGTTGGTCAGTTTATCGAAACGGGTGATCAGAAGGATCGACCGCTTCTTCACGGCTTCTGGCATTTGGTCCCAGACGGCCTGCTCTGACTGGCGCCAGGCTTGGGTCGCGTGGGTACACCACAAGACGGCGTCGACTTCTTCCAGCATCCGTTCGACAACGTCGGTCGACATGTTGGGGTCAGAGATACCGGGAAAGTCGATCAGGTCGCAAACGTCCAGAATATCGCTTTCAAAGAACAGGCGGATCACCTTGGTTTCTTCGACAGGGATTTCTTCGAGATGTTCGATGGACACCAGCTCTTCGGTGCCGTCCACATCAACGCGGTAAGGCGGTTCGCTGCCAGATGCCATCCACACCGGGGACAAACGTGTCGCCGTGACCTTTTCAGGCAGGGGCCGGGAACCCAGCAACAGGTTCGACAGCGTGCTCTTACCGGCGCTGAATTCACCCATCAATGCGATGCGCGGTTTGCGGCGGGTCAGGTCTTCTTGTGTCATGCGGCAGCCCCTCCAGAGGTCATGTCAGCTCTTTCTCCATCAGAATCGTCCTGATCCATGGCGAGCTCTTCAAAGATGATGTCGAACAGTTCTTCGCGCTCTTTCTGCGCGGTGATCCCAAACAGGCCTTCCAGGTCTTCAACGCCAACTTGGGATTTTTCAGCGATATCGGTCAGAATCCCACGCTGCTCTGCAAGGAAGTCAGCCATGTCTCCTAACGCTTGATCGCGAATTTCGGTCAGTTGTCTGGTTTTCAAATCATTGACGATGGGGGCGGTTTCGGCCTCGATTAGCTCATAAAACCCGCTTGCAAAGGCACGATAGCCCTTACGGCGCTGCCACCAGCCCTTCCACCATGATGTCTGCAAATCCAAAGCAATCGTTTGGCCCAAAGATACAGGCGCCGGGATTTGCGGAGCCTCGGGGGGAGAGACTTCAAAGTTTTCGACGTCCACACCAAAGGCTTCGCCATAAATCATGGTCAAATCATTGGCGGCTTGACCGAATGCACCCTGGCACGTTGTGGTGAAGTCTTTCTTCATCACCTGATAGCCGGTGCGCAGCAAGATACGCAGTCCATCAGGACTGTACTGCCAAATCTGGTCTTCGCCTTGGGTTTCCAAATGGCGGATCAGGTTTTCAACAGCGCGATCAAGGAACCGCTTGTTGGATTGGTCGATCCGACGAGAGAACTTTTCGAATACGATCTTCAGATGCGCATCCAAAGCGTTGATATGTTTGTCGTCGATGGCATCCAGATGCGCTTTCAGCACGTCGGGGTCCATCGTCTTGACGTCACCGCCCTCAAGACGCAACGACACCAGCGAACTAGAGGCCCGCAAACCACCAACGTGGTTCTGGGCGCTTTTGCGGACTGACAACAGACGTTCCGCGCCTGCACCTTCCGCAATCCGTTCCGCCAAGGCATCAAACAGGTGGGGCAACCCGGACAGCTGCCAAACCAATTCGTTTGTGTCCATGTCGGTCGCACTATCGCCAACAACAGACTCGGCGTATTTGAACAGCGCATCAGCGCTATCCTCGACGATTTCAGACAGATCACCGCCCAGCGCAAGGTTCGCCCAATAGGCAGACCCAAACAGGACCTCGGGGTTATCGGGGCCGTTGTTATCTTTCAGCGTCTGTAGGATCGAGGCGCGGATCTCACCAATCTGGCTTGCAGGATCAGACAATTCGTCGATCCGGTTCACAAAGATGATCACTTCGCGACTTTTCACGTTCGAGATCAGGCGGATCAGGCCCATATCCATAGAAGACAGGGCTTGGTGGGCAGACAGAACCACAACACAAATCCGGCTGTCGCGCAGCGCTTTGATCGTGATCTGCTCGCGCATCATGAAGGTATCGTTCACGCCGGGCGTGTCGCGGATACACAATGGCATAGGCAGGAAGCTGGCGTCGAAATACAGGTCAGCAGATTTGGTGATATCAGCGAAACGGCCCTGCTGTTCAGCGACTGAAATATCGTCAAAGTCATCCCCCATGCAGACATACCGCTGCACCAGATCATCATCCAGTTCGGCGTAGTTGTGGCGTTGACCCAGCAGCAGCTCGAATTTGCGGCCCAGACGCTCGCGGGTCTTTTCGTACATGTGCGCGATCTGCTCGCGGACTTTGTTCATTTCTTCGTCTGCACCAGCGCGGCTGGACAGCTCACCAATCCGACCGCCGTTTTCAACCAGGTGGTCCCATTCGTTCTGGTCAAAGAACTGGAACGACGCACGAGGGGCGTCATCGGGCAACGGGGTGTTCAGGTGCAAAGATGTGATCACGGATGTCCACGGGTTCACGTCAGCAGGCAACAGGTCAGGGCGACCGGCCATCGCATTCACAAGGGAAGTCTTACCGGCCTTGATCTGGCCAATCATCGTGATGTTGGGTTCAAATGTCTTGAGCTGTTTGACAAGGCGCTGGGCCTTCTTGGCGGCCTCGGGGCCACCGATCTTTTCGATGTCGTGCAGGGTATCTTCGAGGTCCAATAGTTCCTCGTGATAAGCATCAAGCTTATCCAGACCGATCCGCATGAACGCTGGTTGTTGCGCCTTGGCAACCCCACCTTGACCTTCGTTCAACTCTTCCATCTTACAAACTTCCTCAATCACATGACGACCCACCCAATCGTTTGATTCTCTGGGCGGGGTATTCTGGGCTAAGGGCCCTTATTATTGTTCATAAAGAAACAGTAAGGCTGGGCAGAAATAAGGCGACACTTCGCTCAAATATGGGAAGGCCGCCTTAAGTCTTTGGATTGCCGTTACCGGCGTGTTGCAAATAGATTATGCAGCCTTAACAGATGCTTCACTTCTGCTCAGGGCAATTTCAGCCTCAAGATCGCGCTTAAGTTGAACGACAAGGGTCAGCGCCTCAATTCCAGCGTTTTCGTTCTTCTCGAACTGCATCAACTGGACCAGTTCCGTGGCATCAAGCGCACGGGTCCGACTCTTTTCAAGGACGGGATCATCCGCGACATCGACGCCATCCAGATAGTCGGTCAGCCATGTGATATTGTCGGCTGATGCAGACACCAGATCGTCGGATGACAGATCCTCGGCTTCTGACATTTGTTTCGTCAGCGCGCGGCCTTGTTCGGCCAGATAGATGACAGCCTCGTTGTAGGCGGCACAGGTTTCCGGCTTGGCGCGTGGCGCGATGATGGTTGTCTTCGCTTTTGGCATAAAACCAACGCGCGGTTTTTTCGGGGCATCCGGATCAGCGGCAGACACCGGTGCAACGGGACGACCGATTTTCAAAGGCTCGGATTTTGGACGTGCTGTTGTGATGGGCTTGGACTTCACGCGGGTCGGCTGAACGGAAGAACTATCTGCCTCCTCCGGTGTGTCAGCGCCTGTTTCAGGGGCTGCATCCATCTCTGATTCAGGTGGTGCTGGGTTGTAGACCGCAGATTTGCCACGCAAAACAAAGGCGTCTTCGCCACGGGCGTCATCAGCCGGTGCATCGTCTGCCAGCGTATCGACAGCTTCGATCGGTTTGGATGTCCCGGTGGCGACGGGCTGCGATGAGACAACCTCGACAACAGGCCGGTTAGCAAAGTCATCGATCAGCTGCGTGGCTTCTTCGTTCAAGACAGGCTTGGTGATCGGGCGCGGCGCCTTTGCCTTTTCGACATGTCGTACCGCATCGGGATTTGGCGTCGCGTCCTTGAACTTGTGCAATATCAAGTCGGCCTGATCGACAGTCGCCTGCAAACCTTGGTCAACCTGACGCAGGATCGAGGAAATCAACGTCAGACCGCCGCTTTTCTGCAGCAATGGCTTGTCTGTACTTCCATCAGCACGGCGGGCGGCGATGGCGTCAGTTGTGGCGATTGGCATGATCTTGTTGAACTCATGCGCGCTGCCAAAGCGAATTTCTTCGACGGTCTGGTCTAGTGTGCCCTGCTGTTCCAGCAAATCGGCACGGGTGACCAGCATCATGGCGTGATCTTTGACCTTTTCGGGCAATGACGCCCAAAGAGCCTGCTCGATAGAGGTGAATCCCTGGGTACACCACAGGGCAATGTCGGTCCGCTTGGCGGCCCAATGCATCGCGCGCTGTTGGTCTTTCGGGGCATCTGGCGCGACGACTTCCAGCACGGAAATGCGGCCAAGGGCAGGCAAAGGCATCTGGAACTCAACGAAAATTGGCTCCAACCCAGCAATCTCATGAGAATCTGTATTTTCCACAGGTCGGCTGGACCCATCTGCCATTGTGCAGACGGCGCGAGGTGTGTCGCCCTTCACAAATTGTGTGGTCGGCAATCGGACGCCTTCCGGCACCACGATCTTGTTCAGCAATAGGTTGACGATAGCTGATTTGCCAGATCCGGGCAGGCCCATGACGCTGACCCGGACAGGTTCGTGCAGGCGTTCACACAGCTTGACTGCGGTATCAGCGACGTTGACGGGCAGCCTTCCTTCGGCCAGTGCTTTCTTGAGATTTTCGTAGGAATTGTCGGCGGCAGCCCTGACTGACATTTACTTTCCTCCAGACACCAGTTTCAACTCTGGTTCGACACCATTTTCCGCAGCCATTGCTGCCTCTTTTGCCTTCTCAAGCTCTTCAAGGTTCACCACGCGCGTGACCGTGGAAGAGCTGGTATCGACAACATCTGTCGGCTTCATCCGAACAGCGCGATCCATCGGCTTGTTGTGGTTCAGCTTGATCACAGCGAACGAGACATTGTCCTGATCCACATCACCCAGCGTTTCAATCGCTTCCAACAGATGGCCCGCGATCTCGGCACTTTTGCGCCGCCGATACTTGTGCAGGATCTTTTGGATCACAGGTTCATCTAGATACTGTAAACCGTCAGAAGAAACGACAACGATATCGCCGATTTCCAGACCAAACGGGTCGGTCGGACAGTCAGATTTCGCAACGCGGTCACCCAGGATCACAGAGGTCAGACAGTTCCGGTCGGGGTGGTTTTTGGCCACTTCCGCATCCAGAAGGCCCGACTGGACCATGAAATCAATCTGTGGCGCCATCGAGTGGTCTTCGTTCAGCTGACGCAGCTTGCCGCCGCGCATCAGATACAAAGGGCTGTCACCGATCGACATCCAGAACATCCGGTTTTCGACCATAACGAGTGAGACCAAAGTGGCCCCCATCCCGCGGGTCTGCGGATTGTCGTTGACGTGGTCACGGACACAAGCGTTTGCACCGGCCGCGGCAGAGGTCATCATCGCTGGGATGTCGCCCTCAAACTCGTGAAAGTTCGCGGATTGGAACTTCAGCTCGCTGAAGACTTCGGTCACGACGATCTTGGAAGCCACGTCGCCGGCTGCGTGTCCGCCCATGCCATCGGCAAGGACAACAACGCCGCTGTCAGACCCGAATGGAAAGTCGGTGACGATTGCGTCTTCTTGATAGTCACGCCCACCTTGGCAAAGCGCGGATGCTACATCGTAGCGGGGTTCAGGCGATCGCCACATCTTCGGACTCCTCGTCGCCGTCGTTCTTGTCAGCCCAGTTGAACGTTTTGTCGCACAATTGGGTAAAGCGAAGGGTTGTCTCGCCGATCCGGATCACGTCACCATCTTTGATGGCTTCGTTGCTGATCACGGGTGTATCGTTCAGGCGTACCACGTTGCTTTTGCCGCCATGGCCAAGCAGGAATGTGTGGTTTTCAGCGTCGTAAACGATTGCAGCGTGGTTTGTCCGAGAGATGGCTGTGTCACCAAAATCAAGCTGGATGGCCTGATCTTCGCCTCGACCGATCTGAGACATGCCAGCGACAAGGGTAAAGCTCTCGCCGCGACCAGGGCCGTCGGTGACAACTACCCAACCCACTGGAAACTTTGTACCTTTTGCAGGCGCTGTCTTTTGGGTGTCGCTAAACAGATCAACCACACCATCAGTGCTTTCAAAGCCGATCAGACGCGTTTTTGTGCGCCGTGCACGGGCCGGAGACTTTGCCGGTGTAGCTGGCCGGATCTCTTCCAGCGCTTCCACTGGAGGCAAATCATCGTCCATGTCCCAAATCGCGTTCTTCGGCGATTTGTCACCCACCTTAGAGTTTACGTTCTGCAAAAGCTCGTCAGTGTTCAAAGACGGATCTGGCACGTCAGACAGCCCGGCCACATCAGCAAAATTTTCAACAGTCGGATTAGCTGGCTTAGCGCCTGCCTTCTTTCGACCGAATAGATCACTCAGGAATTTCATCGAGACTACCTCTGGCTTTTGGACTTTGCCGTGAAGATCGGCATTTTTAGGTTCATGTTGCTGGCGATTTTCTGACGTTCGTCACAAACGTATCGCCGGAATGTTAAGTTGGCGGCCTGTACGGCCAAATTTGTGCCAAATCTCATTGGGTCGTGTCTGTGTAATCAAGCGAGGCAATCCACATGGACCCCTGCCGGCTTACAGCAAAGCTGAACTGAGATTGGCCTTCTGCCAATTCGCGATCCAAAATTGATTTCAATGATGTGCGTTGATCGACTTTTTCGGACGTCCGCATGTACGCGATGATCTGGTCGCCAACTTCCAAGTCACCAGCCACTCCGGCAGGCGCATTGGTTACGCGGGTGACCCATTCATCGTTAACCAAGCGGGTTTCAAAGTCGATGCCGTTCAACAAAGCGGTCTGCTGAACGATTGGAACTGTCCAGCTTTGCTCTGTAATGCTGTCGCTGCCTTCCTGCTTCACACCAAAGTCCAGCGCGAGGGTGTTTTGGTCTGTCAGATCGACAGAGCTGCGCAAAACTTCATTGATTTCAGCAATGCTCGAAATCTGCTGGCCGTTGACGGTGTCAATTTCAACACCGGTATCGACCCAGACGGGTGCAACTGGTCCGACGGCACCAATGACGCGGGACGAAGAAGACGACCCTTCAAATGGCAGTTCAACAGACCAGGCGGTCAGAACAGCACCTTCCACAATCGCAGGCTCTTCAGATACGATCTCATTGCCCGGCAAGAACGCAGGGATGCCTGCGGACAATTCGAAAGAGGCGGTCACAAAGGGAACGTCACCTTCCAAAGATGCGGCATCAGCAGCTTCTGTCCCAGCAAGAATAACGGCACCGGGAACAAGGTTGGCGATCTGTGCATCGGCAAAGACCTGACCAAGGGATACATCCGTTGGAAGGCCTTCGTTAAACGTGGACACCGGGATGTCTGGCGCAGCACCGGCCAACGTTGTCAAAAGTGATGCACCGACAACTTCCATCGGTGGTGTTGGGGTATCAAGCGTTGCAGCAGCCAAAGCGGCGGCATCTGCGCGGGCTTGCGCTTCGGCGGCAAGCGCAGCAGCGCGTTCGGCAGCTTCACCAGCGGCTTTTGCTTCGGCTTCGGCCAAGCGGCGTGCTTCTGCTTCGGCGGCGAGGGCTTCAGACAAGACGCGGGCTTCTTCAGCAGTGGCGGCTTGGGCCTCGGCGGCGGCTTGTGCTTCTGCAGCAGCTTTTGCTTCAGCTGCGGCTTGTGCCACAGCCAATTCGCGCGCCTCAGCTTGTTCTTCACGGCGGCGTGCATTTTCTTCTGCAAGCCGTGCGAATTCTTCCGCGCGGGCTGTGCGCTCTTCTTCAGCTGCTGCCTGCGCTTCGGCAAGGGCTGTGCGCAATTCTTCAGCTTCGGCCTCTGCTTCGGCACGGGCGACACGTTCTGTTTCAGCGGCCAGCTCTGCGGCTTGGGCAGCAGCGGCCTCGGCCTCTGCAACGCGCTCTGCCTGAGCAGTTGCTTCTGCGGCAGCAGCAACTTGTGCTGACCGCGCTTCTTCTGCTGCCGCGGCTAGTTCGGCCGCTGCAGCCTCAGCAGCGCTCTCAGCGGCTTGCTGTTCAGCATTGGCTTGAAGTGTTGCGGCATCGTCGCCGCCACCCAAAGTCATGGCAGCGCCAACGCCAACAGCTGCAACAACAGCTGCAGAGGCAAGCAACAAGCCCATCTTAGAGTTGCCCTTCTGCGAGGGCGCAGTTGCGGCGACAGCGGCACCAACAGGATCAGTTGTCAAAGCAGCACTCTTGGCGGCCTGAGCAACTGTCTGACCTTCCATCATGGCCAGCCATTCTTGGGCTGACTGGACGCGGTCTTTTGGCAGTACAGCCAAGGCCTTATCAAGTGCGGCAAGGAAATTATCGTCGTAGCCGGGCATTGTGCCCGCAAGCGGCTCATACGGATCGGGCTGCTCTGATGCGATCGC
Organism: uncultured Paracoccaceae bacterium; assembly: GCA_938016515.1. Lineage (GTDB taxonomy): Bacteria > Pseudomonadota > Alphaproteobacteria > Rhodobacterales > Rhodobacteraceae > Yoonia. Next base: position 39,796 of record CALILP010000161.1, read on the forward strand.
GGCAAGACGGGCCTGCGAGTTTGGCGGAACATCACCCTTGATGAAGTGATAAAAGGATGCACCCAGCGCATAAAGGTCAGAAGACGCGTTCTGCTCGGACCCGGCGATGTAGAATTCCTGTGGCGAATAGCCGTCCTTCACAACACGCAATGCGGACAACACGCGGCTTTGCTTTGTCGCCTGCTCTCGGGCGGCGCCAAAGTCGATCAGAACAGGGCGACCATCGGGATCGATCAGGATGTTATCGGGGGAAATGTCACGGTGCAGGATATCTTGGTCGTGAATGAACTGCACAGCGCCAAGAATTTCGACTAGCATCGACTTGATCTGCTCGGGCGTCATGATGATTTCTGGATCATCCATCGTATCCAGCATGTCGCGGCCTTCAACGAAATCCAGCGCCATATAGGCGGTGTCATTGTCTTCAAACACCTGGTGAACACCAACGATGTTCGGGTGGTTCAATTTGGCAAGGCTTTTGGCCTCCTGCACGAACAGGCGCACAATCGACTGTAACTCTGTCTGGTGGGCGCGTGACCGGGCCTGCACGATGGCACGGCTCCGGCGGCAAAAAGCACCGGGGAAGCATTCCTTGATAACGATCTTGCGGTCCAGACTGTCACGGGCCAGATACGTGATCCCAAAGCCACCTGCATTCAGGAAGCTTTCGATCCTGTATTGGCCGTGCATCAAAGTTGTGCCCGGCTTCAGTTCATCTACAAAGTCTTCTTGTTCTTCGTTGACGTCTGCTTCGTTCGGCTTGCCCATATCACATCCAGCTTTCATACACTTCACACGGCAGGTAGGTCTGCCTCGGTTGCGGATCGAAATGTCATTCAATTTGGGCAAGAACGTGGCCCGACTTTGTTGTTTCAAGGCCATAAATCCCTGTTTTCAACGCTGATTGACTCTGAATTGAGAACAGTGGACGGGGCGTCACTTTGCAAAAATCGCTGGTTTTGCCGCAGTGGTTAACGCAGTGTTAGCCCATAAAAACAGGGAGGTTTCATGCGAACGCCTGCACAATCCACGGCCATCGCGCATGTTGCTGCAGCGGCAACTGACCTATCTGCCGCATGCCAGACCATATTTGCCTACGGGGAAACAGCGTGGCGAGAGTACGAATCTGCAGCGTGGTACGTGGCGCGGCTACGTGCAGAGGGATTCGCGGTTGAGGAATCAAGCGCAGGCATGCCCACAGCCTTTTGCGCAGAGTGGTCAAACGGCGATGGCCCGGTCATCGGAATGTACGCAGAATATGACGCCGTCCCCGGCAATTGTCAGGCCCCGGTCACCAATCGCGCCCCACGGGACGGATTAGGTTTTCAGGCGGGCGGCCATACAGATCCCCATTCCGGCCTTGGTATCGCAGGTCTTGGCGGGCTGCTGGCGACCAAAGCCGCGATGGAAAAGCACGGCATCAAAGGGGGTCTGCGGTTCACTGGCGAGCCCGCCGAGAAAGTCCGCGGCTCCAAACCTATCCACGCCGCTGCCGGGTATTATGACGACCTTGCTGCGATCCTGTCGTTTCATCCCTTCTATATGCTGCCCATGTGTAACACCGTGCGTTGGGACACTCACTGCGGCGCGGCCTATGCCATGATCTACCGTTTCATCTGCGACCAGCCTCAGAACTGGGGCAGGGCAGACGGTGCGCCGATCCCACAAAGCCATTCTGCCGCGCGGGCACCCGGTGCGAACGACGCACTCAACATGATGTATATGTCGTCCAAGGCCCTGCGCGATGCGATGCTACCCCACCAAGGGGGCTGGTCGATCTCCGAGGCGATCCTGACAGCAGGCCAAGCGACAGCAGACAACCTGCCGGCCGGTCTGGCCGAAATCCAATACATGATGCGCACCCCCGACATCGCAATGGCAGAGCAGATCACAGCGGTCCTTGACCGCAACGCACAGGCAGCCGCAGACATGACCGGCTGCCGTTGGGAGCGTCACTGGGTCTGCAAATCGCGCCCCGGTCTGGCAAACCACGCGATGGCTGCTCTGGTCTGGGAGGCGATGCAGGATATCGGGGCACCCACTTGGGGCGAAGACGCCAAGGCAATCGCGCGCGATATTCAAGTGAACCTTGGCCTTGACCCGATGGCCGACCCGTTCATCCCCGAGATGTCCAAACTGATCCATCCGCAAAAGGCAGAGGCGATCCTGCGTCACGACCTGCCGCCCTCGCAAACCAATTCTACGTCTGACGACTACACGGATATGACATGGCATGCGCCCACTGCGCGCTTCTACGTGGCGCGCCCAGCGCTACGCGCATCAGATGGCGTCACCTATCCACCCTGGGTGATGAACGCGCTGGGCGGCATCCCGGCCACGATTGACCCGATGGTGCAGACAGCGGCGCAGATCCTCGCCTGCTCTGCGCTGCGCCTGCTGGAAGACGACGCGGCACGCGAAGCCGCAATGACCGAGTTCGTCACACGCGCTTCTGAAAACCCCATTCCCCCGTTGTGCGACTATGCGCCTCCGATCCACTTCCGCTGGCCGGAATACGTAACAACAGCACGGGGCCGGGATTGGTGGATCCCGTCGGAGATGGATGGGGCGTAGGGAAGGTGCAGTTGGCGGTTGTCAGACCACACGCGAAGTCGTTGCGTCGCACGACATGTCCAGTTTCAAAAAGCAACGGCACCCAAAACTGAAACTGCACTTTCGTTCATCCCATCATCTCACGCTGCACAAATGAGGCGGCACAGCTTGCTTTAGCCTTTAGCCAGCAAGGTGTTCAAACAATCGGGCGACGGCTTCTGCTCCGGGATCTATGTGACCTTCCAATTGTTCCGCGTTGATGTACGTGGCCCTGCCCGCTTTGGCTTGCGTCAAAGTTGCGGTGTAGTCGGCGCCTTTTCGGGCAGCAATTGCGGCCGGTTTCATACCGTCTTTCAATCCTTCAAGTGCAGGTGCAAGTGCGTCAATCATGGTTCTGTCGCCGGGGGTCGCGCCACCGATTTGCTGCATGCGATCCAAGCCTGCGACCAAGGCCTCGCGCATGGGCATTCCTGAAGAAGAGGCATCCCCCGCAGCCGCAAAGAAAATCGCTAACAGCACGCCGGATGATCCGCCCATCGTCTGGCTTAGTTCCAGCCCAATGGCGCGATAAAGTTGCGTATGATCGGCAAGCGGCAAGCTATCCATCGCTTCGATCAACGCACGAGCGGCCGTCGCCAAAGTTGACCCCGTATCGCCGTCACCGGATTTGGCGTCGAGCAGGTTCAGGTCGTCTTCCGCGGCGATCAGGGTTTGGCAGCAGTCGGTCAGAAAGTCCTTGGTTCGTGGGTGCGGCGATGCGGGTGCCCGGATCGGTGACAGGCCGTCCGGCAAGGGCAGCGTTTCCGGGGATTGGACAACCGTGCAACCGGGCCAACCCGGTACAGCAACCGGTTGGTTCAGCAGCGCTTCATCGCCTTCCGACAGCTCCATCACCGATAGTGAAAACCCGTGCATGTCCAGCGCAGTCATCATGGCATCTGGGCCAACAAGAAGTTTGATGTGCTTGCTGACTGGCATTGAAAGAAGGTCATTTGTCAGCACCGACATTTCAAGAACCGTCGATCCACCAAGGTTGTTCACCAGCGCGACGTGCGGCGTCTTAGGCATCGTTGCAGAAAGACGCTCAACAACATGGGCCATGGCGCTTTTGGCACCCTTTGATGCGACCTGTTCGACGCCCGCTTCGCCGTGGATGCCCAAGCCCAATTCAGCCATTCCAACCGGAATGCGATCTTCCTTAAGCGAGCCGGGGACCGTGCAGGTATCCAGCGACATGCCGATGCTGCGGCTTGCTTTGATGACCCGTTCAGCGGCCAATGTGCAGGCTTCAAGATTGGCACCGTTCTCGGCCATGGCGCCTGCAATCTTATGAACGAACAAAGTACCAGCCAACCCGCGTGCTTGTGGCAAATCAGGAAGGGCGATGTCGTCGTCAACGATGACGATGCTGACTTTATGACCAAAGGCGCGTGCGCGTTCCGCAGCCAATCCAAAGTTCAACCTGTCGCCGGTATAGTTCTTGACGATCAACAAACAGCCCGCAGGTCCGGTCACTGCAAGGATACCAGCAAGGACGGCATCGACAGAAGGCGAGGCGAACACATCCCCGCAAACGGCGGCTGTCAGCATGCCTTGCCCCACAAAGCCCGCATGCGCCGGTTCGTGACCAGAGCCGCCACCAGAGACCAGCGCGACCTTGGACTTGTCCCAATCGTTGCGAACAACCACACGGATGTGCGGATAACCATCAAGCCGGGTCAACGCGCCGCCCGAGGCTGCAATTGTGCCATCAATGGCTTCGGTGACGATGTCTTCTTTGGTGTTGATAAACTGTTTCATCTGTTCCCCCCGGTCATGCAACGCGTGCGCCAGCAGCGTCGAAGTAATATGGATTTTCTGGTCGAATTTTGACGATATCGCCGTGCTTCAATTGGGTATGTGCGTCAGTAACGGTGATCAGTTCGCGGTCTTTGAAAGACAAGTGCAGTCGTGTTTGATCTCCCAAACGCTCGACACGTTTCACCATGCTGTCTTCGCCGTCACCTTGAATGATATGTTCGGGTCTCAGCCCGATCGTCTGAGCGCCTGCCGGTGCGCCTGCGAAAATATCCGCAGGCAGCACATTGATGCGCGGTTGGCCAAGGCGGCTGGCGGCGTAAACGCTCACCGGGTTTTCATAGATCTCGCGTGGGCTGCCAAACTGGACAAGCCGCCCGTTGTCGAGCACCCCAACATGGGTGGCCATCGTCATCGCTTCGATCTGATCGTGGGTCACGTAAAGCAGTGTTGCGCCGGAATTGGCCTGAATGTTCTTCAACTCAACCCGCAAATCAGATCGCAGCTTCGCATCCAGCGAACTCAGCGGCTCATCCATCAGATAGACCGACGGGTCTCGAACAAGGGCCCGACCGATGGACACGCGCTGCATCTCGCCACCGGACAGGGCTGTCGCTTTGTTATCAAGCTTATGGCTGATCTGGAGGACCTCTGCGACCTCGCCGACCTTCCGTTTGATATCGTCCTTTGGAGTCTGCAGGACCGGCGACTTCAGTGGAAATTCGAGGTTTTCGCGGACAGTCAAATGCGGATAAAGCGAGTATTGCTGAAACACCATTGCGACGTCGCGCTGCGCAGGTGTCATCCCCGCCATATCACGCCCGCCGATACTGACGGACCCGCTGTCTGGGGTGTCAAGACCCGACACCATCCGAAGCGTCGTCGTCTTGCCTGCCCCGGTCGGGCCAAGCAGCACGACAAAAGATCCGTCAGGCACCGTCATCGTCAGGTTTTCTAGCCCGATATCATCCCCAAAGGATTTCGAGACACCCGTTAACGTCACTTCAGCCATTGGCCTGTACCCCCACGTTTGCTTCGCTCTTCAAAGCGCGCCCTGTTTCGGCATCAAAAATCGTGACAGTGCGCGGATCGAACGACAGGCCTGTTCTTTCGCCAACTTTCACCCTGTCGGCGGACGCAGCGCGCGCTTTGACAGTCCCGTTGGCTGTATCAAGCGTAATGATCTGGGTTGTTCCCAAGTATTCCACTGCCGTGACTTCACCGCGATAGGGTGCGCTGTCGTCCAGCCGGATATGTTCGGGCCTGATACCAAAGGTCAGATCGCCGCTGTCGCCATCGATCAGGCGTGGGATTTCAAACGTGGTTTCCCCGAAAGTGACGGCCTGTTCACCAGCCCCTGCCAACCCGTGAAAGTCCAGGAAGTTCATCGGGGGCGAGCCAATAAATTCGGCCACAAATTTAGTCGCGGGCCAATCATAGATATCTTGCGGGACGCCGAACTGTTCAACGACACCGTGGTTCATGACCACAATTTTGTCGCCCATCTGCATGGCTTCCAACTGGTCGTGTGTCACATAGACCGTTGTCGCATTCATCCGGTCGTGCAAGGCGCGCAATTCTTCGGACATGTGTTCGCGGAACTCTGCATCCAATGCACCCAACGGTTCATCCATAAAGAACGCCTTCGGGTCTCGGACAATCGCACGACCAAGCGCGACACGCTGCCGGTCACCACCCGACAATCCACCAACGGGACGATCCAGAATGTCGGTGATACCAAGGATTTCTGCAATCTCGCCGACTTTCTGCTTGATCGCCGCACTGGGCATGCCCTGACTTTTTAGCGGATAGCTAATGTTCTTGCGCACGTTCATATGCGGATACAAAGCGAACATCTGGAACACGAAAGCGATGTCACGCTGGCTGGCAGGTTTCATCCCAACTTCTTCGCCGTCGATGTAGATCTCGCCTTTGGTGGGCAATTCCAGCCCGGCCATCATGCGCAATGTCGTCGTCTTGCCACAGCCTGAAGGACCAAGCAGCATGAAGAATTCACCGTCTTCGATGGTGAAACTCGACGATTGCACAGCCGTGAAACTGCCAAAGTCCTTACGCACGTTTTCAATTCGTATCTGAGCCATGCGACTACTCCGGGAAATGGCTGACAATGATGAACATCACCGTGCCAACAAGGGTGACAATGAAGGAGTAAGTGTAGACACCCAAAACGAAGGGTTGCATCAGCATCACGACACCAAGCGCGATCAGGATTGAGGCGACCATCTCCCATGGGCTGCGGCGCAACCGGAAAAGACCGTTGATAAAGTTACTCATTTGCGTACCGCTCCAAATGTGATCCCGCGCAGCAGGTGCTTGCGCAAAAGAACTGTGAACACCATGACAGGCACGAGGAAGATCGTGGCGCCTGCCGCAACGGCGGGCCAATCCTTACCGTTGACCCCGATGATGTTGGGGATGAAAGGCGGGGCTGTTTGGGCCGTTCCAGATGTGAGAAGCACAGCAAAGGCGTATTCATTCCAGGCAAAGATCAGACAGAAGATTGCGGTCGATGCGATGCCCGTGGCGGCCTGTGGCAACACCACTTTGTAGAACGCCTGAAAGCGGGTGTAGCCATCGATCAGGGCTGCTTCTTCATACTCGGTCGGGATTTCGTCGATGAAGCCTTTAAGCAACCACACAGAAAGGGACAGGTTCACCGCCGTATACAGCAGGATCATCCCCAAATGCGTGTCGTTCAGGCCCAAATTACGGAACATCAGAAAGATCGGGATCGCGACTGCAATCGGGGGCATCATCCGGGTCGACAGGATGAAGAACAGCAGATCGTCTTTCAGCGGCACCTTAAAGCGGCTGAACGCATAGGCAGCCATTGTGCCCAAAACCATGCACAGGGCGGTCGAGCCAAAGCCGATGATCACCGAATTCAGGAATCGTTCGCCATAGCGCGACGGGCCGCTAATCACCGTGCCACGCGAGCGGGCGATCTCGTCATACCATGTCTCTGGTGGACCGGCCTCTTCCAGCATTTGTTCGGTCGCGCGGGTCCGGTCTGTGAATAGGTTTACATAGCCTTCCAGCGTCGGCTCAAACACCACAACGGGTGGATAAGCGATGGAATCGGTCGGCGACTTAAAACCGGTCGCGATGATCCAAAGCAGCGGAATGATGGTGATGACGGCATAGGCGACCACTGCAATGCCAGCGAACCACTTGGTGCCTTTGGTCGGGTCTGTGACTGAAAAGCTCATCTTTCTTTCACCTTGTTCAGGGCCTTCACGTAGATCGAGGCAAGCCCGAACACGGTGACAAACAGAATGACCGCGTAGGCGGACGAATAGCCGGTGCGCCATTTTTCAAACGCTTCACGCTTCAGATCGATTGACGTCAGCGTGGTGACGTTACCGGGGCCGCCGCCGGTCAGCTGCACGACAAGGTCAAACATCTTGAAGTTCTCGATCCCGCGGAACAGGACGGCCAGCATCAGGAAGGGCAGGGCCATCGGGATTGTGATCGTCCAAAACTGGCGCCACTTGCTGGCGCGATCACATTCGGCGGCCTCGTAGATACTGTCGGGGATCGACCTGAGGCCTGCGAGACAGATCAGCATCACAAAGGGCGTCCACATCCACGTATCGGCGATCACGATGGCCCAAGGGGCAAGATGCACATCACCGATCATCGAGAAACTCGCCGGATCGCCCCCTGTGAAGAAGGTAACGACATAGTTAAAGAGCCCGATCTGCGGTTGATACAGGAACGTCCAAAAATTCCCGACGACAGCGGGGGACAGCATCATCGGGAAGACGATAATCGTCGTCCAAAGATCATTCCCTTTGAATTTCTTGTTGATCAGATAGGCCAAGGTAAAGCCGATCAGGACCTGCAAAACGATGGTCCAAATCAGGAAATGGGCCGTAGCTTGCATGGTGTTCCAGATATCGGGGTCATTCAGGATGCGTTCGTAGTTGCGCAAGCCCACCCACTCGACATCGCGGTTAGGGCGGTTGACGCGATAATCGGTAAAGCTCAGCCGGATCGTCCAGATCAACGGGAAGATATTCACCGCCAGTAGAAGGAAAATTGTGGGTGCCACAAAAATCCAGGCAATCGTTCTATCAGAGAGGCCTTTGATATTGCGGGCAACGCGCATTGGCGTTTTGTCAGCTATCTTGTCGATGGGGCTGCCGGTCATAGGTCGGTCCTTTCCAAGCCGCATCCGTTGGTGCGGTCATGGGGCATTATAGAAGAAATGGCCTTCCCGGTCGCACGATACGTCGCCGTTCCGGGAAGGACGGGTCGGGCGCCTGAAAGAAACGCCCGACAGGGAGGAGAACTTATAGCTTGCCTTCGTCCTCAAAGACTTCGACCCAATCGCGCACAAGACCATCAAGGGCTTCCTTTGCGGTGCCTTCGCCAGCAACCACATAGTTGTGCACGCGTTCCTGCATCGGCAGCAGAAGGTCGGCATAGGCAGGTTCAGCCCAGAAGTCTTTCACGATCGCCATCGAGTCGAGGAATGTCTGCGCATAAGGCTGACTTGTGGCAAAGCCGGGGTCTTCAACAACGGCCTTCAAGGCAGAATAGCCACCCAATTCCCACCATTTCGACTGAACCTCAGGCTGTGCAAACCATTGAATGTACTCCAGTGCTGCGTCCTGCTTTTCCGAATAGGCAACAACAGAGATCCCTTGCCCGCCAAGCTGCGCAAACTGACCGGCTGGGCCAGCAGGGTTCGGGAAATACCCTGACTTGCCACCGCCGACATTTTCATCAGCTTCGACACCGGGCCAAATGAAGGCAAAGTTCATCTGCATCGCAACCTGACCAGACCGGTAGGCATCGATGTTTTCACCCATGTACCAGTTGGAAGAACCGGGTGGCACAGAGGTGTCATAAAGCTCCTTGTAGAACTCAAGGCCGGCGACTGCGCCATCCGAGTTAACGAAACCTTCAAGGTCATAAGGTTGATCTGGGTTTTCGTACTGGAAGCCATAGTTATAAAGGGCGTTTGTGACACCCATCGTGATGCCTTCGGACCCACGTTCTGTGTAGATCGCGGCACCATAAACAGTGGTTCCATCGATATCACGGCCTTGGAAGAACTGAGCGATGTCTTTAAGCTCTTCCAAGGAATTCGGAACACCAAGTTCGCGGCCATAGGTCTCTAGGAATTCGGCCTGTAGCTCTGGGCGGTCGAACCAATCCTTGCGATAAGTCCAGCCGACAACATCACCAAAGGCGGGCAAGGCGTAATAGTTGGGCGTATTCTTCGGCCACTCTGCATAGCCGGTCACGGTTGCGGGAATGAAATCATCCATCGTGATCCCATTGGCGTCAAAGAAGTCATTCAGCTTCACGTAATGGCCATTCTCAGCGCCACCGCCGATCCATTGGCTGTCGCCAATCATCAGATCACACAGTTGCCCGCCAGAGTTCAGCTCGTTCAGCATGCGATCTGCAAAGCTGGTCCACGGCACAAATTCAAAGCTCATGTTGTGACCGGATTGTGCTTCAAAATCCTTGCTCAACTCGATCAATGCGTTTGCCGGGTCCCATGCGGCCCAGCACAACGTCAGGTCTTCCGCTGTAGCGGCAGTCGAAAGGCCGCCCGCCAATATTGCGCCGGCCGCAGCCGTTACCATCAAGTTCGTCCTCATTAGATATCTCCTCCCATTAAGTCAGTTAGCCGGGCCCCCTCGCCACGACTCCAATGATCAAATTGCTAATGAGACACGTGCCTCATAGCAAGTATTTTTTGAGACACGTGCCTCAAAATCTGCTAAACCAGTGGTGCTCGATGTCGAAAACGCCTATCAAAATTGGACGCAAGAACCTGATAAAATGACAGAAATGCAAAGCCGCGTGACCCAACGAACCCTTCTGCATCCAACGACAAAAGATCTTGCAAGGGCTGCCGGTGTAAGCCGCGCGACCGTTGATCGGGTTCTCAATGGACGCGATGGCGTGCGTCAAAACACCGTAGATCGTGTCAACAAGGCCATTCAGGACTTGGGATTCGTGCGCAACGTGCAGGCGGCCAATCTTGCGAAATCCCAAAGCTATCGGTTTGTCTTCGCGCTTCCGAAATCGGGGGATCTATTCCTTGAAGAAATCGTTGCGCGGATCGCGGAAGCTAATGACCTGTTCGCAGCAGATCGCATTTGGTGTGACATCCACCGCATCGATGATAACGACCCGCACAGCATCAGCGGGTATCTGTCATCGCTCTCACGGGGTGATGTGACGGGGGTTGCCATTATGGCACCGGAAACGCCGCAGGTGCGCGATGCAATCATGCGACTTCAGGAACGTGACATTGCGGCTTTGCCATTCATTTCCAACCAAGCCCCGCTGAACGCGGATTGGGTCGGTGTCGATAACAGTTCTGCAGGGGCCACAGCAGCTTTGCTTCTGGGGCAGTCGCTTCGGGATCGCAGCGGATCTGTGATGGTTATCGCTGAAAGCATGACATCGCGTGACAGTATGGAAAGACGTCTTGGGTTCGACCAGGAAATCAGCACACATTTTCCAAGACTACACACGCTCCCATCGCTTGAAACCTACGGGAACACTGAACGCGCAGAAAAGATCATCGCCGCCACATTGACCGCGTATGACGATATTGTTGGCATCTACGTCATGTCCTCAGAGGCGCGTGTGCCGCTTGAAATTCTCGAAGACCTTCAGTTGCCAAACGATACGTTTAAGATCGCACATGAACGCACGCCCTTTACGGAAAACGCACTGCGCAGCGGCAAACTTGACGGGATCGTCGCGCAAGACGCAGGCCATTTGGTGCGCAGCGCCATCCGAAGGTTGAAGGGTATCGTCGACAAGCGCCGCTCGTCCGGGCCCCAGGAACGGATCAGAATTGAGATACTGCTGCGCACGAACTTGTAGATCGGAAGACTTGTCAGGCCAAACCGTCAAGCGACGATAATGGCAATTCTATCCTCTCGCATGGACCCACACAGGTCCGATACAACCTCCAAGCCGAAGTATACCTACCCTAGACGCCACCATGCGATTGCGGGAAGATAAAGCATGACTGACCTCACAGCCCTGACCGCCGCGATCAAAGACCGCCGCGATGACCTGATCCAACTGACACAAGACCTGATCCGGATCCCGACGTTGAACCCGCCGGGGGAGAACTATCAGGCGATCTGCGATTTCCTGCATAAGCGGCTCAGGGCGTCGGGCTTCGACACCCAGCTCATCCGCGCACACGGCACGCCGGGCGATAGCGACCGCTATCCGCGCTGGAACATCGTGGCACGGCGCGAGGGCGGTTCACCGGGGGATTGCGTCCACTTCAATTCACACACCGATGTGGTCGAAGTCGGCAAAGGCTGGACTACTGATCCCTTCGGCGGGGACCTGATCGACGGCAAGATCTATGGGCGCGGGGCCTGTGATATGAAAGGCGGGTTGGCGGCGAGTATCATCGCGGCGGAGGCCTTCCTGCAGGTCTATCCCGACTTCCACGGCGCCATTGAAATTTCCGGCACAGCAGATGAAGAATCCGGTGGCTATGGCGGTGTTGCTTATCTGGCGGAACAGGGCTTCTTCTCGCCCAAGAAAGTGCAGCACGTCATCATCCCCGAACCGCTCAACAAAGACCGGGTTTGCCTTGGCCATCGCGGCGGCTGGTGGGCTGAGATTGAAACGTTTGGCGAGATCGCGCATGGCTCCATGCCGTTCTTGGGCGACTGCGCGGTCCGGCATATGGGGGCGGTGCTCGAGAAGTTCGAGACCGATCTTTTCCCCGCCATGGCTGCCCGCCGCACCGACATGCCGGTGGTGCCGGAAGGGGCGCGGTCGTCGACGATGAACATCAATTCGATCCACGGTGGCATGGCCGAACAGGCGGATGATTTCACTGGCCTGCCAGCGCATTGCGTGCCCGACAGCTGCCGTGTGGTGATCGACCGGCGGTTCCTGGTGGAAGAACCGCTCGACCAAGTACGCGGCGAGGTTGAGGGGCTTTTGGAGGCGTTGAAAGCAGAGCGGCCCAAGTTCGATTACACCATGACCGAGATCAACAGCGTCCTGCCCTCGATGACCGATCGCGATGCGCCAGTTGCGGCGACGGTAGCGGCAGAGATCGCGAACGTGATGGGCCGCGAGGCGGAATTTGTCGCCTCTCCAGGCACTTACGATCAGAAACACATCGACCGGATCGGCAAGCTGAAGAACTGCGTGGCCTATGGGCCGGGGATATTGGAGCTGGCGCATAAACCGGACGAATACATCGGTGTGGATGACATGATGGATAGCGTGGAAGTGATGGCGCGCAGTCTGGTGAAGTTGTTGGTGCCGTAGGGTGGGTGAAACCCACGCATGGACAGCACAAGCGCCAACCGCAATTCTGCTTGGTCACCGACTTTTTCCGCGCGGCACAATGCAACGTCCG
>CALILP010000162.1 GCA_938016515.1 uncultured Paracoccaceae bacterium
ATGGTGACCGCTGGTGTCTTCCTGGTCTGCCGCATGTCCCCGCTTTTGGAGTATGCGCCGGAAGCGAAGAACTTCATCGTGTTCCTTGGTGCCTCCACCGCGTTCTTTGCTGCGACGGTCGGGCTCGTGCAGAACGACATCAAACGCGTCATCGCCTATTCGACCTGTTCGCAGCTTGGCTACATGTTCGTCGCCGCAGGCGTTGGCGTTTATTCCGTGGCTATGTTCCACCTGCTGACACACGCTTTTTTCAAAGCGATGTTGTTCCTTGGGGCGGGTTCCGTGATCCATGGGATGCACCATGAGCAAGACATGCGGAACTACGGTGGTTTGCGGCACAAGATGCCCAAGACCTTCTGGGCCATGATGATCGGGACGCTGGCGATCACTGGTGTGGGCGTTCCGTTGCTCTACATCGGTTTCCCGGTCGGCTTTGCGGGCTTTGTATCCAAGGATGCAATTATTGAGTCCGCCTATGCGGCTGGCAACGGCTATGCCTTCTGGATGCTGGTTGTGGCGGCCCTGATGACTAGCTTCTACAGCTGGCGCCTGATGTTCCTGACGTTTTATGGCACACCGCGCGGCGACAAGCACACGCATGAGCACGCACACGAAAGCCCCAATGTCATGTTGGTCCCTCTGGCCGTGCTGGCCATTGGCGCGATCTTCTCGGGCATGTATTTCTACAAGCCGTTCTTCAAGTCTGACCAATATGTCGGCGAATTTTTCGGCGTGATCGAAGCTAAGGCAGAGGATCACGCATCGCTTGGCTTTACCCTGATCGCGCCTGCCTATGCAGCAGGCGACGAGACCGGCGAGGACAGCCACGGCGACGATCACGGTGCCGCATGGCCGGAAGAGCCGGGGCAGGGTGCCATCTTCAAGCATCCTGACAACCACGTTCTGCACGAAGCCCACCTCGTGCCCAAGTGGGTCAAAGTCTCGCCCTTCATCGCAATGCTGTTGGGCTTCGGTCTGGCCTATCTGATGTACATCCGCCGACCCGATTTGCCCGGCAAATTGGCAGAGCAACAGCGGCCGCTTTACAACTTCCTGCTTAACAAATGGTACTTTGACGAGCTTTACGACTTTATCTTCGTCAAGCCAGCTGTGGCCGTGGGTCGCTTGCTGTGGAAGTACGGCGACACCAACACCATCGACGGTGGGATTAACGGTGTCGCCTTAGGTATCGTCCCGTTCTTCACACGGCTCGCGAATAAGGCGCAGTCCGGTTATATGTTTACTTACGCATTTGCGATGGTTCTGGGGATCACGGTGCTGCTGACCTATGTCTCACTGTTCGGGGGGGCTGGCTAATGGGCAACCTTCTTTCGCTCACAACCTTTATCCCGCTTGTCGGGGCGGCCATTCTGGCGCTGTTCCTGCGCGGCAACGACGAAGCAGCACAGCGCAACGCCAAGTGGGTGGCTTTGGCCACGACCGTGGCAACTTTCATCGTGTCCTTGTTCATCTACGGCCAGTTCGACCCGTCCAACACTGGCTTCCAGATGGTAGAAGAGCGCGAATGGCTCCTCGGCTTGCAATACAAGATGGGCGTCGATGGGATTTCGGTCCTGTTTGTGATGCTGACCACGTTCCTGATGCCGCTTGTCATTGCGTCCTGCTGGACCGTGGAAAGCCGCGTCAAAGAATACATGATCGCGTTCCTGATCTTGGAAACGCTGATGCTCGGCGTCTTCATGGCGCTCGATCTGGTCCTGTTCTACCTCTTCTTCGAGGCAGGCCTGATCCCAATGTTCCTGATCATCGGGATCTGGGGTGGGGTGAACCGGATTTATGCGTCCTTCAAGTTCTTCCTGTACACGTTCCTCGGTTCGGTCCTGATGCTGGTGGCGATGGTTGCGATGTTCTACCATGCGGGCACCACGGATATCGAAGTGCTGCTGTCGCCAGACGTCACCTTTGCCTCTGACCCGCTGACGGTCCTCGGACTGAACGTCATGGGTGGGGCGCAAACTCTGATGTGGATCGCGTTCTTCGCAAGTTTCGCGGTGAAGATGCCGATGTGGCCTGTCCACACATGGCTGCCGGACGCACACGTACAAGCCCCTACGGCCGGGTCGGTTGTGCTGGCGGCAATTTTGCTGAAAATGGGTGGCTACGGCTTTTTGCGGTTCAGCCTGCCAATGTTCCCTGTCGGGTCCGAGGTCATGGGGCCGTTGGTCTTGTGGCTGTCAGTGATTGCGATTGTTTACACTTCGCTTGTGGCACTGGTCCAAGAGGACATGAAGAAACTGATCGCCTATTCATCCGTCGCCCACATGGGTTACGTCACGATGGGGATCTTTGCCGTGAACCAGCAGGGCATCGACGGGGCGATCTTCCAGATGATCAGCCACGGTTTTATCTCCGGGGCGCTCTTCCTCTGTGTCGGCGTGATCTACGACCGGATGCACACCCGCGAGATTGACGCCTACGGCGGCCTCGTGAACCGGATGCCAGCCTACGCGCTGATCTTTATGTTCTTCACGATGGCCAACGTCGGCTTGCCGGGGACCTCTGGGTTTGTTGGGGAATTCCTGACGCTGATGGGCATCTTCCAGGTGAACACATGGATTGCAGTGATCGCAACAACCGGTGTGATCTTGTCGGCAGCTTATGCGCTTTGGCTGTATCGCCGGGTGGTGATGGGCGACCTGATCAAAGAAAGCCTCAAGACCATATCCGACATGACCACCCGCGAGCGAGCGATCTTTGCGCCGCTTGTCTTCATGACCCTGCTGCTGGGTGTTTACCCGGCCCCGGTACTGGACGCGATTGGCCCATCGGTTGAGGCGCTGGTCGCCAACTACGAAACAGCTGTGCAGACTTATGAAGCTGCCAACCAGCTTGCTGCGAATTAAGGACGGACATTATGATTGCCGCTGATCTTCAAATTGTCCTGCCCGAGATTGTCCTCGCGGTTTATGCGATGGCCGCACTTCTTGTTGCGGTCTACACAACCAAAGACGGTATGGCACCATTGCTGACTTGGGCCACGTCAGGGCTGTTTGTCCTGATGGGTGTTTGGATTGCAATTAACGGTAACGGGACGAATGTCGCCTTCGGCGGTATGTTCGTCGACGATGGCTTCGCGCGGTTCTCCAAGGTGGTGATCCTGCTGTCGGCTGCAGCCATCCTTCTGATGTCAGAAGCCTACATGCAACGACGCGATCTTTTGCGGTTCGAATATCCGCTTCTGTTGGCCCTCGCAGTGGTTGGCATGATGGTTATGGTCTCTGCGGGCGACCTGATGGCGCTTTACATGGGCCTCGAACTTCAATCATTGGCGCTTTACGTGGTGGCCGCCCTGCGCCGCGATTCGGTCAAATCGACCGAAGCGGGCCTGAAATACTTTGTCCTTGGCGCGCTGTCCTCTGGTCTGCTCCTTTACGGCGCATCGCTGACATACGGTTTCGCAGGCACGACGCTGTTCTCGGGTATCATCAAAGCGGTGAGCACGGACGTTTCGCTGGGCCTGCTGTTCGGTCTTGTCTTCCTGATTGCGGGCTTCGCTTTCAAGGTTTCGGCGGCGCCATTCCACATGTGGACACCAGACGTCTACGAAGGCTCCCCCACGCCGGTCACGGCCTTCTTCGCGACAGCGCCTAAAGTGGCAGCGATCGCGCTCTTCGCGCGCGTCGTACATGACGCCTTTGGTGGGGTGGTTGGCGACTGGCAACAGATCGTGGCGCTGTTGTCCGTGGCGTCGATGTTCCTTGGGGCCATCGCAGCCATCGGCCAGACGAACATCAAACGCCTGATGGCTTATTCTTCGATCGCGCATATGGGTTTTGCCCTGATGGGCTTGGCTGCAGGGACAGCCTTCGGCGTGCAAGCGATGCTGATCTATATGGCAATCTACGTCGTCATGAACATCGGCACCTTCGCCTTCATCCTGTCGATGGAGCGGGACGGAGACGTCGTCACCGACATCACAGCGCTGAAGTCCTATTCCACTAAAGAGCCGCTGCGGGCGCTGGCCATGTTGGTCCTGATGTTCTCTTTAGCGGGCGTGCCACCTATGGTTGGCTTCTTCGGCAAGTTCTACGTTTTGCGGGCAGCCTACGAAGGCGGCCATGCATGGCTCGCTGTGGCAGGCGTGATCGCCTCTGTCATCGGCGCGTTCTATTACTTGCGGATCGTCTACTACATGTACTTTGGGGAAGAGACAGAAGGCCTGAACGGCAAGCTGTCCCCGGTCCTGTGGGTCGCCTGTATGGGGTCCGCATTGGTGCTGGCCATCGGCTGGCTGCCGGGCATCAACCTTTTCGGTATCGAGCCTGCAGCAGCAGCGGCAGCGGCGACGCTTGTCAACTAGGTCGCTTTGCATTTCTCGGGCAAATCACGCATCGTGAAACGCGTTCGACCTTAGAGAGAGGCAGCGTTTTGCGATCCAACCCAAATGCAAACGACCGACTGGGGCCGGAATGGCCCGAAGGCACAGACAGGATTGTCTTGAGTTCGGTCGACAGCACCATGGCAGAGGCCGCGCGACGTGCAGCGACGCTGAACAAACCAACCTGGATCATGGCGCAACATCAGACGTCTGCGCGGGGGCGGCAAGGCAAGCCGTGGATCAACCCACCGGGCAACCTATCGGCGACTTACATCTTCAAGCCTGACTGCACAGCACAAGAAGCGGCCAAAAGGTCTTTCCTTGCCGCAAATGCTTTGTTTGAAGCTTTGGCGCTGTTTGTCGAGACTGAGAAACTGAGCCTCAAGTGGCCGAATGATGTCTTGCTTGATGGGGGCAAGGTTGCCGGCATTTTGCTGGAAAGCACGGGCAAAGGCGCCTACGTTGATTGGCTGTCCATCGGGATTGGGGTGAACCTTGCCCATGTCCCGCAAGGCGTCGAAAATGCGGCCTTCGCACCCGTGAGTTTGAAAAGCGCTGGCGGGGATACGGTCATGCCTGAAGATTTCCTTTGCAAGCTCGCCTCAGCCTACGCAACGCAAGAGCTTAAACTGGCAAAACTGGGGTTTGACCGGATCCGCACTGATTGGCTGAAACATGCAGCACGGCTTGGCGATCAGATCACAGCGCGCACGGGGCGCGAAGATATCAAAGGTACCTTTGACACGATCGACAAGGATGGCAATCTGGTACTGATCACGGCCAAAGGGCCGCAGGCCATCACGGCCGCAGACGTTTTTTTCTAGGGGGACGCCCATGCTTTTGGCCATCGACTGCGGAAATACAAATACGGTCTTCGCGATCTGGGACGGTGAGACGTTCATCGCCAATTGGCGAACGTCCACGGAATGGCAGCGGACAGCGGACCAGTATTATGTCTGGCTATCAAGTCTGATGGCGTTTCAGAACATCGACGTGGACATCGACGAAGTCATCGTCAGTTCCACAGTGCCGCGTGTGGTCTTTAATCTGCGGGTCTTTTCGGACCGGTATTTCAACTGCCGGCCCTTGGTCGTTGGCAAAGCGGACTGCGGCTTGCCTGCAAACCCCCGCGTCGATGAAGGCACACAAGTGGGGCCGGACCGCTTGGTCAATGCAGCTGGGGCCTATGATAAATACGGCGGCGATCTGATCGTTGTGGACTTTGGAACTGCCACGACCTTCGACGTGGTGGCATCCGATGGGGCCTATGTGGGCGGTGTCATCGCCCCCGGCGTGAACCTGTCATTGGAGGCGCTGCACAATGCGGCGGCGGCCTTGCCGCACGTTGATATCTCCAAACCACAATCCGTTGTGGGCACCAACACGGTCGCCTGCATGCAATCGGGCGTCTTTTGGGGTTACATCGGTCTGGTGCGTGAGATATGCGCCCGGATCAAGGCGGAACGCGGCGTGCCGATGCAGGTCATCTCGACCGGCGGTCTGGCGCCCTTGTTTCAGCAATCCGAGGCACTTTTTGATGCCTTTGAAGAAGAATTAACGATCCACGGCCTGACCGTGATCCACGCGTTTAATAAGGAACTTCCATGAGCAAAAGCTCTGATCGTCTGATCTATCTGCCCCTTGGTGGGGCCGGTGAAATCGGCATGAATGCATATGTTTACGGCTACGGTAAGCCGGGGAAAGAACGGCTGATCGTCGTCGACCTTGGCGTGACCTTTCCGGACATGGACAGCACACCTGGCGTGGACCTGATCCTGCCTGACATCACATGGCTACGCGAACGCAAAGCCCAGATCGACGGCATCTTTATCACGCACGCCCACGAAGACCACGTCGGGGCAATCGGGCACTACTGGGAAGAGTTGGGCGCACCCGTGTATGCGCGCGCCTTCACAGCCGCCATCGCACGGCGCAAGTTGTCCGAACATGGGCTACCGGACTCAGTGGTGAACGTTGTCGGCACATATCCAGAAGAGATCAAATGCGGGCCACTGACAGTCTCCTATCTGCCGATTTCGCACTCGATCCCCGAAAGCTCTGGCCTTGTGATCGACAGCCCGGACGGACGCATCCTGCACTCTGGTGATTTCAAAATCGACCTGACACCCGGTGTCGGTGAAGCTTTCGATGCAAACCTTTGGGCCGAAGTCAGCAAACCTGGCGTCAAAGCGCTGGTCTGCGACAGCACAAACGTGTTCTCACCAGAGGCGGGCCGCTCTGAATCCACCATCGGCCCTGCAATCACAGAGTTGATGAAAGACGCGACTGGCATGGTCGTGGCCACCACGTTTGCTTCCAACATTGCGCGCCTGAAAACGCTGGCACTGGCAGCTCAAGCCGCCGACCGATCGGTGGTCCTGCTGGGCCGGGCGATGCGGCGCATGGTGGAAACCGCCACCGAAGTCGGCATCCTAAAGGGCTTCCCGGCTGTGGTCAGCCCCGAAGATGCGCTGCAAATGCCGCGTGAACATGTGATGCTGCTGGTCACCGGCAGCCAAGGCGAACGCCGCGCGGCATCGGCGCAATTGGCGAACGGTAACTACCTGGGCATCAAACTGAAAGAAGGGGACACCTTCCTTTTCTCCTCCAAGACAATCCCCGGCAATGAGCGGGGTGTGATCCGTATCATGAACCAGCTGTCGGAGCTGGGGGTCGATGTGGTGGATGACAACGGGGGCAAATACCACGTCTCTGGCCACGCCAATCGCCCCGACATCGAGGCCTTGCACGAGATCACCAAACCGCAGATCGTGGTCCCCATGCACGGGGAACACCGGCATTTGCGTGAACACGTTAAGATCGCTCAAGCCAGCGGCCGCACCGGCATCGTGGCCGTGAACGGTATGATGATCGACCTGTCAGGCAACGCGCCCACTGTAGCGGAATATATCGAGACGGGCCGCACCTATCTCGACGGCTCCTCTAAAGTTGGCCAGTTCGATGGGGTCATCCGGGATCGTATCCGCATGGCGCTCAACGGGCAGGTCATTGTCACCCTGATCATCGACGAGAACGACGAACCGCTGGGTGATCCGTGGGTCGAGGTCAAAGGCATGGCGGAAACCGGAAATTCCAACACGGCCTTGGTTGATGTCATCGAAGAGGACTTGAGCCAGTTCATCAACCGGGCAGAGGCCAAAACGCTGCGCGACGACGAAAAGCTGGAAAAAGAACTGAAAACCATTGCCCGCCGGACCTGCCAATCCGAGATCGGCAAAAAGCCAGAGGTCATGGTGATCACGTCGCGGCTCAGCTAGGACGCATGATGTTCAAGACTATTGCAGGATCGGTTTGTTTCGCGTCGCTGACAACTGCGGTGGTGGCACAAAGCTTTCCTGCAATAGATACGGTGTTTGTCTATGATGTGACGTCGCAGGAAGGTGATACACCCTCGCGCGAATACGTGGCAGAGCTGACGATTGTTGAGGTCGACCGTGATATCGTCACCTTTGCGTTGTGTGAGTTGGACACGCAGGCCTGCTCACTTGGTCAAACCGATGGCATATTTGCAGGCTATTTTGAGTTCTACGATCTCGGCGATCCGGTGCCGACGCGCCTGATCGAGGACATGAAGTACGGCTATCTGGAAGACGTGCTGTATCCACCGGGTCAATACACACCTTATGTCGACGGACGAGAGGTCATTTGGGAAAGGGGCGGTTCTGCAAAAGGGCGTTTCACTCAGACCTGTTGTGTGGCTGGCGAAGATGGGCAACAGCTTTGGAAGATGACCTTTCAGGAAGTCTTCAACGGTGGTGGCCCAACAACGATCACCCAGCATGTTGATCCCGAACTTGGCTGGTTCGTGTACGAGCGGGCCGAGGTGGAATTTGCAACGCTGCCGACGCAGATCGTCGAGTTGCGGCTGTCAGAAGTGCGTGCGTCCAAATAGAAAATGGGGGCTCAAAGCGCGGTGCCACTGCGTTCGAAAAAGAATGAAATTCGCAGGCTTTAGGTGCAGAAAGTGCGTTGTTTATCCGTTTTCCAGGCGCACGAGTCGCGCAACCAGTCTACGGGTGACCGGCGCCATCACCAGTACCAGTGGGAAGGCGACGGCCCAGCTTGCCACCCAAGAGCCCATCCAGACACCGCCAAAGCCATCCCCAAACCCGATAGCCCGCCATGTGGCGATCGCCGTGACGCAAAACGTCATCAGCCCCGATAGGATCAAGCCAAAAAGATACGGTGCGGCGCGGGCAGGGAACATGTGTGACTCCGGACATTTAATGTCACAAAGCAAAACACCGCGACCCTGTCGAGAGCGCGGCGTTCACAAAAAGAGGATTTTGGCAAACTTACTGGCCAGCGCGTTCGGCGAAACTCATCGCGATGAAAGCAGGTGGCTCTTCGCCGAGGCCCACAACCTTGTTGGGCTCCTCACGACGGCCACGGCCCTTGCCACCACGGGACCGTGCCTCTTGCGGTTGCTTGTCCGGCTGGCGCTTGGTCTCCCGATCCCGGCGCGGTTTCTCGACGGGGGCTGCGGTCTCGGCAGGCTGGGCCGTTTCAACGGATGCGGCCTCCTCGGCAGGCTTTTCAGCCGCCTTGCGTCCGCCGCGCGACCGGGTGCGTTTCGGTTTGTCTTCCTTAGGGGTTTCATCGCTGACGGGGGCAGGGGTTGCCTGCGCCATCGGACTGTCTAGGCGCGGGATTTCTTCCTTCACCAACGCTTCAACATCCGCGAGGTTTTTCTCATCGCGGGGCACACAGATCATGATCGCGGTGCCGCTGCGTCCGGCCCGGCCCGTCCGGCCAATCCGGTGAACGTAATCTTCAGCATGGCTGGGGACGTCAAAGTTGAAAACATGGGTCACAGCCGGAATATCCAGACCACGGGCCGCCACATCAGAGGCCACCAGAATCCGCAACTCATTGTCGCGGAACTTATCCAGGGTCTTTGTCCGGTGGCTTTGATCCAGATCGCCGTGAATAGGGGCCGCCTGATAACCGTACTTGTTCAATGACTTGGCAACGATATCAACGTCAGACTTCCGGTTGCAGAAAATGATGGCGTTCGTGCAGGCGTCGCCCTCTGCGTCGATCAATTTGCGCAGCAGTTCGCGCTTTTCAGACGGCTCTTTTGGTTTTGCCGATCCTTTGAACATGACAACACCTTGCTTGATGTTGGTGTTCGTCGTGGCGGCACGGGCCACTTCGATCTTGGCCGGATTCGACAGGAAGGTATTTGTGATCCGTTCGATTTCCGGGGCCATCGTGGCCGAAAAGAACAGGGTCTGACGGGTAAAGGGCGTGCGTTTGAATATCTCTTCGATATCGGGGATGAACCCCATGTCGAGCATGCGGTCGGCTTCATCCACAACCATGACCTTCACATCTGTGAGAATCAGTTTGCCGCGCTCCAAGTGGTCCAGCAAGCGGCCCGGTGTCGCGATCAGCACATCGACGCCTTTGTCGATCAGCTTGTCTTGGTCCTTAAATGACGTCCCACCAATAAGCAGGGCCTTGGAAAGCTTCGTGTACTTGGCGTAAGCGTCAAAATTCTCGGCAACCTGTGCGGCCAATTCGCGTGTTGGTGCCAAAACCAACGACCGAGGCATCCGTGCACGCGCGCGACCACGGCCCAGCAGGGTGATCATCGGCAACGTAAAAGCGGCTGTTTTGCCGGTTCCGGTCTGGGCAATTCCCAAAACGTCTCGCCCTTCCAAAGCAGGGCCAATCGCCCCTTCCTGAATAGGTGTGGGCGTGTCGTAACCGGTTTCGGCAACAGCCTTGAGAACCTTATCACTTAGGTTCAGATCGGAGAATTTGGTCATATGCGCCTTTCAAAATTGCGGCATCTGTGGCCGCACAGTTGAAAGCGGCCCGCCCGACCGGATTGTCGGAACGTTGGACAAGGCCGTCCTAAGCGGATGACCGGCATAGGTCAAGGAAATCAGCGATTTGGGACGTCAGGACAGTGTCGTCTGTGGCATATACCCTGCAGCCAAGACCCGAACGATCGGTATTGGCGTCAAAACGGAAACAATTGCACGCGGATTGCAAGAAACCGCGGAACGATATCCTTCGGGTGTGTAAGGGTGCAGGGCTGACTTCCAAACCAAGTGCGGCGCATCTTCTATCAATACAAAGGTCCCATCCGGCAAATCCGTAAGCTTTGCGTTGTATCGCACCTGTGTCCGGTCCCGCCGAACCCGTGCGGGGTGCAAGACCCTGTCCATGTCCTTTGCACTGGGCCGCGTGCCCGCTGCCGTTTCCCAATGAGAAACAAACGTGCGATAGGCGACCCGCCTGCAATAGCCGCAAGGCCGGTGGCCGGCGGCAAGGGCTGCAGCCTCGTCGAGAAAGAACAACTCGGTCCAGTTCCGGCCCGTCATGACCGGTCGTTTGCGGCCCTGCCAGTCAAGCGTGCAGCAAATCCACGCATGATGCGACCACCGGGACGTGCCCAGAGTTTTATTCTCGCGGTGAATAATCCCGCGATTGCCGGTCAGGGTCCCCCTTGCTGGGGTTGCAGTGATTTCGCCTGTGGGCAGGACGCGGTTTTGAAGAGGCATGTGCCCGAGGTTAGCGTGGCGCGCCGCTTTTTCAAAGCCGGTGGAAGCGCGGCCTCCACACCTCCGAAGTTTTTTTGACCAAAAGAAGGAGGGGCAAGTCTGTCAGATCTTGATCTGGTTGAGGACAAATTGAAACGCTTCCGCAGAGATGACACCGTGATATGCGCCGCGTTTGCCAAGCAATTGAAAGGCAAAGCCGGTTTGTGCGTAGGTTTCAAACGCGGCCCGGCTGAGATGGATTGTCCCTGTTTCTTCGCGGTCGCAGACCGGATGGCAGAAATTGCGTCGCCGGTCCTTCTTTGAATATGCTAGCCGCGTTCCAAAAGACCACGCCTCGGTAATCTTGGGGTAGTTTAGATCATTGCGGGCAACGCTTACGAGTATGTGATAGCCCGTGCTGTCTGGCCCGCGTTCAAAAGCCGGGGCCGCGTAGAGAACTGTGACCGCGTCCGCGTAAAGCCGTTGCGGTTTCGCAAAGGCAAAGCTGCGACCGGTATGGACGTTGTTACCTGTTGTGACGTCTGGCGGACCGCTGCAGCCGGCCAGCATCAAAAGGGTCAATATGAAACGAAAGGTGAACATGAGGGCACGTTGCGCCCTCATTGGTTAATTTCAGATAAACGATACTAGACCATCATCTCTTTGGTCGCCGACAACGTCACATCTGGATAATCCCGTGCAACCCGGTCGATGTCCCACTGTAACCGCGTCAAGAACACGACGTCCCCGTCATTGTCCTGTGCGATGTGCTGCTTGTTGGCTGCGCCAAAGGCTTCAACGGCGTCCTTCTCACCCAAAACCCAGCGGGCGGATGTGAACTGCGATTGCTCAAACCGCACAGGCAAGCCGTATTCCAACTCGATCCGAGAGGCCAAAACCTCGAACTGCAAGGCCCCCACAACACCGACAATAAAACCAGAGCCAAACGTCGGCTTGAACACCTTGGCGGCCCCTTCCTCAGCGAACTGCATCAAGGCTTTCTCAAGGTGTTTTGCCTTCATCGGATCACCAGCCCGGCAGGCCTGCAGTAATTCCGGCGCAAAGGACGGGATCCCGGACACGCGGATCGCTTCGCCTTCGGTCAGTGTATCACCGATCCGCAATTGGCCATGGTTTGGGATGCCAAGGATGTCGCCGGCGTAGGCTTCCTCCGCCAACTCCCGATCCGCGGCCAGAAACATCACCGGATTGGTGATCGCCATCTGCTTTTTCGACCGGACATGGGTCAGCTTCATGCCCCGCTCAAAGTGGCCAGAGGCCAGACGCACAAAAGCCACCCGATCGCGGTGCTTGGGGTCCATGTTGGCCTGCACTTTGAACACGAAACCTGCGACTTTAGGCTCTTCTGGGGCGATGTTGCGGGGCTGGGCGGTTTGCACCTGTGGCTCAGGTCCGTAGGTGGCGATCCCATCCATCAGCTCTTTCACCCCGAAAGAATTCATCGCAGAGCCAAACCAGATCGGCGTCATCGTGCCGTCCAGCAAGGCTTGGGGATCAAGTGGTGGCAAAAGTTCTTTCGCCATCTCGATCTCTTCCAGAAACTTTTCCAGCAAATGCGCGGGGACATGGTCGGCCAGCTTTGGATCGTCCAAACCGCTGAACTGGATGCTTTCTGCGACCTTATTGCGATCGGCCCGATCCATCAGTTCCAGCTTATCGCGCAGAATGTCGTAGCAGCCAACAAACTCGCGGCCGACACCAATGGGCCAGGACGCAGGGGTCACATCAATCGCGAGGTTTTCTTGGATTTCGTCGATGATTTCGAAGGTATCCCGGCTTTCGCGATCCATCTTATTACAAAAGGTCAGGATCGGCAGGTCGCGCAACCGGCAGACCTCGAACAGCTTCTGCGTTTGGCTTTCCACACCTTTGGCGCCATCAATCACCATGACGGCTGCATCCACGGCAGTCAGGGTGCGGTAGGTATCCTCGGAAAAGTCAGAGTGGCCGGGGGTGTCCACCAGATTGAACCGGTATTTTTCGAAATCGAATGACATGGCAGAGGCGCTTACGGAAATCCCGCGATCCTTTTCCATCTGCATAAAGTCGGACCGGGTCCGGCGTGCCTCGCCCTTTGCGCGCACTTGTCCGGCCATCTGAATGGCGCCCCCATACAACAGAAATTTCTCGGTCAGGGTCGTCTTGCCCGCATCCGGGTGCGAGATGATCGCAAAGGTCCGGCGGCGGGCGATTTCGGGGGGGAGTGCGGGGCGATTTGTCATGGGCCGGGGTGTACGCGGGCAGGGGGCAAAGGGCAATCGTGGACGTGACCTGCACATGGCCAAAGGTAACGCTTTGTTAAGCATGATCCGCGATGAAGGGAGGATGCGTTATGTGACCTTGATACTTTTTGCTGCTATGTCGGCCTGTGGCGGGGCTGGTGGGTCCGGGTCGGGGTCCGACATCATTCCACGTGAACCCATTGTACCCATCATTCCGGATGTCGATCCGGTGCCAACGGGGGCAGCCACATATAACGGGGTTATTGGCTTGCGGTTCTTGTCGCCATCCAGCGGGTCACCTGTGGACTTGGACGGGGATCTGTCTTTGCAAGTGAACTTCGACGACATGGCGGCGGCTGTGACAGGCAGCGCAACCGGGTTTCACCAAGATACGGCCACCTATACAGGCAACCTGCTGGTCAATACTGGGGCGCTGGACGACAGCGACGGCGGGTTGGATTTTGTCACGAACATCAACGGCAGCTTGCTGACCGGAACCAGCAATTATCTGGTATTGGGTCAAATGCGGGGCGAGGTGTTGGGCACAGGAGAAACAGCAGCGACCGGGAACGTCTCAGGTCAGGTGCTGGAGCGCGGTCAGCCGTCAGCGCTGTCGGGCGACTTTCAGGCTGCGCGCCAGCCCTAGGGTCAGGACCCATTCATTTTGGGGCATCAGTGCAGCAGATTTTTTCTGTGACTGGGTGAGGGGCAACGGCTACTGGTCCGATTTTCGCCCCAAACGCTGCGCAGGAATAGTCGCTCTCTTTCAAGCAGATGTAACGCCTCCTCTCGGGACATTGCTGCGCAATACCCTTCTGGGCAAAGGATCACAGGGAAAATCAGCAGCACGCGTCACGCCGGAGGCATGCGAATATTCGACTGGCGCCCCTTTGGGGCAACGGGCTTTGAGTTCACGTCATCTCAGCGGTATGGCCAGCTTGTCCGTAGAATAACTATGGCCGGCGCTGCCCAAACCACTGACACTTAGTGAAATCAAAGCTAATGATCTAAAATTCATGGGTTCTGACCCTAGTCAGGGTACTAGCTGGTTTTGTTGGAAGACGCTTTGCGTAACAGCTCCACCGCGTCTGGGTGTGATAACAGCTTTTCCTGCACTTCGTAGTCCAGATGCGGGCGATGGGTGTGGCCCGCACCCTGCGTGTTCACATCATCAGGCAAGGCCGCACGGGTGCGCGGATCTATCAATAGCGATTCAGCTGCAATGCCTTCTGCATAGATGATCTGATGCTCGTCAAACAGCAGTTGAAAGTAGTCCACAAAACCGCCGTCCTGCTGAACCACACTGTCGCCGTTGATCAGATGACGGACCTTGACCAGCACCTCCGAGCGTCCAGCCCCAAGGCGGTCCTGACGTTGGTAGACGAACAACCGGTGATCGGGGCTGACCACCAGATCGTTCTCGTTATGCAAAGCACCCTTTTTGATCACAACTGGGGCAAAGCTGCCCGTGGCGCGCAAGGTGGTCTGACCGACCCAGCGGATTTCCTGCGGGCCGTCATCGCGAGTCAGAACCTTGTCGCCGGCGCGTAAATCCTCAATCGGGATCTGACGGCCAGAGGCCATGGTAATATGCGTGCCACGGGTGAATGACACGCAGGCCACCTCTGCAAAGCGGGTGGTGGCAGTATGGCGATCAAGGCCTACTAACTGATACGCGGTATCGGGTGCAAATGTGGCCAAGGGCAAAACGTAGATATCTTCAACGCCGCCGCTTTCGACCTCGACAAAGACCAGCGCGTCAAAGGTGGTGCCGTCAGGGGCCATCACCGTGATGCAGCAATCCAAAACAACGTCGTTCCCGACGGTGCCGACCTCACTGCCTGCGGCGAGTGTGAACGCGGCCTTAGGTCCGTGAAAACCCAGCGTCAACCGGGCCCGCGTGGCAGAGCGGCGCAGCTGATAAATATCGTCAAGCACCAGTTCATCAGCAAACGACAGCGCGTCGCCTTCTGCGACACCTTCGGTCACAATAAAATCGTCACCGCGAAACACGGTAACGGTTTGTTCCGTCGTCGTCTTTTCCGAAGATGACATGCGTGTCCCACTACAAATCAACGGTGTGTCACACCGCGGCCCTACGGTATTGAGGCCCGTGCTTGGCGTCAACGCATAGCGCCCCGATTGCCCCCTGACACGGGGAATGCTAGGCCGTGTGAAACCATATAACAGGAGATGTATCATGGAACTTGGGATAAAGGGTAAACAGGCTCTTGTGTGTGCGTCTTCAAAGGGTCTGGGCCGGGGCTGCGCCGAGGCATTGGCCGCAGCCGGGGTCAATCTGACGCTCAACGCGCGCGGTGCCGAGGCGCTGGAAGCAACAGCAGCAGACCTGCGCAGTCGGTTCGGTGTGGATGTGGTGACCGTGGCGGCAGATGTGACAACCCAAGAAGGCCGCAAAGCCTGTCTGGATGCCGCAGGCGACATTGATATCCTCGTGACCAACGCAGGCGGTCCGCCTCCGGGCCTGTGGTCCGACTGGAACCGGGATGATTTTATCGGGGCCCTTGATGCCAATATGCTGGCACCCATCGCACTCATGCAGGCGGCCTTGCCGGGCATGATCGACCGGGGCTGGGGCCGGGTCGTGAACATCACCTCGGGCTCTGTCAAAGCACCAATTCCGCAACTGGGCCTGTCCAACACAGCGCGCGCTGGTCTGACTGGATTTGTGGCGGGGACAGCCCGTCAGGTCGCCGAGCACGGGGTCACGATCAACAACTTGTTGCCGGGTATTCACGCGACAGACCGTGCGGTCAGCCTTGATACGGCCGTTTCCAACGCACAGGGGATCGACATCGATCAGGCGACAAAGCAGCGGCAGGCGACAATCCCGGCACGGCGTTACGGCACAGCACAAGAGTTCGGGGCCACCTGCGCCTTCATGTGTTCGCAGCACGCGGGCTTTATGGTCGGACAGAACATTGTCCTCGATGGGGGCGCGATTAACGCGACGCTATAGGGGATGACCGCTGGCTACAGCATGAAAGACGACTTGTTCAATCGGGACACCGTGTCCCGGTTGGGCAAAGAGTTCGAAGCAGCGGGCGTCTTCAAAGCCGGCCCCTTCGTGGAACAGGTCATGGCGGGCCTTGCGCCGCTTGAACTCAAGGCGCGGATCAGCTGGATCGCAACGGTCTTGTCAGATCACCTGCCGCCCGATTTCCCTGCAGCTGCCAAGGCAATCCACGCAGGCCTTCCGGACCCGTTGGACCCGTCCAAAACGGACGATGACTTTGGCCATTTCATCCACGCGCCCCTTGGGTTTTACGTGGAAAATCATGGCCTTGAGGGGCACCTTGAAACCAGTCTCGATCTGCTGGAGGCCATCACAAAGCGCTTTTCAATGGAGTTTTCGATCCGGGCCTTTCTGAACACCTATCAGGACGCGGTGCTGGAGCGGATGCAGGATTGGGCGGTTGACCCAAACTACCACGTCAGGCGTCTGGTCAGCGAAGGCACGCGACCCCGTCTACCGTGGGGGCAAAACGTTGGGCTGACACCGGACAACACGCTACCATTGCTGGATAAGCTTCATGCTGACCCTACGCGGTATGTGACAAGGTCGGTCGCTAACCATCTGAATGACATCACGAAGAAAGCGCCGGATGTTGTTCTTGATCGCTTGGCCTCATGGGATCAATTGAACCAACAAAACGCAAAAGAGCGGCACTGGATGGCGCGCCATACACTGCGTGGCTTGATCAAAGCAGGACATCCGGGGGCGATGGGGCATCTGGGGTATCACCCTGATGTGACGGTGGATGCGCAAGACGTGCAGATCACGCCGGATGCGCTGGCGATGGGGGACGCGGCAGAGGTGTCCGTCACCCTGACCACGCCCAAAGACGCGCCGCTGATCGTCGACTACGTCATCGATTTCGTTAAGGCGAACGGGAAAACCGCGCCAAAGACGTTCAAGTTGAAGGTATTGGACACGAAGGCAGGCAAGCCAGTCACTCTCAAAAAGAGACATGTTTTCAAAGGTAACGCGACCACCTTTCAACTGTATCCGGGCCAACATCACCTGCACATACAGGTCAATGGCAAGATTGTTGGCGGTTGTGCATTCACGCTAAGTCTATTGCCCTGATCCTTGGCACTTGTTAGGGACAGCAAAACCCAATTGTTTCAGTCGAGTATGCATCGTCAATGACCGCGCCGCGCCTTGAGATCCGCAACCTGTCCAAGGTGTTCGCTGGCCGAACGGTGGTTGATGACGTCAGTCTGACGGTCATGCCAGGTCAGGTGACTTGCCTGCTGGGGCCGTCGGGTTGCGGAAAATCAACGACACTGCGGATGATTGCGGGCGTTGAAAATCAGGACAAGGGCAGCATTCTGGTCGATGGCAATGTCGTCTGCGATCCATCACAGACTGTCCCACCCGAGGGCCGCTCCATTGGCTTGATGTTTCAGGATTTCGCGCTGTTTCCACACCTGAGCGTCGCGCAAAACGTCGGCTTTGGCTTGCAGGGCACCAAGGCGGACACTGCCGATAGGGTCGCCAAATTGCTGAACAAAGTGGGCATGTCGCGGCACACGGATGCCTATCCGCATGAACTGTCAGGCGGCGAGCAACAGCGCGTTGCCCTTGCCCGCGCCATTGCGCCCAAACCCCGCGTGATGTTGATGGACGAGCCGTTTTCCGGCCTTGATGATCGTCTGCGTGACGACATTCGGGATGAAACGCTTGAAGTCCTCAAAGACGAAGGCAGCGCCGTTCTGCTGGTCACCCACGAACCGGGCGAGGCAATGCGTATGGCCGACGAAATCGCCTTGATGCGCAACGGCCAAATCGTGCAGCGCGGCGCGCCCTACAATATCTACAACGCGCCAAGAGACATTCAGGCTGCCGCTTTCTTTAGCGATATCAATGTGATCGAGGGTGAAGTGGAAGGTGCGTTAACCAAAACACCCTTTGGCCAGTTCCTTGCCCCGGGCGTTCCCAACGGAACCAAAGTCAACATCGTGATCCGGCCTCAGCATTTGAAGATAGACTTCGACCGCCATGGAAAAGGCCCGAACCCAACGCCAGCCGAAGGCGCACCTGCACGCGGCATCGTGCGTCGGTCGCGGTTCATGGGGGATGTCTCGCTGGTCGAGTTTGCGATGGACTATGATGGATCAGTCCTCAAGGCGCAGGTTCCATCCGTCTTTTTGCCCAAACCCGGCACACCACTTTGGCTGATGATCCGCAGGGATCGCTGCTTCGTTTTTCCACAGACCTAGTCGCGGGCCAATCGCCCGGCGCGCCCACCACGCCTTTGCGTCAGCAGGCTTTTGCGTGAGGGCAACTCTGCCATGATCTGTGACCGCAGGTCGGGGGCCATCTGTGACCAGGCCCCGATCTCATCAATCGTTCTTAGGCATCCGGTACATAGCCGTGTTTCAGGGTGGATGACGCAGACCTTTACGCAGGGGCTTTCGATCTCGCCGCGTTTCCAGATTTTGTCGGTGCTGTCAGTCATGCCTGATCTTTCATATGCGCCAGACGGTCCAGCAACCCTTGTAGGATATAGCCGGCGGCTACGTGATCGATGACATCAGCACGACGTTTGCGAGACGTATCCGCCTCAAGCAGTGCACGTTCGGCAGCAACGGTCGACAAACGCTCATCCCAATAGGTGATCGGCAGGTCCGTCAGCTTTGTCAGGTTGCGGGCAAAGGCGCGGGTCGCCTGACAGCGCGGGCCTTCAGAGCCATCCATGTTGCGCGGCAGGCCCAGCACCAACCCCTGCAAGTCCCGCTTTGCGACAATCTCCAACAGCTTGGCCGCATCAACGCCAAACTTCTTGCGCTTGATCGTCTCTAACGGCGACCCGACATGGCGCATCCCGTCTGATACAGCCACGCCAATTGTGACCGTGCCCAAATCCAGACCGGCAATGGCACCAAAAGCGGGCAGGGCCGCTGCAAAGTCCTCGGGTGTTTCGCAGATCATTGGGACAAACCAGCCCGCATTGCGGCCTCGTCCAGAACCGCCAATGCCTCTTGGGACGCGCCAAAAACACCGCGCGCCTCTGCCAGAATGTCTTTGGCGTCATCGGTGCGGCCCACAACGCCATATGCGACAATCAGCCGGGCCCATTGGGTGACGGGCCCACCTTGGGTGGCCAGGCGATCGGCCAGGCTGGCGATCATGCCGCTGATCATCTCAGCGCGGGCATCGTCGTCAAGATCTTGCGACGCCAGCACATCCTCCATCGCCAGTTCCTGCGGGTCTGGTGGGGTGTAGGTGATGCCAGCGCGGGCGGCAGTCATTTCGACCTGACGGCGGGCCATCGCAAGGTGAAAGGTCTCACCGGCACCGGCTTCCAGTATGCTGCGCCACAGCTGCAAAGCGCGATCCGGGCGGTCGGTCTGGTCGAACAGTGCGCCAAGGTAATAGCGGCCGGGAATGCTTTGGGGGTTCACACGCAGGATTTCACGCACGACCACCTCGGTCTCGGGTGAGATAAAACCGTCTGCGGCGGCCACCAGCAGATCAGCGTGGCGGACAAGATCATCGACAGTGGCGGCATCGGCCTTGATCGCGATCACCCGAGCCTGTGCGGCAGCAGCAGCGGCATAGTCACGCAACTGGCTTTCGTGGAAGGCCAGCAACTCCCATCCACGCAGGTCATCGGGACGCAAAGGGACCAGCGTGCGCAATTGTTCAACTGACACCAGATAGTCCTCGGGGACATCGGGCGGATCGAGCTGGGGGGCCGCGGCCTCGGCCTCTTGCTGAGAGGGGCGGTTCTCGCGGGCCTCGTCACCCAAAGCGATACGGGTCTTCAGGGGCAGATCGGCATAGCCCGGCGCACCCAATGACCAATAGGTCACCCCGGCCAAGCCAACAACAGCCAGGGCAGTCACCGCAGCAACGGGGCGCGTGATCGGGCTTTCCGAAACAGCATGGCTTTGGTTGGCGGTCGCAATCAAACGACGGGCGATTTCGGCCTTGGCGCGTTCGGCATCTTCCGGGGCCACAACATCTCGGGCGACATCACGATCCACTTCGGCCAGCTGGGCCTTATACAAGGCGATCTGCGGGTCTTCTGCCTCGATCTGTGGCGGCCGGAACATCGGCACAACGATCATAGCCGTCACAGCGACAGTCAGCAGGCAGCAAATGATCCAAAACGTCATGGTGGTCCTTCGGAATGGGCCGTGAATTCCCCCCTACCTAACCCCCTTCATCGGTGGCGAAAAGAGGATGCGACATCACGAGCATGACAGGACCGAAACCGACACCCGCAGAATGTCGCAAAACCGATACTTTCCGCCGCAGGCAGTATCCTTTCCACCGGGCCTCCGGTCCACTAACGATGTCAGGTACGACGCCACGCTGAAGGGCCACCCGGGATGAAACGGTATTCTGCATTTGCAATCGCGCGCGAAGCCTTGCGCCACCACTCAGGCTGGGAGCGTGCCTGGGCCAAGCGTCCGCCGAAAAAGCACTACGATGCGATCATCGTTGGGGCAGGCGGGCACGGTCTGGCGACGGCTTATTACCTGGGCAAGAATTTCGGGATCACCAAAGTGGCGATCATCGAAAAGGGCTGGCTGGGCGGCGGCAACACTGGTCGGAACACTACGATTATCCGGTCCAACTATCTGCAGGACCCGTCAGCAGCGATCTACGAAAAAGCGCGCAGCCTGTACGAGACGCTGTCCCAAGACCTCAACTACAACATCATGTTCAGCCCCCGTGGTGTGATCATGCTCGCCCAGACGCATCACGAAGTACGGGGTTATCAGCGGACAGCCCACGCGAATTCCCTGCAAGGGGTCACAACCGAATGGATCGGGCCGAACCGGGTCAAAGAGCTTTGCCCGATCATGAACATCGATGGTCCGCGCTATCCAGTCCTTGGTGGGTTGTGGCAGGCGCGGGGCGGTACGGCGCGCCATGACGCCGTAGCATGGGGCTATGCACGGGCATGTTCGGACATGGGCATGGACATCATCCAGAAGTGCGAAGTCACCGGCGTCAAGCAAGAGGGCGGCAAGGTAACCGGTGTAGAAACCAGCCAAGGCGACATCAGCTGCAACAAGCTGGGCATGGTTGTTGCGGGTCACGCATCTGTCCTGGCCGAAAAAGCGGGCTTCCGTCTGCCCATCGAATCTGTGGCCCTGCAGGCGCTCGTGTCAGAGCCGATCAAACCCTGCATGGACATCGTCGTGATGGCCAACACTGTGCACGGCTACCTGTCGCAATCCGACAAGGGCGAGATGGTCATCGGGGGCGGAACCGACGGCTACAACAACTACACCCAGCGCGGGTCTTTCCACCACGTTGAAGAAACGGTGCGGGCCTTGGTCGAAACCTTCCCGATGTTGTCCCGGCTCAAGATGTTGCGGCAATGGGGCGGGATCGTGGATGTCACGGGGGACCGGTCGCCGATCCTGTCGAAGACGCCGGTGGATGGCATTTTTGTGAACTGTGGCTGGGGGACAGGCGGGTTCAAAGCTATTCCGGGATCCGGCTGGGCCATGGCAGAGCTGATGGCGAAAGGACAGTCGCCGCTGACAGAAGAATTCAGCATGTACCGATTCCGCGAAGGCAAGTTTATCGATGAAAGCGTGGCAGCCGGGGTGGCTCACTAATGGTTACGAAGGACGATTCCCTGCCGGGCGCAGCCTCGCATAAACTCCGCTATACAACAATAGATTGTATTCCTGATTTGTATACATCCATAGGGTTATCGGCGCTTTTCGGCGCAGTCAGGTCTTGGCTTTCGGCCAAGGATTGCGCATTGCCCTCTAAGGTCCCGGTCCGGTTGTGTAATTCCGATGTCATGCCTAACGTCATTGTTGGGTGGGCAGAACGGAAGGCAACATGGTCGATTTCTCATCTCCCAGACGCGCCACAAGAAGTTCCCGCGGAAATGGCCTGTTTGTCGCGGCACTACTTCTTATTGGTGTCGTGGCGTATGCCCTGCTCGAAAACACGATCCGCTCCCCAGGCGGTGAATCCAGCGGTGCATCTCTCACGGAAACCGCACCCAACTAGGACACGTGTCCCTCACACACCCCCGAATACGGGCGGTTGCTTTATAGCTGCCGCCCCTATTCACGTGCATCGGTGGCATACGCGCGGTGTACGCGCGGTGTACAAGTTGTGCACACCTTTTTCCCACAGTTTGAAGGCCGGACCATGCTGATTTTGCACTGTCCTTGTTGCGGCGTTGACGCCGACGAAACCGATCTGCACCCCGGCGGTGAGGCGCATCTGAAACGCTACGGACCCGAGTCTTCGGATGCTGATTTTGAAGGGTATCTCTTCGTGCGAAAGAACCCCAAAGGTGTGCATTTGGAACGCTGGCGTCACGCCTACGGCTGCGGAAAGTGGTTCCTTGCGGCGCGTTGCACGGTGACGTTGCAAGTGTTTGGCACCTATCCGGCACAAACGCTGGAACCGCCCGCAGACGTGCAAGACAAAATCCGCGCCGTACACCCCGATTGGGTCTGGGAAGGCACAGCATGAGCACTCGTTTGTCCACCGCCGGTCGCTTGATAGACCGCAGTAAACCGCTAAGATTTTCTTTTAATGGCAAGCGTTTAAAGGGATACGCAGGGGATACGCTTGCCTCTGCCTTGCTGGCAAACGACCAAATGTTGGTCGGGCGCTCTTTCAAATATCACAGGCCGCGCGGCATCGTTTCTGCTGGCGCGGAAGAGCCGAATGCCCTGATGAACATGGGCGAAGGGGCAGCGTTCGAGCCGAACCAAAGGGCTACAACCACGCCACTGCATGATGGCCTGAAAGCCGAAAGCCAGAACCACTGGCCGTCGCTGGAATTCGACGTGGGTGCGATCAATACGCATCTGTCGCGGTTCCTCCCTGCTGGTTTCTACTACAAAATGTTCATTCACCCGCGTCCCTTGTGGAAGCACGTGTACGAACCTTTCATCCGTAAATCAGCGGGCTTGGGCAAAGCGCCAACCGAGAAAGACACCGACACCTACGAACATTACCATGCCTTCGTTGACGTCCTGATCGTCGGCGGCGGTATCGCGGGCCTCTCTGCTGCCTTGGCAGCAGGGCACGCAGGCGCGCGGGTGCTGCTTTTGGAACAAACCGAAAGCTGGGGTGGCCGTGCTGCGGTAGATATGCCGCAGATCGAAGGCAAGGCTGCAACCGATTGGATTAATGAGACAATCTCTACTTTGGATGCGATGCCGAACGTTCGGATGCGGCTGTCTTGCATGGGGTCTGGGGTCTACGATCACGGTTACGCACTGGCTTATGAGCATCTGCACGAAGGCGGCCACACAGGTCCGCGTCATCGCCTTTGGCGGATCCGTGCGCAGCAAATCGTCACAGCCACAGGCGCGATCGAACGGCCTTTATCATTCGCAGGCAACGACTTGCCGGGCGTTCTTCTTGCCGCGGCGGTCCGCGATTACGCGGTGAATTTCGGGGTCTCGTTGGGGGATCGGACGGTTGTTGTGACCAACAACGATGACGCGTATCGGACGGCTTTGGTCCTCAATGAATTGGGCCTTGAGATCCCTGCGATCATTGACGCACGTGCTGACGCAGACGGCCCCTTGGTGCGTGCAGCGCGTGAAGCGGGCATTCGGGTTGAGACCTCGAAGGGTATCGCGAAAGTGAAGGGCGGCAAACGTGTCACGGGCGTTGCAATCTGCGCACAAGCCGGTGAAGGCGCGATTCTGGAAGAGATTTCCTGCGATTGCGTTGCCATGTCCGGCGGCTGGTCGCCGGTTGTGCATCTTTGGTCTCATTGCGGCGGCAAGCTCAACTGGGACGTCGAACAAGCCATGTTCCGGCCTGATGCGGATCGTCCGCCTTTGAGTGCAGACGGTCAAGGTTTTGTCCTACCAGCCGGTACAGCCAATGGTCATTTGTTCACAACCGAAGTCCTGTCTGATGCCTTTGCAGCGGGACTCGCAGCTGCGGTTGCTGCAGGCGCAAAAGGCAAGGCAGTCGCTGCCCCTGAAGGCTATGACGAGGCGCAAGAGCCGATTCAGCCCGTTTGGCTGATGCCGCAAGGGGCCAAGCAAGAATTGCGGGCGAAAGCGTGGCTGGATTTCCAGAATGACGTGAAGGTGTCCGACGTCCAACTTGCAGCCCAAGAAGGTTTTGAAAGTGTCGAACATGCCAAGCGATACACCACTTTAGGGATGGCAACTGATCAAGGTAAGTTGAGTAACATCAACGGATTGGCTGTTCTTTCGAAAGCGCTGGACAGCGATATTCCGGATGTTGGTACAACGACTTTCCGCCCGCCATATACGCCGATTTCCTTAGGCGCGATTGCCGGTGTGGCGAAGAATGATCTGTTCCAACCTATTCGCAAAACCCCGATGCATGATTGGCACGCGGCCAACGGTGCGGATTTTGAACCGGTTGGGCATTGGCGCAGGCCTTACGCCTTTGTGCGCAGCGGCGAGACAGTCCACGATGCTGTGAACCGAGAGGTCAGAAATACCCGCGAAAACATTGGGTTGCTGGACGCATCTACACTAGGAAAGCTGATTGTCAGCGGGCCCGATGCGGGCAAGTTCCTGGATATGATGTACACCAACATGATGTCGACGCTGCCGGTCGGGAAATGTCGGTACGGCCTGATGTGTTCCGAAAACGGATTTCTGTCAGACGATGGTGTTGTGGCCCGGATTGATGAGCAGACATGGCTTTGCCACACGACCACCGGCGGGGCTGATCGTATTCACGGCTGGATGGAAGACTGGCTGCAGTGCGAGTGGTGGGGCTGGCAGGTCTATGTGTCCAACGTGACCGAGCAATTGGCGCAGGTCGCGGTTGTCGGCCCGAAAGCGCGTCAGTTGCTGGAAAAGCTGGGTGGCATGGATGTCTCGAAAGAGACCTTGCCGTTTATGCAGTGGAAAGATGGCACCTTGGGTGACTTTAACGTTCGGGTCTACCGCATTAGTTTTTCAGGGGAATTGTCCTACGAGATCGCCGTGGATGCGTCGCAGGGCCGTGCGTTTTGGGATGCGCTGCTCGCCGCTGGGGAAGAGTTCGGGATCATGCCGTACGGCACCGAGGCCCTGCATATCATGCGGGCCGAAAAGGGCTTTATCATGATCGGCGATGAAACGGATGGGACTGTCATTCCGCAAGACCTGAATTTGCACTGGGCCTTGTCGAAGAAGAAGGACGACTACCTTGGCAAGCGGGCCCAACAGCGCAGCCATATGGCCGATCCAAACCGGTGGAAGCTAGTGGGTTTGGAGACGGTAGACGGATCGGTTTTGCCTGATGGGGCTTATGCCAAATCCGCCGGCACCAATGACAATGGCCAGCAAAATACCGAAGGCCGTGTGACCTCGACCTATTATTCACCGACGCTTCAGAAGGGCATCGCTATGGGCTTGGTTCACATGGGGCCGGATCGCATGGGCGAGGTCCTGACGTTTACCAATACTGACGGTGCACCCGTGCAGGTAAAAATTGTTGATCAGGTGTTTTATGACCCTGAGGGGGAGAAGCAGAATGTCTAATCCTGTCAGTGTTTTGAGTGGCAAAGTTGCGGCAGCAGATGTCACAGTTTCCGACATGGGGTTGCAAGGCATGATTGCCTTGCGCGGCGACTTATCAGCGAAATCCTTGCGGGCGGTTTGTACCAAGTTAACGGGCACAACCTTCCCGGATCAGGGGCAGATTGCCATCAATGGTCAGAACGCACTTTGCTGGATGTCTACGGACGAGGTCTTGCTTATTGTGCCGTATGGGTCAGTTCGATCTGCATTGGACGCGATTGCCAAGGCATTGAATGGGCAGCACCATTTGGCCTCGAACGTGTCCGATGCCCGCGCCATGATCATGCTCAATGGCCCTTACGTGCGGGACGTGCTGGCCAAACTGGCCCCGGTTGATCTGCATTCTGACAGCTTTCAGGTTGGTGATTTCCGCAGGTCGCGTCTGGGTCAGGTTGCGGCTGCATTTTGGATGGAAGACGATCAGACATTCCGGGTGATCTGCTTTCGGTCTGTCGCCGAATATACCTTTGATCTGCTTGCCGCATCGGCCAAGGCGGGGCCCGTCGGGTATCTGAGCGGCAATTGACAGATCAATTTGGTCCCGCGACGGGTTGACGCGGCCGGGTTTTGCGCTTTGTTACGAGGTAACGAAACATCCTAGCCAGGAGGCGCCAGACCATGGCCTTTACTCTTCCCGATCTGCCTTACGCTCATGACGCACTTGCCGACAACGGCATGTCGAAAGAGACGCTCGAATACCACCACGATCTGCACCACAACGCCTATGTCACAAACGGCAACAAGGCGATTGAAGGCACAGAGTGGGATGGCAAGACCCTCGAAGAGATCATCGTTGGGACATACGACAAGTCTGCCGTGGCCCAGAACGGGATCTTCAACAACATCAGCCAGCTTTGGAACCATAACCAGTTCTGGGAGATGATGGGGCCGGGCAAATCCGCGATGCCTTCCGAATTGGAAGCTGCGATCAAGGATAGCTTTGGGTCTGTGGATGAATTCAAATCGCAGTTCTCTGCTGCAGGTGCAGGCCAGTTTGGCTCTGGGTGGTGCTGGTTGGTGAAGGACACTGACGGCGGCCTGAAAGTGACGAAGACAGAGAACGGCGTGAACCCGCTGTGCTTTGGACAGACGGCGCTGCTGGGCTGCGATGTTTGGGAGCATTCCTACTACATCGACTTCCGCAACAAGCGCCCGGTTTACCTGACAAATTTCCTGGATAACCTCGTGAATTGGGAGAACGTCGCATCGCGCATGTGATGATCTGACAGTTGTTTTTTCGACAAATGCCCGTCGCACATTGCGGCGGGCTTTTTCGTTCTTGTGACTTGGCCATTGAAGTGCGCAGATGCCAGCCGAAAGGGTTGGCCTCATGACACAACGCGCGAAGGGCATCATCGCTGTCTTGGTGGCTTGCGGCACTTGGGGCTTGTCGCCGCTATACTACGCTTTGTTAACTGACGTGCCGCCGGTCGAGGTGCTGTCGTATCGCTGCTTGTGGTCCCTGATCTTTTTTGCGGCAATATTGATGATCCAAAGGCGGCTGCGGTTGGTTCTTGCACTTCTGCGCCAGCCGCGCAGTTTCTTGGTGACGTTGCTTGCGGCTGTGATGATCTCGGTCAATTGGTTTGGGTTTATTTACGCAATAAGTGTGGGGCAGGCGCTGGATGCGTCGCTAGGGTACTACATCTTCCCGTTGATGGCTGTGTTACTCGGCCGCGTTGTGTTTGCAGAGCAGCTTGGTCGGGTCCAAACGGGTGCTGTTTTGCTGGCGGCTGGTGCCGTTGTGGTGCTGGCCGTGGGTCTGGGCGTGCCCCCTTGGTTGGCGTTGCTACTAGCGGCCACCTTCAGCACCTATAGCCTGATCAAGAAAAAGCTGGATGTCGGACCCGTGGTGTCTGTTACCGCAGAGGTCGCGTTGGTCGCCCCGTTTGCCTTGGTCTGGATCGTGGGATTCGGAACCGGTGGTGCGGGCGGCCATGACATTGGTACGCATGTGTTGCTGGCCTTGTCAGGCCCCTTAACGGCCACCCCATTGGTGTTGTTCAGCTATGCTGCCCGCCGGGTTCGGTTGTCGACAATCGGGATCGTACAATACATCAATCCGACCTTGCAGTTTTGTTGCGCGGTGTTCGTCTTTGGAGAGCCGTTCACCTTATGGCACGGCATTGCCTTTCCGCTGATCTGGACCGCGTTGATCCTGTATTCGGGTGCAAGCCTGCGTCAGGACAGGGCAGCACGTAGACTGGATTCCAATGAGGGGACATCGTCAACCACGGTGACGTAGTCCAGCAAGCTTGATTCCGCGAAGCCTTGGTCGACGACATGATCTACGAGGGCTTTCAGTGGGGACCAAAAGCCGTTGATATTCAGTAAGTAGACAGGCTTTGTGTGCAGTCCAAGCTGACGCCATGTCAGGGCCTCAAAGAACTCGTCAAGTGATCCGGCACCTCCGGGCAGAACCACAACTGCATCGCAGTTCATGAACATGACTTTCTTCCGCTCATGCATGGTTTCGGTGATGATGAAGGTATCCAAGTCGCGCTTACCGACTTCCCAATCCAGAAGATGTGTCGGGATAACCCCAAATGTTTTGCCGCCGGCAGCTTGCGTGGCGCGTGCCACCCGGCCCATCAAGCCCACATCGCCGGCCCCATAAACCAGCCGCCACGCATTCGCCGCAAGCATTGCCCCGGTTGCTTCTGCGGCGGCGGCATAAGCCGTGTCAGCGCCGTCGCGTGACCCACAATACACGCAAACAGATCGCAAAAGGTCGGACATGATCATACTTTCGTCATTGCAGAGGCTTTGACCGGTCATAACTCTGTTGATAAGTTGTCTCAACTGGCCAATTGTCCCTTTCGGACGCTGGCTTATCAAAGGACTAACACGCGTGTCATCCGCATCGAATGCAAAAGCCATCACAGCTGGCGTTATTGCTGTCGCCTTCCTGATCGGTGGCGCGGTCTGGTTTGACCAATCCCGACAACCTGTCGCAACGCCAGATTTGGCAGCCAGCGCAGCGGTAACCGTTCAAGAGGGTGCCTCGGAGACTGCTGTTGTTGCCAGTGACGAGGCCCCAACGGTTGGCGACGAACCCTCTGGGATCGCAGCAATGGCCCCGGCCATCGACACGTTCTTTCGCAACCCGGATGAAACGACGATCATTGCGGGTCGCGCTACACCCGGCCAGACGGTTGCGATCATGCTGGGCGGTGAAGAGTTGGACCGTGTCGTCACCGAACAGGATGGCACATTCGGGGCGGTGGTTTTCATCGCTGCTGCAGATCAACCCCGTCGGGTTCGTCTGATCGGTGATCCGGATGGTGATGCCATTGTCTCTGCGGAAAGTGTCATTGTGCCGCCGTCTGACGCAGTTGCTTTTGCATCGGTTCCGCTGTCGCAGAACGCACCTGCAATTGGTGCGTCCGGCGACACGGGCATCGCACCTGATGTGGATGCCGCCTCTGCGGGCGCTGTGGTTGCTTCTGCAGATATCAGCAGTGCTGCAGCCCCTGATGTTGATACTGCCAGCCCAACGGCGCTGCCAAGCGATCCCGGCAGCGCACCAAACGTGTCCGCACCGCCGACACTGATTGCGGACGCGGACGGGGTCAGGGTGATCCAACGTGCCGACCCCGGCGCAAGCAAGCCAGAGCTTATTGATAACATTGCACTTGATACGATCACCTATGACACCAAGGGCGAGGTGATTCTTGCTGGCCGCGCGGTAACGGATGGATTTGTGCAGGTGTATCTGGACAACAAGCCGATCACGACCTCGCGGATCACAGCTGATGGCGATTGGTCTATCGATCTGCCAGATGTTGATACAGGCGTGTATACTCTTCGGGTCGACGAAATTGATGACGACGGAAACGTTCAATCCCGCATCGAGACCCCCTTCAAACGCGAAGAACGCTCTGCGGTTGCGGCTATTATGGCCATCGATACCTCCGCCTCTGGATTTGACGTGGCTGTGCGCACAGTGCAGCCCGGTGCCACACTTTGGGCGATCGCCGAAGAGCAGTTCGGCGACGGGATCATGTATGTCGCCGTCTTCGAAGCGAACCGCGATCAGATTCGCAATCCTGACCTGATCTATCCAGGTCAGGTGTTCCGCCTTCCACAAGCGTCACAATAAGCGCAATCGCTCTGGTAAACCGCTGCTTACTTGATAAGTGAGAGGGACCGACCGGAGTGATGAATGCGGCGCTTGACGAAAACCGATGCAAATTTGAACGACGCCCAAGTGCAGGGCTGGAACGTGATCAAGCGGGTGATCCCGTATCTGTGGCCCAAGGCCCCAGAATTGGTCTGGGTACGCTACCGCGTTGTGATCGCGATGGCAGTGTTGATCCTTGCCAAGGTCATCGCTGTCGGAACACCCGTGTTTTACAAGCAAGCCGTTGACGCGCTGGCCCCAGATGGTGCTGATGCGGCGACCGTGCTGGGTCTTGGGGCGGTTGGCCTGACGATTGCTTACGGGCTGGCCCGCCTGATGAATGTCGGCTTTCAGCAACTGCGCGACGTCGTCTTCACCAAGGTCGGACAAAGAGCGCTGCGGACGCTGGCGCTAGAGACATTCACCCACATTCACCGCCTGTCGATGCGCTACCATATCACGCGCAAAACAGGTGGCCTCAGCCGGGTGATGGAGCGGGGCGTAAAGGGCGTAGAGTTCCTGTTGCGGTTCTTGCTGTTCTCAATCGGACCACTGGTGCTGGAACTGCTGATGATCTCGGTCGTTTTATTTTTCTTGTTTGACGCCAGTTATTTGGCGGTCGTCGTTCTGACCATTGCAGCCTATGTCTGGTTCACTTTCAAGGTTACCGAATGGCGGGTGAAAATCCGCAAAGAAATGAATGATCAGGACACCGACGCCAACCAAAAGGCCATCGACAGCCTGCTGAACTTTGAGACGGTCAAGTACTTTGGGGCCGAAAAGTGGGAGGCTGATCGCTATGACAGCGCCATGCAGAATTACGAGGCGGCGGCGATCAAGACGAATTATTCGCTTGCGTTCCTTAACTTCGGCCAGTCGCTTCTGATCACAACTGGCTTGGTTGTGGTCATGGTGATGGCCGCGATTGGGGTTCAGGATGGCACCCTGACGGTTGGTGATTTCGTGATGGTCAATGCCTACATGATCCAGATCACCATGCCGCTGAATTTCCTTGGTACTGTCTATCGCGAGATCCGGCAGGCTTTGATCGACATGGGGGATATGTTCGATCTGTTAGGCCAGCCTGCAGAGGTGAAGGACAAACCGAACGCCAAGCCGATTGACGTGCAAGGCGGGGCGGTTGCCCTGCGCGATGTGCAGTTTGGCTATGATACGGAGCGGCCGATCCTGAAGGGTGTCTCGATTGACGTGGAACCGGGCCAAACGGTTGCGATTGTAGGCTCCTCTGGATCGGGCAAGTCTACCATCGGAAGGTTGTTGTTCCGGTTTTATGACGTCAGCGGCGGTGCCTTGACCATTGACGGTCAAGACGTGCGGGATGTTACGCAGGATAGCTTGCACGCAAGCATCGGCGTCGTTCCGCAAGACACGGTTTTGTTCAACGATACCGTGCATTACAACATCGCCTACGGTCGGCCCGGCGCGTCAGAGGAAGAGATTATCGGGGCTGCGAAAGCCGCGAAAATCCACGATTTTATCACCTCATTGCCGGATGGATATCAGACAACGGTAGGCGAGCGTGGTTTGAAGTTGTCGGGCGGTGAAAAGCAGCGGGTGGGGATCGCCCGGACGCTTCTGAAAAACCCGCCAATCCTGCTGTTGGATGAGGCGACGTCAGCGCTGGATACCGAGACCGAGATGGAAATTCAGGCCGAGCTGAAGGCGATTTCTGAAGGCCGCACCACCATTACAATTGCCCATCGGTTGTCGACGATTGCGGATGCTGATCAAATTGTTGTGCTCGAAGACGGCGTGATCGTCGAACAGGGCCAACACGATGATCTGCTTGGTCAGGATGGGCGCTATGCGCATCTGTGGAACCGCCAGGCGGACGAAGATGTGACCGCCTAGCGCATCAGCGCTGCCGTAGTTTCAGCCAAAGAGTTGCAAACTTTGATCACAATTGCGCGTTAACCAATCCGCGGGTGGCTTATGCTTTGGTGATTTTTTGATGTCGAAAACCGGAATCCTTGGTTCATGTGCTGCACTGCTTCTCAGTGCGACAGCTGCGCAGGCCGTCACCATGACGCAGTCATTTGGTGTCGGTGCAAGTTTTGACGACGGGCCGGGCAGCGTCTCATTCCTTTTGGCCGGGCTGGACCCGGATGTAGAATCCGACCTTGCGCTGGATTTTTCATTCATTGGTGATCTGAACGCAGGCTCTGAAAGCTTTGAGTTGTTCCTTGATGGGATCAGCTATGGCGTCGGATGCGACTTTAATGGATCGAACGATTCTTTTGGAATCTCGCGCTT
This sequence comes from uncultured Paracoccaceae bacterium, assembly GCA_938016515.1. Lineage (GTDB taxonomy): Bacteria > Pseudomonadota > Alphaproteobacteria > Rhodobacterales > Rhodobacteraceae > Yoonia. Next base: position 32,026 of record CALILP010000162.1, read on the forward strand.
TGGGATTTCCGATTTTTGTAGCCAAAGTACGAACTCTTTGACGGACGCAAACCTTTTGGTGTCGGCCACTGACGCGCTTGGTCTTTTGGCTGATGGCGCACTGGAAATCGTTTTTGAATTCACCACAGCGGTGAACGACTTTGTCAGCATCAACAACGGTGGTGAAACCCGCAACGGCGTTTTCTTCAGCAACATGAGTGGCATTGCCTTTGCCGCCGGCGGCAGCATCACCTATGACGCTACAGCACCAATCCCAGTGCCACCGGCCCTGCCAATGTTGGCTGCGGGCTTGCTGGGTCTTGGCTTTTTGCGCCGCACCCAACTGGGCTGATCCCGATCTGATCTGGACGTGAAAAGGGCCGCCAGAAGCGGCCCCTAAGTTATTCTGCGGCCTGCGCCGGTGCCAAGACAACGGCCGGTGCAACCTCATCATCGTCTTCTGTCCAGATGACCTCTGGTGCTTTGATACGGCGGGCCTGACGGCTAAGCGCCCAGTCACGCGCGGCCCGACTGCTGCG